>JADJPK010000031.1:300000-600000 GCA_016713305.1 Betaproteobacteria bacterium
CAGCGCATCTTCTTCACGACGGCGGGCTGGACGGCATCGCCAGTCTTGTTGCCGAAGGAATTGCGCTCGTATGTCACGACCGACGCGATATCGGCGTCGCTCAGGGTTTCGCGGAAGGCCTGCATGGCGGTGCCGGTCTTGCCGTTCAGCACGCGATCCAGATGACCGTCCTTGACGAGGTGGCCGTCGCTGTCGACGTACGGACCGGTGGCGATCTTGCTGCCGGCCAGCGCAGGGAACGCGGGCGGCATGCCCGATCCGTCCGGCTTGTGGCAGGCGGCGCAGGTCTTCTCGTAGACCTCCTTGCCGTGAGCCATCAGTTCGTCCTTCGTCCATTCCTTGCCGGCGGATTCCGCAGCAGCGACCTGGACGGCCTTCTGCTCGTCGATCCACTTGCGGAACTCTTCTTCGGGCACGGCCTTCACGACCACGGGCATGAAGCCGTGATCCTTGCCGCACAGTTCCGCACACTGGCCCCGGTAGATGCCGGGCTTCTCGATGGTCGCCCAGAACTCCCGCAGGAAGCCCGGAATGGCGTCGCGCTTCACGCCGAACGCGGGCACCCACCAGCTGTGGATCACGTCCGTGGACGTGGTGATGAAGCGGATCTTCTTGCCAACGGGAAGAACGACGGCGTTGTCGACTTCGAGCAGGTAGTTCTCGCCCTTGGGCTGCTGATTGTGGATCTGCTCCTGCGGGGTCGTGAGGACGCTCACGAACTTGACGTTGTCCGCCGGATACTCGTATTGCCACTTCCACTGGCTGCCCGTGACCTTGACGACCATGTCGGCGTTCGTCTTGGTGTCCTCGTAGGCCAGCACCGCGTGGTAGGCCGGAATGCCGAAGATCACGTAGTCGATGAAGAGCAGGCCCGCGAACGGCGCCAGGGTGAAGAACACCTGCTTGCCGCCCTTGGGGCCGGTGAACGTGGCCGCCTTGTAACCCTTGCTCTTCCGATGCGTGAACACCGAGTAGAGCACCAGGGCCAGCACCACGAAGAACAGCGTCGAGGCGATCAGCATGAAGAGGTTGTGCACGTGCGCGGTGTCTTCCGCGACGGGCGTGACCGCCTCGGGCAATGTCCACCCTCCAAACGCCTGTGCGGACAGACACGCAGCCAACGCGGCGAAGCCTGCCGTGGCGGGCCGACGCAATCGATTCATTCCTCCTCCCATGATGTGCACCTCAGTGATACGCAGTGCCGACCCACGACTGCAGATGCTGCGCGAGCGCAGCCTTTCGATCCGCAGAGGCGAGCCAGCCGATTTCGATCTGTTTGCCGTGCGAACGCACCCACAGGCGGGGAGCGTTCCGACGGCCTTCGCCACTGACGACCAACCTGGCCCAGTAACGGTTGAACTCCGTGCTGAACAGGCGTCCTGCCGTGCACGTTTCGATGATCAGGCGGTCGCCCTGAACGAGGACCCGCTCGAAATCACCGTCCTGCACGTGGATGCAGGCCAGCAGCCAGACGAAGGAAAGGGAGACGGCACCCGCGAAGACGACAACGGGCCATGCGCCGATCCATGCGAACACGACAGCCACGAGGGCGGGGGAGGCGATGGCACAAACGTGACCGATACGGCGCCCGGCGTCCCGGGCATAGGCATCCCGGCGATAGGCGGTAAAGCAGAATTCGGACGTTTGCGCTGAATCCATGGTGCGATTCGGCGATTCCGCTGCCCGGCCGTTCACAGCCGAAGCCCGACAGCAACAGCACGCGGGCGCGCACCCATGGGGTATCGAGCCCGCCGCTTGCAACCGGACGGAACCACCTTGGTCAGCCGCGTACCCATCGCCAACAAATGGCTGATGTGCCGCGACTTCCTTTTGACTCCCGACGTTTACTGCGTTTCTGACGGGGCTCGCCGATACGGCTTGGCGTCCCCTTCCCTGTGGGTCGGTAAGGTAGTGGCAGGCGCCTTCACGTGCTTGTCTATTCGTGACTCGTTTTTGTCGAAATACGCCAGACCACCCCGTGACGGCTGGGGAAAAGTGCAGTCGCGCTCCAGGGAGGGGCCGGTGTCCATGACACCGCGTGCCTCCTAGGACGGATCGGACGCGGAGCGGCCCGCGCGCAATGCGCTGGGGGTGGTGCCGAAGCGCTTGCGGAAGGTGCGGCTGAAATGCGCCTGATCGTTGAATCCCCAGGAATAGGCGATCTCGCCGATGGTGCGCGTGCTGGCCGCGTCCTGGGACAGTTCCTGGAAACAGCTGTCGAGCCTCTGTTCCAGGATCCACTGGGTCAGGGACACCGTGTCCTCGGAGAACAGGCGGTGCACGTGCCGAGCCGACAGACCGACGCTCCGGGAAATGAAGGCGATGTCGAGCGCGGGGTTGCGCAACTCCTTCTCGACCAGTTTTTCGATCCGGTCGCGATGATGCTGGTCCCGTTTGGAGGTCACGCGCGAACCGAAATGTCGCCGCAGTGAACCGTTGAGCAGTTCGACCACGGTATCCGTCGTCTTGATGTTCTCGCGCGTATCCAGCGATTCGTGAAACCGGGCCAGCGCGGTCACGAAGGCGACGAACAGTGCGGGCGACTCGGCTGTCGCATCCATCCGGACGACGTCTCCCGCGCTGCGGCGGCGCTGGAACGCAGGCAGTCGATGGCCCGGAACGCCCACCGCCACGAGTCTGAAGGTGCCGGGAAACTCCAGATCCACTGCCTTGCCAGTGTCCAGCACCCCCAGGCTGCCCGGCTCGAGACCGACGGGTTCACCGCCGCTGCGCACGATGCACCGGCCCGAAACAGGCACCAGTGCGACGAGTTCGGGGCCGTCCCCGGTCATGGCGCAGGAGAGGGTGAACGCCTCCCCTCGAACTGCATGAGCCGGATCGCGCCGAAGGAATGCGTCCGGGCGACGGCCTGGAAATCGTGGCCGGCATGGGGGAAGACCCGGAGCTCCGCGCAGAAGAACTGGAGCATCATGCGCTGCCAGTGTTCGATGCGGTGATCGGGCGGAAGGGCTGAGGTATCGACGACGTGGCACATGAATCGGACGGTATGGTACCCGTCACAGGCTCGCGCTCACCAGCAGTTTTCCGAAAGTGCCTTTCCCGGAGGGTGGCCGTATTCTCCTCCTTGCGGGCAGGGCGATCGCCAACGCCCCGGCCCCTGTCATCGAGGCGATCCCATGCTCACCCGACCCTGGTCCTTTCCGCTCGAAGGCGGATGCACCTGCCGGCTGGTCCGTTACCGGATGGAGACCGAACCGCTGTTCGTCCATTGCTGCCACTGCCGCTGGTGCCAGAGGGAAACCGGAACTTCGTATGCGCTCAACGCGCTGATCGAGTCCGACCGGGTGACCATCGCGAGCGGCAGTCCGGAACTCGTGGACACCCCGTCGGCGAGCGGCAGGGGGCAGAAGATATTCCGCTGCCCTCGGTGCCACGTGGCGGTCTGGAGCCACTACGCGGGGGCGGGACCGCTCGTCCGTTTCGTGCGCATCGGAACGCTGGACGAGCCCGACGCGCTGGCACCCGACATCCACATCCATACCGAATCGAAGCAACCTTGGGTGGTGCTGCCGCAGGACACACCGGCGGTGTTCCGGTACTACGATCGCGAGGAGATGTGGCCGGCCGCGAGCCTCGCTCGACGACGGGCGCTTCTGGGTCGAGCGGCTGGAGGCTGAGGCAGATGGCTGTCGCCCCGCGAGACCCCGGGCCGCGCCGTCGGCCCGAAGTCTCTCCTCCTGCGGTGTCAAAGGTGGAGAAGACGATCCGTACGCGCGGCATGGCGTTCTTGCGAGCCCGCCATCGCGGACCAGTGCCGACGGACCCAGTCGAAGGAGTGTTGCCATGCGTTGCCCCACCGGGATGCCGGCGTCCGCACGTCCTTCACGTGGAGCGTGGCCGTCCCTTCGAGCGACTGGATGACCGCCAGACCATCGCCGCTCAGGCGAGTGCGCTCTCCGGGTCCGAGCACGACATCGCTGGCATCGCCCGCCTGGGTGATCCAGACGTGGCCCCGCAGGACGTCGACGGCAAGTTCGCCGGGCTCATCCAACGCCACGGCATGGTTCTGCCGTATGCGGAAGTGCTGATCGAGCTGTCGCTGAACTTTCATGGCGCCTCCTTGATGCATGAGTGGCAGGCATGGCATAAACCGCAAGTGCTGGTCGTTTGCCAGCGCCTGATGCGTTGCAGTATCGGAGGATGGATGGGTCGAAACAAACGGATTGTCTGCATCCGTCTCATGCATTTATCGCATGCGTAGCCGGCGCTATGAAGTCCCGCCGCTGGATCAGCTGCTCGCCTTCGAGGCCGCAGCCCGGCATCTGTCGTTCACCCGCGCCGGAGAGGAATTGTTCCTCAGCCAATCGGCAGTCAGCCGGCAGATCCAGGCACTGGAGTCCGACCTCAATGCGCGTCTGTTCGAGCGGCGCACTCGGGCGCTGCGCCTTACCGAGCAGGGGACTGCCCTGTACCGCGTCGTGCAGACGGTGCTGCAGCAACTGCACGAGACCGCTCGCAGAGTGCGCGGCAGCTCGAGCGTGCGCACGGTCACGGTGACGACAACGCCCGGTTTCGCTGCCCTCTGGCTGATCCCTCGGCTGACCGGATTCACACGCGGCAATCCGGGCATCGACGTGAGAATCTCCGCCGCCAACGAGTTGCTGGACATCGAACGCTCCGGCGTGGACGTGGCGATCCGCTACGGCCCTGTGGACAACGCGCGCGGGCTTCCGCAATTGTTCGGAGAAGTGATCTTTCCGGTGTGCGCGCCGTCCCTGATCGCGGATTCATCGCGGCCGCTGCGCGAACCAGCGGATCTGCGCCATCACACTCTGCTCTCCATGGACGACACGCGGGCGGCGTGGCTCGACTGGGAAGTCTGGTTCCATGCGCTCGGTCTGGGAGACCTGCCCGCGGACGCCGCGCGCCTGCACTTCAGCCACTACGACCAGCTGATCCAGGCGGCTGTAGGGGGCCAGGGGATCGCGCTGGGCCGCCATCCGCTCGTTCACACGCTTCTGGCCGACGGCCGACTGCGGGTTCCGTTTCACCGGGACGTCGTGTCTTCGCGCACCTACTACATGCTGCAGTCGTCGGCCACGCGTTCGCAGCCCCATGTGCAGGCGTTCGTCGCCTGGCTGATGGAAGCGGCCGAGCCGGAGCGCCGCGCTGCGGCTGCTTGCGCGTCCGGCGACGCGGCCTCCCCATGAGGCGGCACGGTCCGGCCCGCCGAGGGGCGATCGATCCGTGCGCATCGCGAAGGCCCCCGCACCGCGCCCAGGGCGTCCACCGGATTCGTTCCGGGGCGCGCGCCCGCAGGCGGACGGGTGAGTTATCCTGCCCCGGTCTCGCCGCCGCTCCTGCCGGGACGCCGAGGGAATCCTGCGACATTGATCACCGCTGAGAAAATCCGGACCTACGCCGCCTTCGCCGGCGACGCGGATGCGTGGGCCCGGCAGCCTGCCCGGCGACGCGCCGGCATGACCGATGCCGACTGGCGGTCGATCGACGAGCTGCTTTCGGGTCTGGTATCGGCCGGCACCGGCCTTGCCTCGGCCGCATTCCGTCAACGGATCGAGGCTCTTCTGATGGGGGAAGTGGCGGACGAAGCCGCTCGCGAAGCGCTCCGTGAGCTCGCGATGCGGTCGGGGGCCCGCTGATGGACAAGGCCGGCGGGGACGCTGCGGCCATTGGCAAGATGGCAATCGGGAGGCAGGGCATCTGTCGATGAGAAAGGCAAGACACATGAAGCGGGTGATGCAGACAGCGGTGAAACCGAGAAATCCCGTCGCAGCCGCACTCGCCACTTCCGTCGGCCCCCGCGGAAGCGGCGTGCACGGCAAGACCCGCGCGGCGCAGCGCCGGCGCGACAAGATCGCGCTCGCGAAGGAACCGACCGAGGAATGAAAATCGAGGCCAGAAGACCCGGAGCGGTTCCGGCCCCCTGCCCCCTCCGCACGAATCGGCGATGCTGCCGCAGCTGAAAGTCTTCGGCCTGTTCGTCGCGACCGCGCTGGCGGAAATCACCGGCTGCTATCTGCCGTATCTGTGGCTGACGAAACGTGGACCGGCGTGGCTGCTGCTTCCTGCGGCCGCCAGCCTCATCCTGTTCGTATGGCTGCTGTCGCTGCACCCCACCGCGGCGGGCCGCGTCTACGCGGCCTATGGCGGGGTGTACGTGGCTGTCGCGCTTGCGTGGCTCTGGCTGGTGGACCGGGTCGCGCTCACTGCGTGGGATGTGCTCGGTGCGTCGGTCAGCGTGCTGGGCATGGCCATCATCATGTTCGCGCCGCGTTCCTCGGCCTGAGGAGCGTTCGCGGACACCCCGGAGCAACGACATGGACATCATGGTAGCCGTCGAAGAAGACATTCCGGCGTTGTGCGAACTGCTGGAGGTCCTCTTCACTCAGGAAGCGGAGTTCCAGCCCGATCGCGAAGCGCAGATCCGGGGCGTATCGCAGATCCTGCGCAACCCTCACACGGGTGCGATTCTGGTGGCGCGGCAGGACGGCAGGGTGGTCGCCATGGTAAACCTTCTGTACACGGTATCGACCGCGCTTGGCGCACGCGTGGCATTGCTCGAGGACATGGTCGTCAGTCCGGAGGCGCGCGGACGCGGCGTCGGCTCGCAGCTTCTGGATCACGCCATCGGGTATGCGGCATCGCACGGCTGCAAGCGGATCACGCTGCTGACCGACGCCACGAACGAGGCGGCGCAACGCTTCTACGGCCGTCGAGGTTTCGCCCATTCGGAAATGATCCCGATGCGGCTCACCCTGGAGTGATCACTCGGCCCGGCCTGCGAAGGCGAGCATGTCCCCCAGGTAGTCGTCCATCTCCAGGACTTCCTGCCGCATCATCGCGTGGATGCGCTCTGCGCGCCGCTGCGCGAAGCGGAACAGCGCAGGCCCGGTGAGATCCTTGCCCGGCGCCTTTCCGGCAATGCCCGGCGCGAGCTTCGCGTAACGGGTGATGATCTCATCCTCGTAGCTCGCGAACAGTTCGCAGGAACCAGGGTCGCCCTGCCGTCCGCAGCGACCGAACAATTGCCGGTCGACCCGGCCGGCCTCCGACAGCTCGGTCACGATGACGTGCAGGCCGCCCGATTCCAGCGATTCGGGCGTGAGCTTGATGTCCGTGCCACGGCCCGCCATGTTCGTGGCCACGGTGATCCTGCCCGGCTCGCCGGCGAGTGCGACGATGTCCGCTTCCTCCTTGTCCTGGCGGGCGTTGAGCAGACGATGGTCGAGCCCCGCATCGGCAAGCAGCGCGGACAAGGTCTCCGACGCAGCCACGGAACGGGTGCCGACGAGCACCGGCCGCCGCTTCGCGTGTTCCCGCTGGATGGATTCGAGCACTGCCGCCCACTTCCGCTCCGCCGTCTCGAAGATCTGGATCTGCCCGATCTTCCGCTGCACCGGGCGGCGGGTGGGCACACGCATGACCTTGAGGCGATACACGGACCACAACTCGCCGGAGATCTCCTTCGCCGTCCCTGTCATGCCCGACAGGCGCACGTAGCGGCGGAAGAAACGCTGATAGGAAATCCGCGCAAGCGTTTCGCGCTGGCCGGTGATCTCGCAGCCCTCCTTCACCTCGATCATCTGATGCAGGCCCCGCTCCCACGAGCGGTCCGGCATCACCCGGCCGGTGAACTCGTCGACGATCTGGACCTTGCCATCGACGACGAGATACTGCTGATCCCGCTGGAACAGATGCAGGGCGCTCAATCCCTGACGCACGAATTCCTCGCGCCTGTTGGGCCCCGTCCACATGCCTCGCATGCCCGCCGCGAGTTCGCCCAGTCTGCGCTTGCCATCGTCGGTGATGCGGATGTGCGTGCGCTGATGCTCGATGACGAAGTCCCGGCCCTCTTCGAGCTGGCTCGCGAGCGAGAGCGCCTCGCGATAGATCCGTTCGATGGCACTGTCGTCCGTTTCCGCCGACAGGATGAGCGGCGTGCGCGCTTCATCCACCAACACGCTGTCCACCTCGTCGACGATGGCGAAGTGCAGGCCGCGGAGATTGAGGCCCGAGTCCCCCCCCGAACCGGTCACCTTGTGCACGGCATGGCGCAAGGGGCGGGGCCGGCCCTTCAACTTCAGGCGGTCACGCAGGTAGTCGAAGGTGAGGTCCTTGTTGGTGCAATACACGATGTCGCAGTCGTACTGCGGGCGCCGCTCGTGCGGCGAGACATGGTGCGTGACGCAACCGACGCTGAGCCCGAGCGCCTTGTACAGGACGCCCATCTCTTCCGCGTCGCGTTGCGCGAGGTAGTCGTTCACGGTGACCACGTGGACCGGCATGCCCGCGAGTGCCGCCGTGGCAGCGGCCAGGGTAGCCGTGAGCGTCTTGCCCTCGCCCGTCTCCATTTCGGCAACCCGGCCGCTGAGGAGCACCCAGCCTCCGGCCAGCTGCACGTCGTAGTGCCGCTTGCCGAGCGTAAGCTGCGCGGTCGCGCGGATCAGCGCGAAGGCCCGCGCGACCAGGGCATCGGTGAATCCGTCGCGCTTCAGCAATGGCCGCAATGCCGCCGCAGCCCTGCCCACGCCGTCGAGATCCAGCGTGTCGTATTCCCTGGCGAACGCTTCTACGTCGCGCACCAGCATCTTGAACCGCCGGCTGCCGTGATCGATATCCCGCCCGATCCACATGACCGGGTGCCGCAGTGTGCGCTCCAGCCAGTTCTCGCGCTTCTCTATCCGCTCGGGATAGAAACCATAGCCCAGGATGTCGGCGGATGCGGCGTGCGCCACGATCGATCAGACAGTGAACCGGCGCAGGAACAACCGCCGGAGGCCGCGCCACGCCTGGTTGCCAAGCGGCTCTGCATCGTGCTCGAACAGCACGTGCACCCGGCCTCCGATGTGCAGTTCGTCCTGGCTGG
The DNA here is from genome assembly GCA_016713305.1 of Betaproteobacteria bacterium. Taxonomy (NCBI): domain Bacteria; kingdom Pseudomonadati; phylum Pseudomonadota; class Betaproteobacteria; species Betaproteobacteria bacterium. Next base: position 308,849 of record JADJPK010000031.1, read on the forward strand.
GCGGCATGTTGAGCTCGAAGTGGAAGACCGGGTTGAGCGCCGTCGGACGTTCGGTCTGCCGCGGATCCAGCGCGATCCTGCCACCGCCCCTCTCGGAGAGCGCCAGACTTGGCAGCTCTCCCGACGCCGCAGGCACTTCCCGGAGCACGCTTGCCGGCAGCACCTCCGGGACCTTCTCCGCCAGGCGCACCTTGATGGCGTTCGTATGTGAACGGACCAGATCCACGTCGTCCTGCTCGACGACCACCCGTACGAGCCTGCGATCCCTGGGCGCGACGAAGCCCAGCTGTTCTCCCTTGCGCCCGAATCTCGCCGGCATGTCCGCCGGCTCGGGCACGACGAATCGACCCGCCGAAGGAGCGGTCACGGTCAGCGCGGACAGCCGCTCCCGCACCCGCGCAAGCTCCTTTTCCGTGTACGAGATCTCTTCCTTGACGATCTGGGCCTGGACGCGGTCCTGGACCTGCATGTTGCGAAGCTGCGAATCGAGTTCGGTCAGGCGCGCCACCAGGATCCGTTCCTGCGGTTCCAGCAGAGGATCCTCCAGACGGAACAGCGTGACGCCGTTGCCGACCTGCGCACCGGGAGACGCTTCGACCTTCAGCACGAATCCGTCCGCCCCCGCACGCACGACCGACTGCTCAGGCACCCACAGAACGCCTTCCGTGCGTGTCCACACCGGAAACGGCAGCGCGAACAGAAGAAGGAGCAGCGCGACCACGGCGCTCCCGGTGACGGCCAGGGCACGGTTGCGGCGCCGGCGCAGATTGCGGCCATTCGCGACGTGGGCCAGGCCCTTGCCCAGCGGGAAAAGGATCGAGCTGATGGCAGCCCAGATGGCGAGGATCACTCCGATCACGAAGTATTGCGTCGCGACGAAGAGAACGATGGCGAACGTGATGAACTGACGGTAGACGAAGGACGTGATGCTGTAGAAGACGAACCAGCGCTTCTCGCCAGGCGTGGCCTCGGGGGCCTGCATCTCGCGTGCACCGAACCCGTAGCGCTGCACCAGATAGCCGAGAAAGCGATTGCCGCGCGGTCCGAGATTGGGAATCTCGATCAGGTCCGCGAACATGTAGTACCCGTCGTAACGCAGGAGCGGATTACCGTTGAACAGGACGGTGGAAATGCCTGCGATCAGCATCACGTTGAAACAGATGGCTCGAACGATTCCCGGTTCGACGGCGAGCCACAGGAACATGGCGAGCGACGCCAGCGCCAGTTCGGCCATCATGCCGGCTCCGCCCACGAGGAAGCGATGCCACTTGCTGCGGAACGCCGACGACGCCGAGGCGTCGACGTAGGGAATCGGCAGGAACACGAGGAACATCACGCCCATCTCGTGGACTTCGCCTCCCCGCGCGCGCACGGAGCAAGCGTGGCCGAACTCGTGGATGATCTTCACGAAGGGAAAGATCAGCAGCATTCCCAGCAGGTTGCCGGGGGCGAGAATGCGGTCCGCCACATTCTCGGTGAGTTCCCGCCAATGGGAAGCGGCCGCGACCGAAGCAGCGCCGATCAGAGCGAGCCAGAGAAGCAGGCCCCAGACCGAAAAGATCCAGCTGTAGTAAGGGTACGTTCGCTGGAGGAAGCGATCGGGATCGATGAGCGGCAGTTTGACCGACATCGGATTGCGGAGATTGCGCCACCACTTTCCCTTTTCCTGCTTGGTGTAGCGGCGAAGCAGTTCGTCGACGTCCGGAGCGATCTCGCTCTGCAGCAGATCCGCCCCGTGGAGCTGGCCCAGCAGGCGGATCGTCTCGTCCTGCGTCGGTGCATCGTCACCGAGCCGGTGACAGGCGAGATCCCATGCGTCCTGGACGGTGCGCTCGCCGTCGAGCAGTCCGATCACCTGCCACGCAGACGGATTGAACCGGTACATCCTGCGCGAGGCGCGGTCCTGGAGCACGTACCAGAGATGTCCCCGGTAGTGGTGCCGGTGGACTTCCGCATGGCTCTTGAGCCGCGGCCTGAGGCCCGCGACGCGGTACCACGACGGGCTGTGAAGATCACCGCTCATCGCGCGATCGCCGCACGATCGGCGGGCCCATTCCCGTCCCGGCCCTCAGCCTGCAGGCCCATTCGGCCCACCGTCACGGCAGCAGCCACCAGAGTTGGATGCGCAGCCAGTCGACCAGGTAGCGTGTCCAGATCCAGATGAGCTTGCGCTCTCCCACCTGCACCTTGCCGACGCCTTCCATGCCTGGACGCAAGCGCTCGACGCCCTGCTCCAGCTTGGCTTCCACCCGGAAATAGTTCTTGCCATCCTCGGCCGTGCTGACCGGCGTGATGCGCGCCACATGAATGGGCAGCTTCTGCGACGGCATGGAGGACAGCACCAGTTCGCCCTTCTGTCCGACCGTCAGATCGCGCACGTCGCGCTCGTCCACCTTCAGGACGACCCGGTAGTCCTCCAGGGGCGCCACTTCGAAGAGCACCTGGCCCCGCTGGACCGGAGCCCCGAGTTGCTGGGAGAGGTCGCCGCTCACGATCACCCCATCGAAGGGAGCCTTGATCTCCGTGCGCGCCAGCTTTTCCTGGACCACCTGCAACTCGGCCTCCGCCTGGTCGATCTGGGAGCCGATGACGCGGATCTGCGCACGGTCGTGGTTCGCCAGCGCTTCCCTGTATTGCTTCACGAGTTGCTCGCGCCGGCTGACGTTCTTGAGGCGTTCGAGCTGGAGATCGCGATCGTCCAGCCGGGCGACCATCGCTCCCTGCTTGACGACGTCACCGGGGCGGACGAACGCCTCCCGGACGTAGCCTTCGAAAGGCGCAGCGAGAGCACGCTGCACGGCGCCTTCGATCTTGGTGTTGGCCGCGACGCGGTAGGTGGCCGTCATGAACGTGAAGAACAGGACGACCAGTGCCGTGATGACCCCCGCGAGCTTCCAGACGAGGTGCCCCGGGCCGAAGAACCGGCTCCACAAGTCCTTTGCGGAATCCCACATGCGTCCGAACGGCCCGCGTTCGGCGGCCCGCTGCACCGAAACCAGAGGACCGAGGAGAGCCGCCAGACCGTCCACGAGTTCCACGCTGTCGGCGTCGAATGGCCGATCGCGCTCCAGGCAGAGCGCTCCCACCGGATCTCCGAGACGGTTGAGCGGTACCGTCAGCACACCCGCGGAGCCCTGGGACTGAGCAAGCTGATCGTGTTCCTTGCGTACGTGACCGTCGCCCTCGGGCGCGCCGGGCCAGACGAGCGTGGTCTTCTGGTCGACCGCCTCCTCCATGGCCGCTTCGATGGCACGGGTGAGTTCGGCGTTCTTCTCGAAGTTGACGGTGTGGGACAGTGCCTTGACGCGAAGACGCTTGCCGTCCGTCACCGCGAGCGCGACGCGATCGCAATCGAGCAGGGTCGCCAGCTCGGTCACCGTGGCCGTGGCCGCGGGAACGAAACCGTGGTGTTCGAGCGAGGCACTGAAGAGGTCGAAGACCTTGCGCAGGCGGACCGAGGTTTCGGATTCGCGGGCGTTCAGGCTGCGGCGCAGCAGGGCCTCCAGCCAGCCAGCCCCCCAGGACAGGTCGCGGGCAAGGGACTTCAGTTCGCGCTCGGCCCGGGGCTCGACATCGACGGCAACGGCGCCGAGCAGTTCGCCCTCGAGTTCGATCGGCTGGGCAACGTGGAGACGGGCATCCTTCTCCCCCACCGTGACCGCCACGAGGGCGCGCTTCTCCAGGGCGTGTTCGATCGCTTCCGCCAGCTTGGCGCGGTCCCGCTTCGTCTCGGGCCACGCTGCAGCGGGCACGAAACCGCGGCCGTCCGGACTGGCAAGTACCAGGATTCCGTCGACCGCCCCTGTCCGGGTGCAGGTCACCGCCAGCCAGCCGTGACAGAAGGCTTCTACACTCGTGGCTGCCGAAAACCGGCTCCAGGCATCTTCTTCGGCCGCAGCTTTCAGCCGGACCGGGTCGGCTACCTGAAGGTGGGGACGATTGTCAGGATTTCCGGCAGTCGGGGCGCTCATCGCGGACCTCCTCGCTCTTCGTTATGTGCCGACCTGAAGATCGATCGGTCTGCCCGATTCTATTCAGAGTCCCTTCGCCCAACCCGTCTGAGGATCCTCAGATGATCGGCGGATTCCCGTTCGACGAGCGCCCGAAAGGTCCGGCGGCCGTTCGGTTCACTCGAGCCGCGTTCTCCGCTGGCGTCTCGCTCCCACCGCCACCACTCCAAGTCCGGCGAGGATCAAAGCATACGTTTCGGGCTCCGGAACAGAGGCCGCGTAGACGGTATTCGAGTCACTGTCGTAGGAAGCCAGAGGATCGACCAACGAAAGGCCGAAATGGACCGAGTTGATCGCGGAAATCGCCCCCATTTCCTGTGCCTCGACCATGAGCATGCTCGCAAGGTAGAACGGCTGGTCGTATTCGAAGGACAGCGTCCCCTTGAGGGTCGCGTTCACGTTCACGGGCCCGTTGGATTCGGTCCTGCGAGCGGAGATCACGATCATCGAGGAGGGGATGCCACTGGTGAAGTAGTCGGTAGCGAGGGACTCGGGGCTCCGCGACTGCATGTCCATCAACTGCTCGGGCGTCAGCTTGAGCAGGTAATAAAGTCCTCGCGCCTTGAAATCGTCCTGAATCGTCGCCGTCACGCTCGCGCTCACGCGGGCGGAACCGCTTCCACTGCCCCCTGTCACCGTGAACTTGTCGAACCACAGTGACAGCGCATTGGCCTGCCCGGCAGGCGAGCCGGGGAGACTCGCGATTGCTTCCGCACGGTTCACGCCCATGGTCGTCATCGCTTGCGACGACAGCGCGTCGGGAATGGCCGCCTGCACCATCGACGTGCCGTTCGTCCAATTGAAGTCGTCGATGGAAGAAGAACCGGTGGTGTCATCGATCAGATCGCCATCCAGATCCGCCAGGGCCGCCGAGAGGGTGCCGCTGGAGGGCGGGATCGAAACTACAGCATGGGAAACGTCCGGGAGGGCCAGGACGATTGCGAGGCTCAACCCCGCTGCGGCGAGTGTTTTCATGGTTCAGGTCCCTGTCGGTTCTGGTGCGTCGGGGTGGCCGGGGCCCCCTGTGGAAAGCAATGCAAGAGTCACGCCGAAAAAACTACTACAACGGGAAGTTTATTCCTTTTCGGTCGCCTGAGAAGCCGCTTCTCCCGACCAGGTGTAAGACAAGAGTTTCCCGGACGGATCGAACTTGACCTGAAGCAGCTTGAACTGGCTTTCAGAACCGGACGGCAGGCGTGCCGACCCGTAGTAGTAGGTCCACTGGTCGTTCTTGGTCCCGTCCGCCTCCAGCACCATTCCCTGGGCAGAAGGGCTGCCGAGCATCTCCTTGACCTGCTCCTTCGTGGTCTCGCCCTGCCTTGCCCGTGAAGCGAAGTCCCCGAACTCGAAATTGCGTCCCACCTTGGCCGTTGCAGCGCAACCGGCCAGGAAGATCACACCCGTGGCCGCGAGCACTGCAAGTCTGCGCGTCGATCGAGTCAATCCGGGCATCGTGAACCTCCGTCGGAAGAAGAAAGAACCGCAGTTTCGACCGGACGGCGTCGGGAAAGTTGGCGGATGCCTCTCCTCTTTCCGGCGGACAGCCTCGCCCGGATCCGCCGCGCCATCGTGGCGTTCCCGGGGGATTCCGCCCCGTCAGTTCGCCGGCAACGACCTGGCCACGAACTCGTCGAAGGCTTGAACGGCCTCCGCAGCGTACATCAGTGAGGGCCCGCCGCCCATGTAGACGGCCACGCCGAGCGCTTCCATCACCTGCTCGCGGGTCGCCCGTAGCCGCACCAGTGCCTTGGCGTGAAATCCGATGCAGCCATCACAGTGTCCGGCAACACCGATCGCCAGCGCGATGAGTTCCTTCTCCAGTTCACTCAACGCACCCGGCTTCAATGCCCCCTTCGCCATCGCAGAGAAACCTGCCATGGCATCCGGCATTGCCTTGCGCAACTCGACGATTCCTTGATTGATCGATTCCGTGATCGCCACATACGACTTCGACATGAAGCACCTCCTCGCGACTGAAGCGCCCCATGCTAGGGATGCGTGGCCATACCCGGTTGATCGACATCAACCGTTGCGCACCGCACCGGCAGTCAGCCCATGATGTAATGCTCGAGCTGCTCGATGATGAACTTCTGTTCCGCGATGGTTTCCTTGACGACGTCGCCGATGGAGATGACGCCGATCACGTGCTTGTCCGAGAGCACGGGAAGATGGCGGACCCGCTTGTCCGTCATGACCGCCATGCATTCCTCGATGGTGCTGGAGGGCCGGACACAGATGACGCGGTGCGTCATGATGTCTTTGACGGGGGTGTCCTTCGATGCCTTGCCCAGAAGGATGATCTTGCGCGCGTAGTCTCGCTCGGAAAGGATGCCCACCAGCCGTCCTCCGTCGAGCACCACGACCGCACCGACCTCCTTCTCCGCCATGAGTTGCAGTGCAACGAAAACGGTGGCGTCGGGTGCGACTGAAATCACGCTCGAACGCTTGCCCTCCAGAACCTGCGCAACGGTCTTCATGGAGCCCTCCCTGTTCTTGGTTGGAGCCGCGAGACCAGTTTAGGGGCAAATGCGACGCAAATGAAACAGGGAGCACGCAACCCGCCCGAAAGTCCGGCGGCAGGGACGGGGAGCGGCAAGGACAACCAGCGCGGAGAATCCGCCGAACAGAGGGGACAGGTGGGACTCCGCCGTCCTACAGGATCGGCGGAGCCCTGAAATGCTCAGCGCTTGCTGCGCCTGGCGACTACAGTGACAAGAGCGAGTCCGGCGGCCATCAGTGCATAGGTCTCCGGCTCCGGCACGGCCATGGCCATGACGGAGGCCTCGAATGCTTCCTCATCCAGCCCGCGGTTGAGCACGAGGTAGAACTCGTCGGAGTCCGTGTAGCCTTCGGCGAACAACTGCAAACCGACGCGGTACGCTCCAACGGCCGGCGCAGGCAGCCCGGACACCGCACGCTGCAGCGTGAACGCCAGGTGCTGATGGATCTGCCCGGTCGGGCCGCCATCCGAGATGGCGCCGGTGAAGTCCGGGCTCGGGCTCAGTCCCGCGGTGCCGACCACCAGTTCTTCGTCCAAGGAATCCCGGATCACTATCGTCTCGCCATTGGGCACGCTCGATTCCCAGGAATCGCCATCCCAGAAGGCGAGGCTGCCCCAGCCCCGGAAATAGAGGATATCCGCGGGTGCGAATGTTCCCGGCTCGGAGTCGAAACCGGGATCCGTGGTGCGATATCGCGGCCCCGAGAGGAGAGTCTCGAGCGACCCCTCGAAAATCTGCCGACCCGTCCCGTACTCCGACTCGTGATTGCCTGCGACGGTCAGCTTGCCGCCGGCGATGGACATCTCGATGTCGCCTTCGTGCAGATGCTGCGCGGCAGCACCGCCCGACACCAGGACCAGGGCTGCCGCACTCAGCAGGCCAATCATTTCCTTCATCATTTTCAGTCTCCTTGCGATGGTATTCATACGCTCTCCCGCCAGATCATCTGCCATATCAACACTCGTACATCGATATCGTTTGTGCTGTACGGCTGTTCTTGCTATGTTGTTGCATCTTATGTGGCTCCATGTGAGTCGTCAACGACGAATTCCAGGCCCCTGCGCATTCCACGGCGGACATCGTGGCGCGCCTGCCATTACCCCCGCGGGACTTTCAGATGCTTGGTCGCTTTCGCCCCGTCGCGGGGATCCTGATTGCCTTTGCAGTCGTTGCATCGGCGGAATCGCCAGCTCAGACGCCTGTCACCGCCCCGGAGGTTGTGGTTCGGGGTCAGGAGCCCCGGCCGGCGACCGTGAAGCCAAGCCCGTGGATGTGCTGACGGGCGAGGACCTTCGGCGCAACGCGGCGAACACGCTGGGGAGACCGTCTCGCAAATGGCGGGAACCCACAGCGCCTCGTTCGGACCGGGCGTGGGCATTCCGGTCATTCGCGGCATGTCCGGGGCAAGAGTCAAGATCGCCATCGACGGCATCGGAACTCACGACGCATCCAGCTTGAGTCCGGACCACGCGGTCACTGTCGAACCGATGCTGGCCGAGGAGATACGGGTACTCCGGGGCCCGGAGGCCGTCCGTTATGGCAGCGGTGCAATCGGTGGCGCGATCGAGGTCAGCGATGGCCGCATCCTGATGCGCCGGTTGTCCCGCCCCGTCGAAGGGCAGGTCGAAACCCGCTATGGCACGAACGGTCACGAGCGCGCCGGCGCCGCCAAGGTTCGAGCGGGCATGGGTCCGCTGATCCTGCACACCGACGTGTTCCACCGGGAAAGGGGCAACCTGGGCATTCCGGGAATCGCCATCGACGAGGGCGCCGTGCTGCGGCAATTCGGTGTACCGACCCGGCGGAACACCTCGCAGGGGGTGCCTGGCACGGACTTGCGCACCCACGGCGGCGGCCTGGGCCTCAGCTGGGTGGGAGAGAAGCTCAACCTCGGCGCCTCCATCGGCTCCATGGAGAACAACTACGGCGTACCTCCCGGAGCCCACTCGCAGGAGACAACGGTCCTCCTCGACCCGACTCTCATCGAAGGGCAGAACGTCCGGATCGACATGCAGCAGACACGTGCCGATCTCAAGGGAGAACTCACGGTGGGCAAGCGCGCGCTGGAGAAGCTGCGAATCCGGGCGGGGCGAGTCAACTACCGTCACGACGAACTCGACAACGGCCGGCCAGTGACGACATTCCGCAATCACGTCACCGAGTACAGGCTGGAGGGCGACCATGCCGCGTCTGCCTCGGTGAACGGAACCATCGGCCTGCACATGACGAATCGGGACGTTTCCGCCCTCGGCCAGGAGGCGTTCCTGCCCCGGGCTCTGGTAGATTCCAACGCGATCTACGTCAACGAGAAGTTCGAGAATCGTTGGCTGGTCCTGGAAGGAGCCTGGCGCAGCGAAAACCAGGACATCGTGCCGGATCCCATCGTCCGCGGAGCCAGCGTGTTCACGTTTCCTCAGACGAGCTACCGCCCCACCACGTGGTCGGTCTCGCTGTCGCTCAAGTTCTCCGGGAAGAGCAGACTCACAGGGACGGTGTCACATCCCGAGCGTGCGCCCGACGTCCAGGAGTTGTACTCCCTTGGGCCTCACCTCGCGACGCGTACGTACGACATCGGTAACCGCAGTCTCGGTATCGAGTCCATGGAACGGCTGGATCTGGGTTACGTGCACGAATGGACTTCCGGCCGGCTGCGGCTCAACGCCTTCCGGTACGAGGCAGGAGGCTATATCTATCAGCGCAGCCGGGGGGTCTTCTACGACCTGGACCGCAGACGGCTCATTGCCCGCTGCATCCGGCCCGAGCGGTGCCTTCCGGTGTTCCAGTACGACCAGCAGGATGCCGTCTTCAACGGCTACGAAGCCGAGTGGCTCGCCCGCCTGGGGGACACGCGATTCGGCGCCATGGAAGTGACTTTCTTCACCGATGCGGTTCGAGGCCGGTTCACTGCAGCGGGGAGCGGCGACGTTCCCAGACTTCCGCCCCGACGATTCGGGGCCGAATGGGCTCACTATGCCGACAGCGGATGGGTGTCGAGACTTCGCTGGTCGCACTCGATGGCCCAGAGCAATCCGGGCGTGAACGAGAGCCCTTCCGCCGCCTACGACCTGTTGAACCTCACCATCGACAGGACGATGGCGCCGGTCGGAGGCGTGGAGATGACCGTCTTCGCGCACGCGCGAAACCTGCTGGACGCGGAGATACGCAACTCCACGTCGTTCCTCAGAAGCTTCACGCCGGAGGCCGGACGCCGTCTGGAAGTCGGTCTGAGGGCGACGTTCTGAGCCGGCGCCGGCCGAACAGCGTTGCCAGTCCTATCCCGCCCGCAAAGAGTGCCCAGGTCGACGGTTCCGGGACAGGTGCCGGCACCGTCATCGTCTTGAGCGCATTGGCAAACTGGCCGTCGGTGACGTCGTTGCGGAAGATGATGTAGAAGGGATCGGAAGGCATGTACTTGTCTGATCCGCCCACCTGGGCGGACGAGAACAGACTCATCTTGAGCAGGTACGTTCCCTTGGCAGCCTGGGCCGCGCCTTCCAGGTCCCAGTCGAGGTGATAGTGCATTCCCCCCAGGTCGGATGCGGCCGTAATCGGCGCCGTGACAGGCCCCGTGATGCCGTCGCCGGAAAACAGGGTTCCGCCCGCATAGTGGAGATACTCGGCTTCTCGCACCCCATAGTACGAATAGTCGAAAGCGACGTCATCCGGGATGGAACCATAGAGGCGGATCCCCCCACCGGATGGCGCCGATTGCCATTGAGTCCCGCCGACCGGCAGATACCACAGGTGTTCGAGGGCTCTGAAGTGCAGTTCCTCGTGGGGAAGGAACTGGCCGGCGAACGTCTGGAAGCCGGGGTTGTCGGTGGAATAGGGTCCGCCGTCGAAGTCGTTGAAATTGGCAGGGAAAATCAACAGGCCGGTATCGTGATCGACGGGAAGACCGCCCGCCTGATTGACGTACCAGTTAAGGTCTCCGTAGACATCCAGGACCAGCTTGCTGCCTGCCACGGGCCCACTGCTGGTGGACAGCTTGACATCCAGGTGCTGGGCGAAACCCGTCTCGCCGAACAACGTCATCACTCCGGCGGCGACAGCCGCGCGCAGCAATTGATTCATGGCTCTGATCTCCTCGCATCCGTTCTGGCGACGCACGACCTGGTTCACTACCCATCGCCACGACGGGCGAGATCCCGCACTTCGGGCCGGCGCATCCCTGCCACCGGGACGTTACTGCATTCCCGATTCTCGTGCAATGCAGTTGCTGATCAGGGCAAGTCCGACGAGCCTGAAGGACTCCCGCCACCTGCGGGGAATACCATGGATCGACGCGGGACCGGGGTGGCCCTGCAAAGCCGTCAGATCTCTCCCCAGGCCTTCTCGAGCCGCTTGAACGACACCGGATACGGGGTCTTCAACTGCTGCGCCCACAGGGAAACACGCAACTCCTCCAGCATCCAGCGGAACTCCTCCAGGCGGGGATTGCGCACGCCACGGGCACGGTCGGCATCCAGCCGCTGATTCCATTGCCGGGTCCACTGGGCAATGACTTCCTGCCATTGGGCGTCGCGCGTGGGGTTGGACGCGAACCGGTCGAGCCGCAGGATGATCGCTTCGAGGTAGCGCGGATAGTGCTTGAGTCGCACGAACGGCACGGTCTCTATGAAACGAGCAGGAAACAACGCCTTCAACTGCGTCCTGATGTCGTTCATCAATCGGGTCCACGCCTGCGCCCCCTGCTGGTTCAGCCGGGGGCGGATCGCGTGCAACTTCCCGAGGATGTCCGCAACCAGCCGGCACACCTCCTGCGAGACCTCGGCGAGCCGTGCGCGGGCCTTCACCAGCCGCGCCTCGAACTGCTGCGCATTCCGGATCGGCTCGTTCTCCACGAAGAACGCGCGATCGCAGATGGCGCCCACGAGTTCCTCCTGCAGCTTGTCCATGGTGGAGGCCTTGTCCTGGACCTTGCCCTCCAGTTCGTTGACCAGCGCGTACTTGAGCGCCATCTCCTGCAGACCTGCGAGGTTGCGGGACACGTAGCGAACCTGCTCCACGGCGCTCAGGTGGAAAAGCCGGCGAAGCCCCTTTCTCGTGGCCGCCTCCGCTTCGGCCTCGGTGTCCAGCAGCACGAGCGATACGCTCTTGCCCTCGTCCACGATGGCGGGGTGGCCCACGAGGGTCTGGCCCGCACGGGTGAACTCCACCTGCTCGGGCAGTTCGCCGAAGTCCCAGCGCGTCACGCCCGTCCGTTCGAAGGAGCCGCGGGCGTTCTCCGTGAACTGGCGGCGAGCCTTGACACCCAGTTGCAGCCGCAGCTCGGGCAGTTCCCGCCCGGCCGCCATCTCGTGCCCCTTGTCATCCAGGACCCGGTAGTTCATGCGCAGATGTGGCGGAATGTCCGTCTCGTCCCACGCGTCCTCGGCACCTCGACGCCCGTCCGCGGCCTTGATGGCCATGCCCAGCGCCTCGCACAGCGGCGTGTCGTCCGGTTCGAGCACGCTCATGACCTCCGTGACGACCTGGGGCACCGGGACCAGATGCTTGCGCAAGCCTTTCGGCAATCCTTTCAGCAGATGAGTGATCTTGTCCCGGAGCAGACCCGGAACCAGCCACTCGCAGCGGCGTTCGTCCACCTGGTTGAGGAGGTGCAGCGGCACCACCAGGGTCACCCCGTCGAGCGGATGCCCGGGTTCGAACCGGTACTTGAGCGAGTACTTCACACCCCCCATTTCCAGCACGTCGGGAAAACGCTCGATGGTGATGTCCTGGGCCGCATGCCGCATGAGCTGCTCGCGCGCCATGAACAGCACTCTCGGATTCGCCTTCTCGGCATCCCGGCGCCAGCGTTCGAACGCACCCAGATTGTGGACGCCCGCCGGAACCACGCCGTCGTAGAACGCAGCCATGACCTCCGGATCCACCAGAACATCGTGCCGTCGCGACTTGTGCTCCAGAGCTTCCACGTCACGGACCATGGCGCGGTTGGCGCGCAGGAACGGTGCGTCGAGATTCACGTCGCCGTCCACCAGCGCGCTGCGGATGAAGATGCGCCGGGACTCCACCGGATCGACCGGTCCGTAGCTCACGCGCCGCTTCGGGACGACCGTGAGGCCGTAGACGGTGACGCGCTCGTACGCAACCACCTGGGCGGAGGTCTTCTCCCAATGGGGGTCGAAGTAGTGCTTGCGGGCGATGTGGGGAGCGAGCTGCTCGATCCAGTCCGGCTCGATGGAGGCGACACAGCGTGCGAACAGCCGCGTCGTTTCGGTGAGTTCCGCCGCCATGACCCAACGCGGCTGCTTCCGGCGCAGCGCCGAGCCGGGAAAGATGTGGAACTTGATGCCCCGGGCACCGAGATACTCGCCGCCCTCCTCGCCCTTGAGACCGATGTTGCCCAGCAGACCGGACAACAGAGCCTTGTGGACTTCCGGATATCCCGCAGGTTTGTCGTTTTCCCGCCAGCCCATCTCGGAGACCAGCGCGTGGAGCTGGCCATGCAGGTCACGCCACTCGCGCAACCGCAGCCAGGAGAGGAACTGCTCGCGGCAATCCGCCTGCAGCTTGCGCGTGGACTTCTTGTGCTTGAGCAGTTCGTCGTAGAAATCCCAGATCCTGAGGTAGCCGAGAAAGTCGGAGCGCTCGTCCACGAACTTCGCGTGCGCGTAATCTGCGGCATCCTGCTTGTCCAGCGGGCGGTCGCGCGGGTCCTGAACCGACAGGGCCGCGGCGATGACGAGCACCTCACGCAGACACCCTTGCCGCTTTCCCTCCACGATCATTCGCGCGATGCGCGGATCGATCGGAAGCTTCGCGAGCTGCGCCCCCACCTGCGTGAGACTGCGGCGTTCGTCCACGGCACCCAGTTCCGTGAGCAGCTGGTAACCATCCGCGATCATCTTCGGCAGCGGCGGCTCGACGAACGGAAACTGCTCCGGCTCTCCCAGCTTCAGAGCCTTCATCCGCAGGATCACGGACGCGAGCGAGGACCGCAGGATCTCGGGGTCCGTGAACTCGGGCCTCGCGTCGAAATCCTCGCGCGAATACAGCCGCACGCACACACCGCTGCTCACCCGCCCGCAACGGCCGGCACGCTGATTTGCCGACGCGCGCGAAATCGGCTCCACCTGCAACATCTCGACCTTGTTGCGGTAGCTGTAGCGGTTGACACGCGCGAGCCCGGGATCGACGACGTAGCGGATGCGCGGCACGGTAAGAGACGTTTCCGCCACGTTGGTGGCGAGGACCACCCGGTGCCCCCGGTCCGGCTTGAAGACCTGGTCCTGTTCCGCCGCGGACAGGCGGGCAAAGAGTGGCAGGATGTCCACGCCCGCGTCGCCGATCCGGGCCTTGCCCACCGGATGCTTGCGGAGGTACTCGGCCGTCTCGCGGATCTCGCGCTCGCCCGGCAGGAACACCAGCGCATCGCCCGGCCCCTCGGTCCTGTACAGGGCGTCGAGCGCATCTCCGATGACCTCGGACAGATCCGGCGCCTCCCCCTCGTCGTCCTCCGGCAAGGGGTGATACCGGACTTCCACCGGATAGAGCCGGCCGGACACTTCGACAATCGGCGCATCCAGAAAATACCGCGAGAAGCGCGTCGCGTCTATGGTGGCCGAAGTGATGATCAGCTTGAGGTCGGGCCGCCTGGGCAGCAGCTGGCGCAGATAGCCCAGCAGGAAATCGATGTTGAGACTGCGCTCGTGCGCCTCGTCGACGATGATCGTGTCGTAGGCGCGAAGGCTGCGGTCAGTGACGGTCTCCGCCAGAAGAATGCCGTCGGTCATGAGCTTCACCAGCGGCTCTCCGCCCGTCACCTCATTGAAACGGACCTTGTAGCCGACGATGTCGCCCAACGGCGAATTCAGTTCCTGCGCGATGCGTCCCGCCACGGTGCGGGCGGCGATCCGCCGCGGCTGGGTGTGCCCGATCGCTCCTGCGATTCCGCGTCCGAGTTCGAGGCACAGTTTGGGAAGCTGCGTCGTCTTCCCGAGCCCGTCTCACCGCAGACGATCGTGACCTGGTGCTCGCGCAGCGCACGTGCGATGTCGTCCCGGCGTTCGCTGACCGGCAGTTCTTCCGGATACGAAACCGGCGGCAGCCGGGATCGCCGAGATAGCAGACGTGCGCTGGAAGCCTCGATGGCGGCATCGATCTCCGCCAGCTCTTCCGCGGAGGGTGGCGCGCCACGATCGCGCAGGCGTGCGAGCCTGCCGCCGATACGCGACCGGTCTGCCAGCATGCAGCGATCGAGCCGCGCAAAGCGCGCCTGCAACGCGGGGACGGACGGCCTTGTACTCTGATTGACGGACAACGGAGGGAGGGAGAAACGCTCTCGAAGCGGGAGCCGCATTGTAGCGGTCCCGCTGCTCAGCGGCGCCTGCGTCCCGACGGCGCCTTTCTCCGGTGTCCATTGCCTGTGGCGGCGACCAGTCGCTCCATGACGAATCCGGAAATATCCATGGGGAGGTCGGCTGCCACGGCGAGAAAGGTCTGGGTCACGCCATCCGGATCCCACGGCTCCCGTTCTTCCAGCACGGGGGTGCTCTTCTGCCACCCCATCCGCTCGCCGTCGTCGACACGCTGGTGCGCGAAGCCGGTCTCGGGCTTCCATGTGAGCGCACGTTCCACCGCGCCCTTTCCGTAGCAGAACTGGAAGGACCGGGGCGAGTCGTCTTCCGCCAGCCAGACAATCAGATCGTGTTCCTCGTCGGTGAACCACCGGCGCCGCGGTTCGCCTGCCTCCTGCCGCACCGCCCCCACTTCGTTCAACATGACTGTGGCTCCATCGTTCGTCCCGTCGACCTTCGGTACGTCCGTATGCAACAGGCGGAACACGGTCTATCGTGCTCCCGGCATCGCTCACCCTTGCCCTTTGCAACCCGTCCCTGCGCCCATGACCGCACCGGCATTCCACGTTCCCTATCGACACCCGTATGACTTCCCCGCGTTGCTGGCGTTCCTCGGCCGGCGGGCGATCGACGGTGTGGAACAGGTGTCGGCAAACCGGTACCGCCGGTCGGTGCGTCTGCACACGGACGGTTTGGAGGTGAGCGGGTGCATCGATGTCACCGACGACCCGGAGGCGGGACACCTCGTGGTCGTCACGACGCCCGGCCTCGAACCGGCCGCCGGGGAACTGCGCGGACGCCTGAGCCGCCTGTTCGACGCGGACACGGATCCGGCCCCGATTCTCGCCTGCCTCGGCCCGCTTGCCACGAACCGTCCGGGCCTCCGGCTGCCTGGAGCCTTCGACGGCTTCGAAATGGCGGTGCGTGCGATCCTCGGACAGCAGATCACGGTACGAGCGGCGACGACCCTGGCCGGGCGGCTGGCTCAGACGTTCGGCGATCCGCTGAGCACGGGGGACGGAGTACTTCGCTGCACGTTTCCCGACGCCCGGCGCATGAGCGATCTGGAGCCTTCCGCCATCGCCGAGCAGGGGGTCATTCGCGCAAGAGCGACCGCCATTGTCGAACTCGCCCGCGCCCTGAAGGAGGGTCGCATCCTGCTCGAACCGGTGCCCGACCCGGAAAGGGAGGTGGCCGAACTCCTGCGCATCCCCGGCATAGGCCCGTGGACGGCCCATTACCTCGCCATGCGGGCGCTGCGATGGCACGACGCCTTTCCCGATGGCGACTACGGCGTCAGGAAGGCACTGGGTACGGTGTCCCGGCGAGAACTTCTGGAGCAGGCCGAACGCTGGCGCCCCTTTCGGGCCCGCGCCGTCATGCATCTGTGGCACTGCCACGGTGGCGGCGTGGGCGGAGACACGGAAGATGGCTGAACGGCCTCTGGCGGCGCGATAATCGGCCCGGTTCTCCAGGGCAAATCCGGGACACGAGGCTTCTCCCATGAACGATCTGCTGATTCGCGGTGCGAGGGTGTACGACGGCCTGGGAAATCCCGGGCGCGATGTGGACGTGGCGGTGCGGGATGGCCGCATCGTCCCACCCGGCGAAACTTCCGCGCCCGCCCGGAAGACCGTCGACGCCGGCGGACTTGCACTCATGCCCGGCATCGTCGACATCCACACTCACTACGACGCGCAGATCACCTGGGACCGTACGCTGTCGCCTTCCCCGTCGCTGGGCGTGACCACGGTGATCGCAGGCAACTGCGGGTTCGGCATCGCGCCCTGTCCCGCGCCCCTGCGCCAGACCGTGGTCAAGAACCTGTCCGTGGTGGAGGGCATGGACCTCGACGCACTCCTCACCGGCACACGCTGGGAGTTCGAGACCTTTCCCGAATACCTCGACCAACTTCGCCGCATCGGGCCGTACGCCAATGTGGGAATGCTCGTGGGGCACTCCACGCTCCGCACGGCTGTGATGGGGGAAGAGGCCTCCACGCGGCGCGAACCCACGGCCGCGGAAATGAACCAGATGCGAAGTCTCGTGCGCGAAGCGCTCGCGAACGGAGCCGCGGGTTTCGCGTCGTCCTTCTCTCCCAATCACGCCGGCTACGGCGGGCTGCCGATGCCGTCCACCATCGCCGGGGATGATGAACTGCGCATGCTTACCGACGAACTGCGGGCCGCGGGCCGCGGCATCTTCGTCATGGCCACGGGTTCGCGCGGCACGCCGGAGTACATGGAGGAGATCGCGTCCCGGACGCGCCGTCCGGCGTTCATCGTGACCGTGCTCACGATGCACAATGCAGGCGCTCCGGGCGTCGCGCCGGACTGGTATGCGCGCTGTCGCGCCGCCCTCTCGCGCGGCCACGAGGTCTATGTCCAGACCAGTTGCCAGCCGCTTTCCTTCGACTTCACGCTTCGCGACCCGTACCTGCTCTATTCCCACCCGGCCTTCGACCGCGTCAAGGCAGCGAGCGCGGAGGAACTGCCCGCGATCTATGCCGATCACGCGTTCCGGCGACGGTTCCGCGACAACCTCGCGCATCCGGGTCAGGGAATCCTCTTCTACGGGGACTGGAGCAAGGTGGAATTCGCCGACGGCACCACGGTCGCCGAGCGCGCGGGACGCGGGGCAGGATCCGCTCGACCTGTTCTTTGACACCGCCCTGGCAGACCAGCTGAATACCCAGTACATCGCGAAGCTGTTCCAGAACGACGATGCCGCCGTGACCCCTCTGCTGCAGGATGAAGCCGGCGTGCTCGCCTTCTCGGACGCGGGCGCTCACCTCATCTATTTCTGCGACGCCGGGTTCGGATTGCATTTCCTCGCGCACTGGGTCCGCGAGACCGGCACCTTCCCGCTTGCCGAGGCGATCCGGCGCCTCACCAGCGATCCGGCGCGGAAATTCCGCATTCCCGGTCGCGGAACGATCGCGCCCGGCGCCTGGGCGGATCTGCTTCTTTTCGATCCCGCCACCGTCGGGATCTCCAAGCCGCTGCGCCAGCGGGACCTTCCGGGCGGAGGCGAACGTGTGATCCGCACACCCAAGGGTGTGCATGGGGTGTGGGTGAACGGCGTGCAAGTGTTCGACGGTGAGTCGTATTGCGCGCTCGAGCGCGGCCCGGGCCATGTGCTCGATCGATTCGACGTCTGAAAGGGATCACCCGTATGCGCGCGGTCGGCTTGCGACGACAGGCGATGGCGCTGCAGAATTCGCGAACCCAGGGCCGCGGGCGCTTGCCGCGAGCACGCGCCGGTATTCCACTCACTGAGTCGAGTTTCCCGTGTCCAGCCATTCCCGATTCGCAGGCCTGTTGTTCTCATGGCTGCTGCTTTGCAGCACGGCAAGCGCGTTCGCCGCTCAACCGGTCTATCACCAGACGATAAAGAACGGATCGCGAGCGCTCCCGGGAAAGATTCTTGTGGTGACTCCGGATGTCCACATCTACGAAGTCACGGCCGGCGGAGTGGTGGAAAAGCTGGCTCAGCGCAGCAACGATGCAGTGAAGCGCTTCCAGACATCGCTGCGCAAGTTCGCCGACGAGCACACGGTCCCCATCGAAGTGGTGCCCCTGCCGGAAACATCCGAGGACGAAAAGGAGCAGGTCGCCGAATTCGTGGCTCAGTACTCCGTCGTCTCATCGGCCGCCCTGGCGGCGATGACCGGCGGTGCGGCGTGGAAGGACAAGGTCGACCATTTCGACTATTCGGTCGGCTTCGGACTCGGCTTCCTGAAGGCCCGCTCCGGCGCTGATGCCGTGCTGGTCTGCTCGGGTTCGGCCAGGACGGCGTCCACCGGACGCATGACCATGAGCCTGCTGACCTCCGTCCTGATCGCCGTCGCTTCCGGTGGTGCCTACGCTCCGATGAGAAACGACGATTTGGCGGAAGTCTCCATGGGCCTGGTCGATCTCGACACCGGGGATATCCTCTGGACGCGGAGCGACGCGACCGGCCCGAAGGTCCTCGAGGACGACTCGGCGAACTACGCGTTCGTGAAGTCGGCGGTGGAAGCATATTTCGCGGACAGCAAGCGCTGAAGGCGATCGTGCGCAAGGCGCTGCTGCTTCCGGCTGCCCTGATTCACGTGGCGGTGGCCTACGGTGCTTCTGACGTGACGCCGTTCACGGCCGTCGAGCAGCTCGCGCATCTGGAAGAACCGGAGCAGCGGGTCTGGGCGGAATCGGCGGACGTGGACAAGGCGTTGTCCCGGAGCGGCCGCCTGATGAACGATGCGGCGGTGGACGAGTACCTGCAGGCGCTGGTCAACCGCCTGTTTCCAGATGTCGCCAGGGCCGTCCGTGTCCGCGCGATCCGCGACCCCGAGATGAACGCGTTCTGCATGCCCAACGGCAGCGTCTACATGAACCTGGGGATGCTCTCGCGCCTGCGCAACGAGGGGCAGTTGGCGACCATCCTGGCGCACGAAGGGTCCCACTTCACTCATCGGCATGGATTCCAGCAACGTACCCGCGCGATCACGACCGCCGCGATCATGCAGGTCACGGCGTTCGCGGGGCTCGGGGGCGCCGTTCTAGGCAATCTCATCGGACTTTCATCGATCCAGGGCTTCTCCCGGGACCATGAACGTGAAGCGGACCGCGCCGGCTTCCGCCGGCTCGTCGATGCCGGATTCGACTATCGCGAAAGTCCCCGCGTCTTCGAGATGCTGGCGGCCGAGTCGCAGGCATTGGCCATGAAGGAGCCGTATTTCTTCGCATCCCATCCGGCGCTGAAGGACCGCATCGCCAGCTTTCAGGACCTGATAGGCAATACTGTCACCGCCATGCCCGGTTCGGACGAGGCCCGCTTCCGCAGCATCGTCACTCGCGTCCACCGTAGCTGGTACGAACTGGAGATCGCAAAAGGCAGGGGCGACCGACTCATTCACGTGCTGACGCAGCCAGGCGCTGGTGAGTTCTACGGCGCGGAGTCGTCGTACTATCTCGGCGAGGCGTACCGCGTGCAGGGCAACAAGGCAGACGAACCGAAGATGCTGGAGGCGTACAGAATGGCGATGTCGACCGCGCCCCGTTTCGCCCCTTCCTTTCTGGCGCTTGGCGTCCACTACTACAAGCAGAAGGATTGCCGCCAGGCATCTCCTCTGCTTTCGACCTATCTCGAACTCGAACCGGCGGGCGCCATGAGTGCCCATGCCCGACGCTTTCTGGACAAGTGCAAATGAACCGGTCGCGCCACACCCTGTTTCGTGTCCTGTCCTCGATGTGCATGCTCGCGCTGCTGGCGGCGTGCGACTCCGTCGCCTGGAAGCGCGTGGAAAGTCCGTCGTTGAAATCCAGGGACAAGAGCTTCGAGGTGCAGGTCCCGTCCGGCTGGATGCATCTGGACGGTGCCACCGACGGCGTGCTCGTGTCCCGCGATGGTCTTGCGATGCAGTTCGTACGTGTCCAGCGTCCGGCCCACGACAAGGCCTTTGCCGACATCAAGAAGACCAGCAGCGCCGACATGCTGCCCAACGAACTGGGCGAACTGATCGTCGCTTCCCCGCCACGCCTGGCCGGGCATGACGTCGCTGACGGTGAAGCAGAACGAACCGGCCACCTTTTCCGGCATGGACGGCGTTCAGGTGCGCATGTCCTACCGCAACGAGCGGGGTGCATCGTTCGATCAGCTCGTGTTCGCCGCCGCCGAGGAGAAGACAGTCCTTCTGTTCGAGTATCAGGCGCTCTCCCGCGTGTACTTCGATCGCGATCTGCCGGTGTTCCAATCCATCATGGGGTCCTTCAAGGATCTGAGCGCGGGGCGCACGACACCCAAGTAGCGTGCGCGGGCGGGTTCTCACCCGCCCCCGTTTCGGCGAGAATCACCGTTTGCCGACTGGCCGCCGTCGAATGATCATCACCTCGCTGCTCGATACCGATCTCTACAAGTTCTCCATGATGCAGGTCGTCCTGCATCAGTTCCCGGGGGCGCAGGTCGAGTACCGCTTCAAGTGCCGTTCGCGGGGTGTGGATCTGTCGCCCTACATCCACGAGATTCGAGACGAGATCCGGCACCTCTGTTCGCTGCGTTTCACCCCCGGAGAGCTGTCGTATCTGCGCGGCCTGCGATTCCTGAAGAGCGACTACGTCGATCTCTTGCGGCTCTTCCAGCTCGACGAGGGTTTCATCGACGTCCGCCCGGCTCCCGATGTGGAATGCGGTGTCGACATCACCATCCGGGGACCCTGGCTGCACACGATCCTGTTCGAGGTCCCGGTGCTGGCCATCGTGAGCGAGGTGTGGTTCCGCAACACGCGCCCGGGCAAGGACACTTCCGAAGGTGTGCGGCGCCTGGAGGAGAAGATGGCGCTGGTGCGCGATCATCCCGACCGCGACTTCAAGATCTCCGATTTCGGAACGCGCCGCCGATTCTCGCGACAGTGGCAGGGCACGGTTCTCGAAACGCTCAGGAACGGTCTGGGGGATCGCATCACCGGCACCAGCAATCTCCACTTCGCCATGCGGATCGGCATGATTCCCCTGGGAACGATGGCGCACGAGTATCTGCAGGCTTGCCAGGCCGTCGGTCCGCGCCTGCGCGACTCGCAACGATTCGCCTTCGACAAGTGGGCGGAAGAGTACCGGGGAGACCTCGGAATCGCGCTCACCGACGTCTGCGGCATGGACGCCTTCCTGCGCGATT
Source organism: Betaproteobacteria bacterium (assembly GCA_016713305.1). NCBI lineage: Bacteria > Pseudomonadati > Pseudomonadota > Betaproteobacteria > Betaproteobacteria bacterium. The sequence goes on from JADJPK010000031.1 coordinate 330,314, forward strand.
TCGACCTCTTCTTCTGCAAGCTCTTCGACGGCGTGCGCCACGATTCGGGCGATCCTTTCGAGTGGGGCGAGAAGATGCTTGCCCACTACCAGCGCATGCGCGTCGACGCGAGAGGCAAGACGTTCGTCTTCAGCGACAGCCTCAATGTGCCGCTTTGCATCAAGCTCTACGACCGGTTCAAGGGACGCTGCAAGCCCGGCTTCGGCCTGGGGACCAATCTCACCAACGACCTCGGCGTCGAGCCGCTGCAGATCGTGATCAAGATGACCCGCTGCAACGGCCAGCCGGTGGCGAAGATCAGCGACACCCCCGAGAAAGCGATGGATTACGACCCGTCCTACGTCGCCTACCTGCGCCAGGTGTTCAATGTCCCGGCCCCGACCTCCGATTCGGACGACTGACTCGGGAAAGGCCCGACCGATGCGCGAGGACCTCCACCTCGGCCGCCCGAAGAACCGCCGTCGCGACGGCGTGATCCGGTGAGACCGTCGCCGGCGCATTCTCTTCGACGGCGAATCCTCGGTGCGCTCTGCACCTTTCTCCTCATGCCGCTGGCCGCGTACGCGCGCGTGGTGGATGGCCACGTGCTGAGGGTTTCGGACGGCGACACATTGAGTGCCGTGATCGGCGGCCGGCAGACGACCCTCCGGCTCCTCTACATCGACGCGCCCGAACGCGACCAGAGATTCGGCCCCGAATCCGCGCGAAGCCTCGAGCAGCTCGTGCGCCTGGAGCATCTCCGGTTCGACCTGCGCGGACGGGACAAGTACCGGCGCACGCTCGCCCTGATTGTTCGCGTCTCGGATGGTGCAGTGATCAACCTTCAGCAGGTCGAACGCGGCATGGCGTGGAGCATTGCACGGGGCGAGACCGAGATCGCCTACGAGCGCGCCCAGTTACGGGCCCGCCTTGCGCACAAGGGGCTGTGGGAAGATCCGCGCCCTGTCGCACCAGGCGTTTGGCGCAGGAGCAAACGAGCGAACCGGTGAGCTGCGGCGACCCCCGCAGGCCTCGAGAAAGACCGGGGAAGCAGGAAGAGTCCCATCGATGGTCACAACCACCGCCAGTGATCAGAGGCCCCTTACACCGGCATCCTGCAGGCCGACGCCAGCCATTCCTCCTGCGGCGAACCCGGGTCGGGGCTCGCGTAATCCCAGGCTCCCGGCGGCACGCCGAAGCTCTTCACCACACGGCTGCTTGTATCGAACACGGCGACGGCAGCAACGGCGAGTTCCTTGCTCTCGCACTTGGCCAGATAGCGGACCACCCTCAACGGTGCCTCGTTCTCCGGACGTTCCTCCGGATTCTTCCAGGCGACTCTCACTTCGAACCGGAGCAGTTCTCCGAAGCGCGTCACGCTGTCGCGCTGCAGGCGGGTGACGTGCTTCCCTCCGATCTTCGAGGCGGCCTCGATCGTGTCGTAATACTGGGGGTCCGCGATGCTCTGGCCGGACACAAGTGTCATGGCGAGAGCGAGCGACGAGACGCAGCGGTTCATGGGTGTCTCCATGGATCGATGGATCGTGATCCGGACGCCGCCACCCCGCGCTACGCCCGGACTACCGGCTGGGACATCGGCCGGAGGCAGCAGTTCATGGAGCCGCAGCAGCGAGACCGGGAAGCCAGAGCGCAACCTCGGGATACAGGACCACCAGCGCAAGGACGAGCACTTGCAGGCCGATGAAAGGCCAAACGGCAGAGAAGATCTCGTTGAGCGTCACGTCCGGGGGAGCGACTCCCTTGAGATAGAACGCCGCGGGTCCGAAGGGGGGGGACAGATAGGAAACCTGCATGTTGAGGCAGAACAGGACCCCGAACCAGACGGCGCTGTACCCCAGGCCCGTCACGATCGGCACGAAGATGGGCATGGTGAGCAGGCAGATGCCGACCCAGTCCATGATGCAACCGAGGACGGTCAGAATCAGCATCATCACGGCAATGAGACCGAGCGGCGGTAGGGGCAGACCGGTGATGGCCTCCCTGACGAACGCCGGCCCCCCGGCCAGGTTGTAAACGCCGATCATGGCCGTGGCGCCGAACGAAAGCCACAGCAGCATTCCGCAGGTCGTCATGGTCTGGCGGGCTGCATCGCGAACGATCCGCCAGCGGAGCTCCCCTCGCGCAAGTGCGGCCAACGCGGTGCCGACCACGCCCATGGCCGCCGCTTCCGTGACCGACGCGATTCCCAGATAGATCGTTCCCAGCACGAGCAGCACCACGACCCCGGGCAGGAGGAGGTGCACGGCGAGCCGGAGCTTCCCGGCGAACGGCATCGAACGTTCCTCCTTCGGGGCCGGCGGACCGAGTTCGGGTCGCAGCCGGCACCGCAGGAAGATGTAGAGCATATAGACGCCCGACAGGATCAGCCCGGGAAGCAGGTTCGCGGTAAAGAGATCGCCGACCGAGACATTCACCGTAAGCCCGTAGATCACCAGCACGATCGACGGCGGGATCATGGTGCCGAGGGATCCTCCGGCGCAGATGGTGCCGATTGCGAGTTTGCGGTCGTAGCCCAGGCGGAACATCTGAGGCAGGGCGATGAGGCCCAGGAGCACGATCTCGCCCCCGATGATTCCCGTCATGGCGCCCAGGGCGGTGGCGGCCACCATCGTCTGGAGGGCGAGCCCTCCCGGAAGTCCGCCGGACCACACCCGCATCGCTGTGAACAGGTCCGTCGCCACGCCGGAGCGCTCCAGGATCGACGCCATCATGATGAACATCGGCACCGAAACCAGCGCGTACTCGTTCATGAAGGTGAAGATGCGGCTGGCGACGAGTTGCAGGCCATCCAGTCCGAACAGTCCCGCCGTGAAGCCGACACCGATGAGGCCCGTGACGAAGGCCAGCGGCAACCCCGAGCAGGAGCAGGATCATCATCGATCCGAACATCGCGACCGTGATCCATTCGATGCTCACGGACGCCCGGCCCCGCGACGCAGTTGTTCGATGTCGGCCAGCACATGCCCGACCGTCTGCAATGCGAGGGCGAGGGACGCGAGGGCAAACAGGCTCTTGAGGATCACCGGCGAGGGCAGATTGAGCGCCGTGCCCGATGTTTCCATGTCCCGGATGGAGACGCCCGCCTGGTCGGCCGCGGCGTAGGCGAGCAAGGCCAGAAAGACGATGGCGAGCACGGAATTGAAGATGCGGATCGACAACCGCCAGCGTTCCGGAAATCGCTCCAGGAGCACCGTGATCGCGATGTGGGCACGGCCGGCGTGCGCAGCCGGCCCTCCCAGAACGAAGGCGCTCGCTGCCAGCAGGACGGTGATCTCGTGCACCCACACGGTCGGAGCTCCGAACGCATAGCGCATGATCACCTCGTACGCCGTGATCGCGACGATGACGACGAACAGCAGACTGCCTGCGCGCCCGGCAGCTTCGGCCACGCGGTCGAGTGGTCCTTTCGTCGGCATGAGATCCTCGTCGCGTCCGCCGTGGAGGCTCTACTGGATCTGGCCCGTCAGACGAAGGAACTGAAGCTGGGATTCGTGGATGCGCCGGGCGAGATCGCTGCGGCTCGCATACTGTCCCCAGACCTTGCGCGCGATCTCCCGGAACTTCCTCCGCTCGTCCGGCGGCAGATCGAACGGTTCGAAGCCCAGCGCCTTCGCATCCCGCGCGACCTTGAGATCATCCACGGCATGGCGCTGGATCATCTCCCTGGCCATCTCGTGGCCTGCTGCGTCCACGATCGCTTTCAGATCGTCCGGCAAGGCGTTCCACTTCTTGAGATTCACCGCCAGGTCGTTCATCGGCATCGAGTGGAAGCCGGGAAACGACGGATGACGCGCGAGCTTGTGGTAGCCGAGATCCTGGTTCATGGAAAGCGTTCCCCAGTCGGAGGCATCCACGACACCCCGCTCGAGCGCGGTGTAGACCTCGCTGCCGGGCAGGTTGACCGGCGAGGCACCGAGCGCCTTCCAGATGTCCTGTCCCATGCCCACGGGCGCACGGACCTTCATGCCCTTGAAGTCGGCCAGCGTGCGGACCGGCTTCTTGGACAGAACCGACTCGACACCGTACCAGACACCCGTCACGAAATAGGCGTTGTACTTCCGGTAGAGCTCTCGGGCCAGTTCCCTGCCCCCGCCCTGCTCCATCCAGGCCTGCGCCTGGTACGGGGTGTCCCACGCGCCCTGCAGGTCGCCGAGCACGGAGAACGCCGCATCCTTCGTGGTGAAGTACGCGGTGCCACCTTGCTGCGCATCGATCACTCCCGCCTGCAGGGCATCCAGACTCTCCGTGGGCGCCACCACCGATCCCGCCGGCAACACCTCGATCAGGAGTCTGCCTCCGCTCAGGATCCTCACCCTCTCGCCGAACGCCTCCACCACCTTCTGCGGCACCGTTCCCGCAGCCCACGAAGAAAGCAGCTTCCACTTGATCGGTGTCTGGGCGTGCCCGAACGCGGACCATGCAAGAAGCGTCAGCGCCAGAAAGAGACGTACCGGGAAATTGATCACGATCTTCGCCGTTCAGGACTGCGGACGATTGCCCGTACCGCGGTAGAGGATGGTGATGGCGTCCTCGGTGATGCGCTTGTGCACGGCGCGCTCGTTCTCCCCCATGTCGACCTGCGGTCTCGGTTCGGGATCGAAATTGCCGAACCGGTCGACACCCCGGACGAGCATCGCCGAGTCCCTGTGTCCGGACATCTGCTTCACGTACGTCGGCACGTAACGGATCGCGAAGCCGATGCGCCGCCGGGTGGAGCGGTTGGGCTCCGACCCGTGCACGAGCCGCACGTGGTGCAGCGACATCTCGCCAGGCTGAAGAACGACGTCGACGGCATGCGCCGGATCGACATCGACCTGAACTTCCTGGCCGCGCGTCAGCAGATTGTTGGCGGCGAAGGTATCGGCATGCGGCAGCTGGTCCAGGGTGTGAGTCCCCGGCATGACTCGCATGCAGCCGTTTTCCGGCATGGAATCGGAGAAGGCGACCCAGGCGGTCACGACGTCGGGTTCCGAGAGGCCCCAGTAGGTGGAATCCTGGTGCCAGGAGACGAAGGCGGGATCGGACGCTTCCTTGGTGAAGAAACTCGCGCTCCACACGAACAGATCCGGCCCCAGGACATCTTCCACCGCATCGAGTATCCGCGGATGCCGCACGATCTCGTCGGCCCACGTGAAAAGAAGGTGCGGCTTGTTGCGCATCTGCCCGGAGAGGGGGCCACCGGTGCGGCGTTCGATCTCCTCCAGTCGGGCTCGGTAGCCGGCAATCTGAGCCTCGTCGAATACACGAACGGGAAAGTGATAGCCGAGTTCGTCGAACAACCGGGTCTCGCCTTCGTTCAGTACGTTGTGGGATACGGCATTGCGGGCATGCCACACGTTCGGTGTCCGGCCTTGCACTTGCATCTGACTCTCCCTGGTATCGCGATGAACCGCATCTGCCGCCTCGCCGCTCGGTTGCCGCGCGAGACCGACTCCATGAATCGGCGGGTCCTCGTTCGACTTGACCGTGGCGGGTCCCGCTTCTCCTGCCGGACTTCACGAAGGACCGGACGGCACGCTGCCATCGACGACCAGCAGTGCTCCCCTTCCCCACGCGTCTGACACATCATCCGCGGCGGAGGACGAACGCCCCGTCCGTGGCCGGTAGTTCACATCAGAGCATCCGTCCATCCCGTTCGACGCGGACGGATGCTCTGGGTCGCGGTCTACCGGTCACCCGCGCCCTGGCATTTCGCGAGAGTGCGGTCTCCGGCCCGCGAGCGGCCGGGGCTCTCGACCGTCGGGGGCGGGCAACGAAAAAGTCGGGCCCGCGTCCTGCAATGCGTCAGGCAACGGTGGCGGTGACGCTGAAGTACCGGCTCTTGGCAGCCGACTGGTTCTCGTAGATCGAGCCCTGATTGAGAGCGGGTGGCAACGGCATGCGCACGGGCACCGGCTCGAGCCGCGGTTCGATCGTGGGTTCGCCGCAGATCATGCGGCTGTCGAATTCATCAAGATTGGTGAAATTCACCAGGGCCACGCGTCTGCGGCGGCGCACTCGTACAGGAGCAGGGGTCTCTCCCGAGTCGACGTGTTCTCCGCCGATCCGTGCACGAGACGCACGTGGTGGAAGGACACTGCACCGGCCTTGCCCACGCATGGAACGGCCTTCGACAGGTCGAGCCCGCTTCCGGACACGTCCATCGCTCCGCAGAAGCGGCCGTCGGCGTGATGGTCGTACGTCGGTCCCGTGTGAGTGTCCGGCAGCGCGAACATGGCGCCGTTCTCGAGCGTCGTGTCCTCCAGCATCACGCCGACGGCGAGAATGTCGTCGTTCGTGTGGGGATAGAACGCCCAGTCCTGATGCCACTCCACCGGAGAACCGTAGCCTGCCGCCTTGATGTTGAGCTTCGATCCGTGCAGCCGGACATGGGGCCCCAGGAGCTTTTGCAGGATGCCCAGGAGGGAGGGCATGCGGAGGATGTCCAGGAACACCGGATTCAGGAGATGAGGCTTCTTGATGCGGCGAACGCGCGGGCGGTCAGGCCGGTGAGTCGGCTCCAGGTCGTAGACGTCCGTGTGCGTTGCGAGACCCCGGGCGCCTTCCACCAATTCCGCAACCACGGATTTGGTGCGGGACAGCATGGCAGCATCGAGCACACCTTCCACCACGACGAAGCCATGCTTCCGGTAGAAGTCCACCTGCGAATCGCTGATCATCCAACCCTCCTTCTTGCACCGCAGCACACCGATCTCGCGCGCGAGTCCGGCGGCGCGCCCTGTGCAATGTGCACCGTCGTGAAGTGTGATGTCAACGCGCACGCTGCGGAGGGTCCGACCCATGTCCAGAGCCGGTATCGACACCCGTCCTCGGCGTCGCGCACCGCCTCGTCGCGGCGCATTTCCGCCAGCAGCGCCATCCCCGTGCATCATTCCGATGTTCCTCGGGGCGTTGCCCTTGCAACCGCCAATGTTCCGTGTAATTCTCTTCTCGGGGGTAAGAACAATGGTCCCCTCTTCCGATTCAATTCATGTCACACAATTCTCTGGAGGAGAGAGCATGAAACGTTCGGTCATTGCCGCAGCGGTTGGCGGCGCGCTGCTTGCCTATGGCATCGGCGCAAGTGCGCATCAGGCCCTTGAAGGTCCCATCGACGATTCCGCGTTGTCCTGGGGTCCGAGCAAGTGGGGCAAGGACGATCGCGCCGGTTCGTCCAACCACACCAAGAACTCCGCAAACATCCGCAAGGCGCTGTCCACCATCAAGCAGTACAAGGCGCTGACGGTCGGCAAGTACTATCACAGGGAAGCTCCCGCCTTCGGTCCCCGCAGCTGGAGCATGTACATCCCTGGCACGCCTACCGGCGGCCCGTTCGGCAAGAACGCCCTGGTGTATCACGACGAACTCGTGATCACGCAGATCGGCCAGATCCAGACCCAGTTCGACGGTCCCGGCCACATCGGCGTGAACACCTCCAAGGGCCCGATGTTCTACAACGGCGTCATTTCGTGGGATGCCTATGAGCGTGGCGCAGGCGGCCAGGTGCAAGGCATGGGTCCGCTGGGCGTGGAACACGTGGGCGAGAACGGCTTCGTCTGCCGCCTTGTGGTGCTCGACGCCGTCGCGCTGCGCAAGGCCGAAGGCAAGATTTCCGCTTCCGCGGAAATGCTGCCGATACCGAAGAAGCCCGGCGATGTCGGCATCGTTACGGCTGACGACGTCAAGGCGATGGTGAAGGCTGCCGGCCTCGGCGAGATCGGCGCAGGCGACTGCGTTGCGCTGCACACCGGCCAGGGCAACACGTGGAGCAACGACCGTTACAAGTCGATGAACTCCGAGCAGCGTGCCGCCGCCCGCGCAATCTTCGCGCAAGGCGAACCCGGCTTCGGTATCAGCGCGTGCAAGTACTTCGCCGATCGTGACATCGCCCTTACCATGGGCGACACCTCTGCGAACGACGCGCAGCCCGGCAACGAGGAAGACGGCATGGCGGTGCCTTGCCACACGATGCTGCAGCCTGCCCGCGGCATCTGGAACCTCGAGAACGTGGACACCAAGTCCCTGATCGATCACAAGATCAAGGAAGCGGCGTTCATCTTCGCCCCGCTGCGGATCATCGGCGCGACGGGATCTCCCGCCAACCCGGTGGTGCTGTACTGATCCAGGCGTTCAGGCAATACGAAAAGCGGCCCTTCGGGGCCGTTTTTCTTTTCTGGTTGACCGGCGATCCGCCCGAATCCGACGAACGTTGGCGACAGCGGCCCGGCAATGAACAGCAATGCCCCGCACGCCTCGCATTTGCTGCAGTGCTCCGCTACTGCGTGATGCCCAGCACGCCCAGCACGAAGGAATACGTGAAGGCGATCTCCTTGAGATAGTCGTAGCGTCCCGAGGCACCTCCGTGCCCTGCCTCCATGTTGATCCGGAGCAGCAGGGGATTGGAGTCCGTCTTCAGCGTCCGGAGCCTCGCGACATACTTCGCCGGCTCCCAGTACATGACCTGGCTGTCGTTCAGCGAGGTCTCGACGAGCACGGCCGGATACGGACCCGGCTTCAGATTGTCGTAGGGTGAATAACTCTTCATGTACTGATAGGCCTCCGGTTCGTTCGGATTGCCCCACTCCTCGTATTCGCCGGTCGTCAGTGGCAGCGTGTCGTCCAGCATGGTGCTGACCACGTCCAGGAAAGGCACCTGGAACACGACGGCACGGAAGAGATCGGGCCGGAGATTCATCACGGCTCCCATGAGCAACCCCCCGGCGCTTCCGCCTTCGATCACGAGCCGGTCGCTGGCCGTGTCCCCGCGGGCGATCAGGTGCTCTGCGCAGGCCACGAAGTCGGTGAAGGTGTTGCGCTTGTGCATCATCCGGCCTTCGTCGTGCCACCGCTTGCCCATCTCGCCTCCGCCTCTCACGTGGGCCAGCGCAAAGACCACGCCCCGATCCAGCAACGAAAGTCGGACCGAGGAGAACGTGACCATCTCGGGGTAGCCGTACGCGCCGTAGCCCGACAGCAGCATCGGCCGCGGCCCCTTTCCGCTTCGATCCTTGCGGTAAACCATGGAGACGGGAATTTCCGACCCGTCCTCAGCCTTCGCATAGGTGAGTTCCGCGCGGTACCTGGCGGGATCGTACCCTCCCAGGACCTCGAACTGCTTGAGCAGTGTCCGGGCGCGGGTATTCATGTCGTAGTCGAAAACGGAGTCCGGTGTCACGAAGGACTCGTAGGTGAACCGGAAGACATCGGTATCGAACTCGGCATTGGCCGCACCGAACACGCTGTAGGCCGGTTCCGGAAACTCGATGTCGTGTTCGTTTCCGTCGGCCATGCGGACGACGGCAAGCCGTGGAAATCCTCCGCGCCGCTCGTGACGAACGAAGTGCCGCTTGAAGATGTCGATGCCCTCCAGCATGACGTCCTCCCGATGCCCGGTCACTTCTTTCCAATGAGGTTCCGAAGCATCCTCGACCGGACAACGCACGAGACGGAAGTTGCGGCCGCGGTCGTTCGTCACGATGTAGAAACTGTCACCGTGATGATCGGCGTAGTACTCATGTCCCTGCCGCCTTGCGGCGATGCAGCGCAGATTGTGGCGCGGCTCGTCTGCCGGGAGCCAGTGGACTTCCGATGTCGTGGCGCTGTGGACCGTGACGAATATGAACTCGAGACTTCGGCACAGATCCACGCCCACCGAGAAGCGGGCATCGCTTTCTTCGTACAGGAGGACATGCTCGTCGGTCCCCAGGGCATGGCGCCACACGCGGTACGCGCGCTTCGCGTCATCCTCTGTCACGTACAAGAGCACGTTGCTGTCCGCCGACCAGGCGACGGAGCGCGCACGAGCGATCTCGAGCGGCATGACCTCACCGCTGCGGAGATCCTTCACCTTGAGCGTGTACTCGCGAAAACCGCTGAAGTCCGTGGAGAACGCGAGCAGATTGCCGTCCGGGCTCACGTCCAGCACACCCAGGCCCAGATACGCCTGGCCGGTGGCGAGACGGTTCATGTCCAGAACGATCTGCTCCTTGGCCTGCATGGAACCGGGCTTGCGGCAGTAGGTCGGGTACTGCCTGCCCTTCGTCGTTCGTGAGTAGTAGAGCCATCCCCCTTCCCGATAGGGCACGCCCATGTCCGTTTCCTTGATGCGCGAGACCATCTCCCTGTACAGGGAACGCTGGAACGGACTGCTTGGACGCATCATCGCGTCCGTATACCGGTTCTCCGCGCGAAGATGTTCGAGCACTTCCTCGGACTCCTTCTCACGCAACCACCAGTAGTCGTCGATGCGCACGTCGCCGTGATGCTCCAGCCGATGGGGCCGGGCAGGCGCGAGAGGAGGGAGCGGAACGCGGGACGGGGACTTGGCCATGGCGATGACGGGGTTCAGTAGAAGCGTTTGGAGATCAGCCGGAAGCCGAGCGTAAACCACTCGATGCGGTCACCGCCATTCAGCTGCGCACCGTACGTGCTGTCCAGCTGCACGTGGTCGGGAACTATCCACACCCGGATGCCCGCCTGGGTGAAACGGTCGAACCCCGTAGCACCATAGATCTCTCCCAGCAGGACGACGCGGGGCGTCACGTAGAACTCCCCGCCACCGCCCCACAACAGGCCGCGGCGATCGGCGTCCCTGTTGTTCACCACGCCCACGTTGCCCAGCAATACCACCTTGTCGTCGGCCAGCGATCGCGAAACCGGCACGTAGGCGTAATAGTTGCCGATGAGATTCGGCGCAAGGTTGATGTCGGCATGCCGCACCACTCCTGCAGCGAGGCCCCAGCCGAAATCGTTGGCGCGCAGCTCGCGGAACAGTCCCTTGACCTGGAACTGATAGTCCCGCTCATCGTGAACATCGGGGCCGCCATGCTGGAGAACTCCCACGCCTGCCGACAGTTCCAAGCCGAAGGGATTGCAGGCAGGCAGCGCCCAGTATTCCGTGCTGGCGGCATTTCGCTTGTACCAGGATTCGACCTGACACGCCCCTTGGTCCACGATGCGGGCGTCGTCCACGACGAAAGGGCGGGCGGCCCACGTTGAGGCCGAGGTCAACAGCAGCACGCCGACCGACCCGAGAGTCGCGAGGCAGCGGGAGACGATCAAGTGAAGGAAGTGCAGCATGGAACGGTGACGCGGCGAGTGCCAGCAGCTACAATGTCTGGACATGTTTTTTCTTTGATTTCAGAGCGATAAAGTCATGGAAAGATACGAATCGGAAACGACGTTGTTCCTGCGGGAGTTTCTGCAGAAGCACCCGGAGGTGGTCGAGAAGCAGAAAGCCGCTCGGGCCACGTGGTGGGACAAGCCCTACGACGCCCAGCAACGGACCGACTTCGAACAGTCGAGAGTGTCCAAGAAGCCGTACGAGTATTACAGCAACGATCGTTGAGGCCGCCTCCATGAAGCGATTCTTCGCTCTGCTCATTGCAGCCGGCATGTCGGGCACCGTACTGGCCGGCTGGGAAGAAGCCGTGAATGCGTACAACAGTGGCGACTATGCCACTGCCGCAAGAGAGTTCCGGCCCTTCGCGGAACAGGGGCAGGCCACGGCCCAGTACATCCTTGGCTGGATCTACCAGACCGGCGATGGCGTGAAGCAGGACTACTCCGAATCCGCGAAGTGGTACGCCAAGGCCGCCGACAAGGGCAACGCGGATGCTCAGTACGCCGTGGGCTCCTACTACATGACCGGAGTGGGGGTGCCGCAGGACAACAAACAGGCCATGCTCTGGTTCCGCAAGGCGGCCGACCAGGGCAAGGCGCCCGCGCAATATCTGCTGGGCTATCTTCTGGCGCGAGGCGAGGGCATCGACCACAACGAGGCGGAGTCTTCGTCCTGGTACCTCAAGGCTGCGAACCAGGGTTACGCGGAGGCTCAGTACGCGTATGCGCTGGCACTGGCCGCCGGCGCAGGCGTGGAAAAGGACGAGCAGGCAGCCAACGAGTGGCTGCGGAAGGCCGCGGACCAGAAGCACACGGAGGCGGCCTATCTCCTGGGATGGAACCACGAGAAGGGCGTCGGGATGCTGCCGGACTATGCCCAGGCAGCCAAGTGGTACAGGCAGGCGGCGGATGCCCATCACGTCGAGGCTCTGTATCACCTGGCGACGCTCTTGCGCGATGGGCGCGGCGTCGCGAAGGACGACCCACAAGCATTGGAACTGTTCCGCAAGGCCGCAGAGGCGGGTCAGACGGCCACACCGGCCGCCATCGACGAGTATCTGAAGAGCAGCCGGTTCGACAATGCATTTGCGCTGGCCGATACGTGGCTTGCGAAAAACCCCGATGACGTGCAGCTGCTCACCGTGCTAGGCGTATCGGCGGCGAACGAGGCACGGTCCGATCCGGCGAAATTTTCGGGACCTGCGCGTTCGTACGGAGACCGGGCGATCGCACTGATCGAAGCGGACAAGCGGCCAGGCTCCATGGACGAGGCGCAGTGGAACGAATACCGGACGCGTTGGTTGCCCCAGCTGCATCTCCGGCTTGGCGTGATCTCGCAGAAGTCGGGGCAGATCGAAGACGCGCGGGAACGATTCACCAAGGTCACCCGGATTGACCCGAAAGATCCTTACGGCTGGTACTTCCTGGGGCAGACGCATTTCAGCGAGTACGAGAAGATCAACGCAGCGTCCAAGGGACTGGACGGTCCGTCCAAGTCCGAATCGGTGGCCAAGGCTTTCGCTCAACTCGACCGGGTCATCGAGTACTACGCCCGCGCGATCGGATTGGCGGCAGGAAAGGAAGACCTGCGCGAGCCGCTGTTGCGGGACCTTCAGGGCATCTATGAATTCCGCAATGGTTCACGGATGGGGTTCGACGATCTGCTGGCGAAATACCGGCAATGAACGGCATGCCCCCGCCGAACGCCGTTACCGGGGGGAGATCTCCAGATCGATGGCGAAGATGGAGGCACGGTTCACGAACTTGCCGCAATCCAGAATCATCTCGCCTCGCTCACCCGTCCATTCCCGGGAACGATGCTGGATGCCGTCCTCCACACGTGTCGTGAATTTTCCCGGTTCCCCATACTTGGCGACAATCGTGTCGAGCACACGCTTGCAGCCGGGATATCGGCGCTCCGTCTGTTCCGGCTTGTTGCCGGTACCCGACCGTTCGAACGAGAAGATCCAACGTCGGACCGACCCCTTGTCCAGCGACACGCTGATGGCTGTCACGTCAGCACGCGTATCGTTGGGCGAGAGCTTGACGATGTAGAGACCGTCGCCGGTCTTCAACCAGTCGTCGAATCGGCCATCACCATCCTCGGGGCGGGCAATGCTGCCGGACCCCCTCTGCCAGAATTCGTGGCGCGACTCCGGAAACAGGGTCCGCAGCGAATCCGGTGAAACGCCTACCCCGAGACCGGCGAATTCGAATCCGAACGCGGTGCCCGTCATCGCGGCCGCGCTCAGCAGTCCCAGCATTCCTCTCGAGAGCAAGTTCATGTCAGTGTGATCGGAAAATGTGTTGGCATGCCGCGGCCGGCATTCTCGCCGCCGGGCCGTTGATCCTCTCCCGCAAATATAATCCCCGTCATGTGCGGCCGATACGCCCTCAATGAAAACGCCCGTGAACTGGCTGACCACTTTCACCTGGTGAGCGTTCCTGAACTCGTCCCCAGGTTCAACATCCCGCCCGGCGTGCAGGTGCTCGTCGTCAGGCAATCCGTCAGCGGCCCCATCGGCGAAATGATGCTTTGGGGCCTGACACCCGCCTGGACCCGCTCGGCTGCGCAGTCCCGCGCGTATCCCAAGCCCATCAACGCGCGCGCCGAATCGATCCAGGAGCGCCCGATGTTCCGCTCCGCGTTTCGCGCCCGACGCTGCATTTTGCCAGCATCGGGCTTCTATGAATGGAACCGGCCCCAGGCAGGGCCCAAACAGGCCTACTACTTCCATCCGGCAAACGATCCGGTGTTCGCCATGGCGGGCCTGTTCGAGCCCGGAGACGGCGACTTTCCGGCTTCGTGCTGTATTCTCACGACAGCCGCGAACGAGGTCATGGCGCCGGTCCACGACCGCATGCCCGTGCTGTTGGACTTGAAGGACGTGCAGGCGTGGCTTGATCCCGCGACCTCTCGAGCAAGGCTCTTGCCGCTGCTGGCGCCCGCACCGTCCGATGAGATGTTCGCCCATCCGGTGAGTGCACGTGTGAACGCCGCCAGGAACGACGATTCCTCGCTGATCGAACGATGTGCCCCGGCGGGCGAAATCCAATGACGGTGCGCTCGGCTCGTGCAGCGGGGGCTCCCGTCCAGGCCCTTCGCTGCCGCACAGACGCTGACCGACCTACCAACACGGAGGAGTTCCCTTGAAGACGATCGACTACTATTTCTCGCCGGTTTCGCCCTGGACCCACTTCGGCCACGCCCGCCTGCGCGAAATCGCCCGCAGATGCGACGCTTCGATTGCCGTGAAACCGATCGACTATGGCCGCGTGTTTCCGGTTTCGGGGGGACTCCCGCTCAAGCAGCGAGCCGCCCAGAGACAGGCGTATCGCATGTTCGAACTCAAGCGCTGGCGCGACTACCTGGGGGTGCCCATCAACCTGGAGCCGAAGCACTTCCCCGTGCCGGCCGATCTGGCTGCCCGAACGATCATCGCAGCCGCTCCGGAGGGCTCGGACAGACAGCTCGATCTCGCCGGCGCACTGATGAAGGCATGCTGGGAACAGGAACGCGACATTTCGGATCCGTCCACCCTGCGCGCCATTGCGGAAGCGCAAGGTTTGAACGGCACGGCGCTCGTCGCAACGGCGGACAGTCCCGCCACCTTATCCGAATATGATCGCCTTACGCAGGAGGCCATCGAGCGTCAGATCTTCGGTGCCCCGACGTATGTCGTCGATGGAGAGCCGTACTGGGGACAGGACCGGCTCGACTTCGTGGAACGGGCGTTGCAGCGATGAAGACGGCGACTCTGCTCGCGACGTTCGTCACGATCCTTGGGTGCCTGGCGGGCATCCGCATTGCTGCGGCCGAGAATCCGGTACCGATCGACGAAGAACCGAAGCATCGCTTGGTGTTCCGCAATTCGCACGTTCGCTTCTTCAACGTGCAGATACCTCCCGGCTATCGAAGCCTCATGCACGTTCACCACCACGACGGTGTCTTCGTGAACATCGCGCCCAGCGAAACCGAAGCCGAAGACTGGGGGGCTGCGACGGTCCGCCGCCCTGGACGGACACCTGGTGAGACCTACTTCATCGGATACGCGTCGCGGCCCAAGGCCCATCGGGTCAGCAACGTCGGTGCGGATCTCTATCACGTCACCGACACGGAGATACTCCAGGGATGCGGCGCCCGGTCGCTCGACGAGGCGATGGCGGGGCCTCTGATCCTGGAGAACGACCGCGTCAGGGTGACTCGCATCGAACTGCCGCCCGGAGCATCGACGACGCTCTACGGTCCCTGCGGCATGTTCGTGGCGGTGACTGCCGGCGAAATGACCTTCGCCGCTCCGGGCGGCAAGGAGCAGGTCAGCTTCGAAGCAGCGGGTTTCAAGTGGCGCGATGGCCAGGAGCCCATGCTGATCACCAACTCGGGACCCGGCCCGATCCACGCCGTCGATATCCTGGTGAAGTAGGTCATCATTGGCGGAAAGCCACGGCGACGCGTAAGACGCATACCATGACACTGAAGCTTTCTGTTCTCGATCAATCTCCGGTGATCAACGGTCACTCGCCGGCAGAGGCGCTGCGCAGGACGGTAGAACTGGCGCGCGAGACCGATGCCATGGGGTTCCAGCGCTATTGGCTCGCCGAGCATCACAGCACACGTGCACTGGCGGACCCCTGCCCCGAAATCCTGCTCACTGCGGTGGCATCGGCGACCACGAGGATCCGCGTGGGAACGGGCGGAGTCCTGCTTCCCTACTACAGTCCGTTGAAGGTCGCCGAAGTGTTTCGAATGCTTGAGGCCCTCTTTCCGGGCAGAGTGGATCTGGGCATCGGCCGTGCCCCGGGGTCGGATGGCCTCACAGCCAGAGCACTTTCGGGCGGCGCTTTCTACGACTTCGACCAGTTTCCCGCTCATGTTCAGGAAACGGTTTCGTTTCTTGACGATGCCTTGCCGCCCGATCATCCCTATGCTCGGGTCAAGGCCATGCCTTCGGGAGAAGGAGCACCGGAAGTGTGGCTGCTGGGATCGTCGGATTACAGCGCGACGCTTGCCGCCTATCTGGGGCTGCGATTTTCCTTCGCGCACTTCATCAATGCATTCGGCGGCGAGGAAGTGACGAAAGCGTATCGCAACGGATTCCGGCCATCACGCCGCGAAAGGACGGCACGGTCCATGGTGGCCGTGTTCGCCATCTGCGGCGCAACCGATCGCGAAGCCGAACGGTTGGCATCCTCCATCGACCTGCGGCGCTTGCAGATGGCCCGCGGTCTGGACGAACCCGTCGCCACGATGGAAGAAGCGCTCGCGCGCACCTACACGGCCGAGGAAGAGGCCATCATTCATCGCGAGCGTCCACGAGCGATCATAGGGACCGCCGATCGCGTTCTCGACCGCATTCGCGAAGTCGCACTGGCGTTCGATGCCGACGAAGTGATGGTCCTGACGATCACGGGCGACTACGCGTCACGCCTGTAATCCTACGAACGTCTGGCCTGCGCCGCAGACCTCCGAGACCGGGACGGAAAGCCACTCGTACATCGGCATCGCGGGCCTTGAAGATCTGATCGGCCCGCGCCGCCACGAGGACACGGTCCCTGACGCCTTCGGCAGTCGCCTTGGCATCCAGTTCCATCGGCAGAAGCCCTTCTCCGCACGTCGCTTGGACTTGCGTCAGAAGCGCAGACCGGCCTTGAGGCCGAACGACGTGGCTTCTCCCGTGCGATCGACCTCGAAGGCAAGATTCATGAGCAGCACGTTGAAATTGAGTCCGGCAAACACCTTGTTGAGCCCGAACGACTCCTCTGCAAGACCGGCCACTCCGTTGGGCGTGCTCTTCACCCATACCCTGCCAATACCGCCGTAGGGCGTGAAATTCAACAGGCCCTTCGAGATCGACAAGTCCAGACCCTTGGTGTCCAGGTCGACCTGATCGACTCCGTTGAGCCGGGTATAGCTTCCCCGGACGGCGACCGCGGGCAGAGCGACATTGCCGGAAACGATGGCGTATCGCAGTTCACCGCCGTAGAAACGGATATTGGTGCCGGGAACCATCCCGCCCATCACCCCGACGTCGAAGTCGAGCGGGAGGCCTTTGTGTACCCGGATGGTCGGAACAGGGAGGTAACTGGGAATGTCTCCGCTCGATGTGGCCCGGTCGAACACGTCGACGTTCTTGAGCCTGGTGGCCGTCACCGCGATTCCGATGTCGAATCCGGTGATTCCCAGGGGTTCGGCCGGTGTCAGCGGCTTGTACGAAAGCGCAGCCCCCAGATCTTCGGACAACGCACGGAACTGAGTCTGATTGAGGAGGTTCAGGGCATCGAGATCGGCGGCTTGCGCGTGGGCGCAGACCAACCCGAGGGCCACCAGCATCGTATTGAGCAGTTTCATGTCGGTGTCTCCACTTGCAAAGGAAGATCTCAGCTAGAGGCAGTGTAGCGGGAAGCAACCACCGGCTTGGATCGCCGGCTTGCGCACCGCCAGGACAGGTCGGTGACGACACTCAGACGTCATGCCAGGAGGTGATCATGCCACGGAGATGCCCAGATCGGCGATTGCCCGCCAGCAACCCACGTACCATCGATTCGGTCCGTCATCTCCCCTGCATCCCTGCGGGTTGCCATGCCGTGTCCACGATCGTCACGCGTCATCCGAGACTCGGGGGACGAGACGATAGTCGTCTCCATGACCGACCGCGAAGTCGTTACCGGCCCGGTCCTCACCACGCACGAGCCAGATCGGGCGCCGACTGAAGCTGAAGCTGACGCCCGCCTGGTCCTGCATGCGGTCGACACTCCGGTCGAACAACGACGTGGCCGGCATGAATCGAACCACGAATCCAGCCCGCCTGCGAACGGAACGATTGGCATTCGAGCCATGCACCAGATAGACGTCGTGAAGAGAGAATCCCCCGGCCGGCAGGACGTCGTCCATGACGGCGGCCCCATCTATCGAACCGGGGTCGACCTCCTGATTGAGCACGATGTCGGTTCCGGACCTGATTCGGTGCGGGAGAAGTCCACGGTTGCGGTGTGATCCGGCGATGTATCGCATGCAACCATTCTCGGGCGAGACGTCGTCCAGTGCGATCCAGACGGAGCAGGTGGCAAGCGGCCTGATGGGCCAATATTGACCGTCCTGATGCCACGGCACTTCCCGGCCGGTCAGAGCGGGCTTGCAGAACACCTGGCTGCCCCACAGTATGACGTCGGGGCCTATGAGTTGGGTGACCAGATCGAGCATCCCCGGGTCCGTCGCGAACTCGAACCACTTTCCTGCCGCCGCCGCATCGTGTCGAGGGCCATTGGGAATGTGCGGGCAGACCAGACTCTCAGGCGCGACGTCCGCGTTGTCGCGGAGCAACCGTTCGAGGCATTCGCGCATGCTCTCCAATCGCGCCGGGGAGATCCGGAAAGGAGACACGACCAGTCCGTCGGCGTGATAGCGAGCGGTCTCTTCGTCACTGAACTTCCAGGCGGGCTCCGAGAACCGTTCCGCGGGCGACACGTTCGCTGGGTACATTGCCGTCGTTCCTCCTTGCGTGAGATTCTAACGATCTGGTCGACAGGCGGAATAGAGATGGTTCGCCGCCACGTCCCGGCAGGTCCGACCGAGGGACGCCTGACCCCTTCTGCCGCGGGGACCTCCACACCGGGCACCGTGGTGCGGCCGACTCTGCCGGCTGGAGCCTTGGGCGTTTTCGCACATCCTGCCCCGATGCGCGCCTCGCGGCCGCGCGTGAGGCCCCACCGGGTCGATCGATCAGACCGGTTTCCTTTGTTTCGAGTCCCTCCGGAGAGGTACCGCCATGCCCCGTCTGAGAATGGTTGTCGCCAACAAGAACTACTCGTCCTGGTCCATGCGCCCGTGGGTACTGCTGCGGCAGGCAGGAATCCCGTTCGAGGAAGTCCCTCTATGGTTCGGTCAGGATGGACACGTGGAGGGCATCGAGCGGTGGTCTCCCACGGGCAAGGTCCCGGTTCTATGGATCGACGAGGAGCCGGTATGGGACTCGCTGGCCATCTGCGAAGCGGTCGCCGAACTGTATCCGGACCGCGCGTTGTGGCCGGCCGATCCTGTCGCACGCCGGTACGCGCGCAGCATGTGCGCAGAAATGCACTCCGGATCTCAGGAACTGCGGCGCAACATGCCCATGAATCTTCGCAGCCGTCTGCCGGGACTGGGGCGCACACCCGGTTCGGAACGGGACATCGCTCGCGTCGTGTCGCTTTGGGAATCATGCAGGTCGCGATTCGGAATCGATGGCTCTCTGCTGTTCGGACACTTCACCTGCGCGGACGCCATGTTTGCGCCGGTGGCGACCCGGTTTAGAACCTACGAGGTGTCTCTTCCCTCCGTTGCAGAGGACTATTGCACCTCTCTGCTTGCCCTTCCCGGAGTGCAAGCATGGTGCGATGCCGGACGGCAGGAGACCCAATTCGTCAGTGCCGACGAGCCCTATGCCGCCAAGCCGAATGCCGCGCACGATGGATGACGCATCGAGGCACGGGGCTGTTCGTCTCCCGCGATGGCAGTCCGCGTCGTCACGGACAGTGAAGGCTATTCCAGTTCCTGCTTCATCTCGAAGGCAGGGGTGTCGGAGCGGCCCGTACCCACGATCTTTGCGGGGACGCCGGCGGCCGTCGTGTGAGGAGGCACAGGCGTCAGCACGACACTGCCCGCGGCCACCTTGGAACCTTCCCCGACCTCGATGTTGCCCAGGACTTTCGCGCCCGCCCCGATCATCACGCCTCGCCGGATCTTCGGATGCCGGTCGCCACTTTCCTTGCCGGTCCCGCCCAAGGTCACGTTCTGCAGAATGGACACGTCGTCTTCCACTACGCTGGTCTCGCCGATGACCAGCCCGATGCCGTGATCGACGAACACCCCCCGGCCTATCCTGGCCGCGGGATGGATGTCGATCGCCAGCGAATCGGCGACACGGCTCTGCAGGAATCGCGCGACTCCTCGTCGGTCTTCCGACCACAGAGCATGTGCCACCCGATGCGCCTGCAATCCCTTGAAGCCCTTGTAGTACAGAAAAGGCACGAGAACGCACTCCGATGCCGGATCGCGCGCATTGACGGCGTGCAGATCGTCAAGGCTTGCCGCAACGATGTCCGGGTGGCGTTCGACAGTCTGTCCGATGAGATCCACCATGCCGGCAAGACTGAACACCTGGTTCGACAGAGTGGCGGCGATCAGATACGACAGCGCTTCCGCGTAGCCCCGGTGTCGCAGGACGAAGTCGTACAGATGGCCTGACAGGATCGGCTCCCGTTCGACCTGTTCGATTGCAAGTCGCTTGAGTTCCGACCACAGATCGGCTTCGATGGGTTTCATGGGGAGTCTCCCGGACGTGCCCGGCGCCGGACATCGGCCAACGTTCAGTGCCCGTCTCGGATCAGCGATTGATTTCCAAGGGTCCCATTTTACGGCGTGACGAGGGAAGGCGAAGGAAGTGCAAGGCAAGAAAAACACGGCGCATCGACTTTCGTCGATGCGCCGCGGGGTCTCCGCCGCAAGGGCGGAACGGGCGGGTCCTGGCCAGGCCAGTCCGGATGCGCCGCGATGGCGGTTCATCCGATGTTGCGAGAGCACCGGACACCCGGGACTCTCTCGTTCGATCGGCGAGCCGTGCCGGCTCGCCGCGTGACGCGCGATCAGCTCGCGAGGGCATTCATGTCCGCGGCAACGCGGGCTGACTCCTCGTCGAACAGACATTCGAGCGTGGCATGAGTCCCCCGCATTTCCTCGACCTCTGCGCGCAGCGCCGCAAACGTCTGGGCACTCTCTTCCGGGAGGTCCGGTTCCCGAGTCATTTCGCGAAGCGCTGCGATCTGCTGAGCGAGTGTGATGAGCTTCGCGCGATGACTCGGTGAGCCCACCGCGTGCAACCGGAGCGGCGGACGGTCCTTCAGAAAGCCGCTGGATTCATCCGTGAGTTCGACGACCGTATCGGCCACGAGCGGTCCGAACTGCCGCCGAAGATCCATGTACCTCAGCTGGGTATCGGCCAAGGTGTCTTGCAGGACGGCGGCAACGAGTGTCACGTCGTCCGTGATCCCCGCCTCGTTGCACAGGATGTGCACCAGTGCTATCGCGTGCTCGAGCGAACCCGCTGAACCGTCCTTCCGCCGCCGCCGGGCATCGCGCCGGCGCTCCGAGGCTGTCGCAAATGCCTCGATGAGCAGTGCGTAGGGTTGCTGCCTGAACGGCTGCACGCGTCGGGTGGTGATGGCTACGGTCGGGCCCCGATGCCCGGGCTCCACGGCGATTCTCTGAAGCATAGCGGTCTGTCTGCCTTTAAGTTCAATTGCACTGCGGGCGGAACTCGAATCCGATCGGGGCAGACTCGAGCCGACACGCGACTCTGGTTCACATCGCTCGGGGCGTTTCTTAAGTATCACCAAGTGCGACGCTACGTATGCCTCGTATCGCAGAAATCGGGCCTCCCCGCACCGATGCCTATCGATCAAGGACTTGTGAGCACCTTTCGCGTTACACGTTGCCGTTTCGTAAATCCTGTCGACACCGCCGGACGTGGTCGTACCGTCGTCGGAATGACACCGACGGTATTGCGGTCGGACAAGTGAGGTTTCGCTTGCAGCGACCTGCAGAAAATCAAACGCTTTTTGCGAAAGTCGAGGTGTCATCCGAGGAGGTTTCTTGTAAATTCGAGGCGTTGTCATCGTTGGACGCGGCAACTGTCCAAAGTCGCGAGAAAGTCAATGTCTCGTAGACCAGACAGGCGGTGTGCAGGAAGAGGTGATTCGCTGTGAGACGAACGAGCCGGTGTAACAGGTGCGTTCGAAGATGGACGCGCTTAACCGCGCCAGCGCAGTCGGACCGAACCAGTTCCATGCGCTGTGAGAAGGGCCCGGCGTTCCCATAGATCAGGGCCCTAGAGAGAGACCGAAATCAGAACGTCGAATGCAATCCGGGATGCACGCCCACGCTCGCCTGGCGCGAAGCGTGCGATTGCGCGCGGCACCGCCGTAAACACTTCAGGAAGAGGGAACGAGAGATGACAACCGCATCGATGGTCAGCGCCGCAGTCGCCCGCAGGTCCGGAGTCCCGCAGGCCTTGGACGTGTCGTTCTTCGAACAGGTCTTTCGCGCACGAGGATCCACGCCCGAAGAAAACTCGATGTCCTCGGCCGCAACGGGCAGACCGAGCGGTGAAATCGGCGTAGCGGTGGCCACCACCCGAGAAATGCTGCTGGAAGCCGCCGAGCTGGTGCGGGAGCGCTACGAGTGGCGGGGCTACGTCACTCGATCGATCACGGTGGATGCGGACTCGATGCGCCCGTCTACCACGCTGGTTGCCGTCCAGGACTCGCGCGTCGTGGGCACCATGACGCTCGGATACGACGGACCTTCGGGACTCTGGATCGACCATACCTATCCCGACGAAATATCGCAGGCTCGCGCTGATGGTCGAACCCTCATCGAACTGACGCGACTCGCAGTGACGCCAAATAGCGACAGTCGAAAGATCCTGTCGTCGATGTTCGCGCTCGCCTACCGAGTCGGCCGCGTGGCGCACGGGGCGACAGACCTCTACATCGAGGTCAATCCCCGTCATGCTCCGGTCTACCGGAAACTGTTCGGATTTACAGCAGTTTCCGAGGTCCGGTTGTGCGGCCGAGTGAAGGCGCCCGCTGTCCTGCTGCGCATGGACATAGAACGTCTCGACGAACAGTTCGCGAAATATCTGGGAACCCGCGCGGCTGACTTCTCGGACCTGGGACACCCTGAAGCCACAGAAGTGTATCCAACCAGAGACAGATACGCCGTTGCCGCTTGACCGCGGCTGAGATGGCAGGGACGAGACGAGGCTGCGTCCGGGGGTCGGGAGGCGTCCGCAAGCGCTCCCGACCGGAACGCGCACTTCAGCGGTTGCGAATTCTCTCCGCGATCGCAAGCATGCGATAGTAAGACCGGACCACCGGCAACTCGATCAGTTCGTTGTCTACCACGACGAGGCCGCTGGAGCTCGCCTCGAAGGCTGCGCACACCTTGCGCGCCTTCTCGATCTGAGGCTGACTCGGGGTGAAGGCGTCGTGGATCACCGGTATCTGCGAGGGATGGATGGACGCCTTGCCGGTAAAGCCCAGACGGGCGCAGGCAGTGGATTCAGCCTGCAACCCGCTGGCGTCGTCGAGGTTGAGGTACGGAACGTCCAGAAGGTCTATGCCGGCCGAGGCGGCCGCATGGACCAGGCGGGAACGCGCATAGAGCAGCGGTTCCCACGCCTTGACGCATCGCAGGTCGGCACTCATGTCGACGGCGCCTAGGATCATCGAATCGATTCGGGCGCTGGCGCGGGCGATGTCGACGGCGCGTTCGAGTCCCTGGTTTGTTTCTATGATCACGCAGAAGCGGATCTGGCGAGCCGGCCCGGTGGACAGGAGGACGTCGATCAACTGAACCTCCTCCGCGGAACGGATTTTCGGGATCATGATCGAAGGTGGCGGGCTGGCGCATTCGATCAGCGCCTGCAGATCTTTCAGACCGTGGTAGGTGGAGAGCCCGTTGATCCGGACCATCTGCTCGACATGAGGATGGGATCTCTCCCGGAACAACGGCAGTGTCGCCGCCCTGCCCTCGTCCTTGCGTTCCAGCGCTACCGCGTCTTCCATGTCGATGCATACGATGTCAGCACCGGATTCGAGTGCCTTGGCGAACCGGTCGGGGCGCAGGGCAGGCACGAAAAGCAGGCTGCGGCGGGGACGGACATTCGAGTTCAGGGTCTGTGTCACGGCGTCACTCCTTGGCCAAAGCAGGGGATGCTACCGACAGGATCGCCCGCATTCCAGTTGGAGATCGTTGAACGAGCCCCGTCGACCGCCCTCGCAGCTTTGGGCCGTCGAGGATCTTGGCGGTAAACTCGCGCCACGTCACAAGACCGGGGAGGGTGCTCGTGAAGATCACGGCGGTAGAAACGATACAGTTGGGCGAATTTCCGAATCTGCTGTGGGTTCAGATTCACACCGACGAGGGCCTCGTTGGACTGGGCGAGACCTTCTACGCGGTGACGCCCGTGGCCGCTCACATCCACGAAACCTCGGCGCGCTATCTTCTCGGGAAGAATCCCTGGAGATCGACGGGATCTCGCACCACTTCCTCAACACCTACCTCGGCTTCAACAGCGTGGGCGTGGAGATGCGAGCCGCCTCGGCAATCGACATCGCACTCTGGGACCTGTTCGGGCAGGTCACCGGTCAGCCCATCTATCAGTTGCTGGGGGGCGCCTCCAGGGATCGCATCCGCGTATACAACACCTGTGCGGGATATCAATACGTGCGCGCCGAGCCGACCCAGGGCACCGAGAATTTCGGTCTGCCGTCCAAGGTCGACCGAAAGAAGCGCCCCTACGAGGACCTTCTCGCCTTCAAGAGCGACGCCGGTGAACTGGCGGAAAGCCTGCTCGACATGGGCATCACCGGCATGAAGATCTGGCCGTTCGACGAAGCGGCCGAGGCATCGAACGGGACTTACATCTCCAACGCGGATCTCAAGAAGTGCATGAAGCCCTTCGAGAAGATCCGCAAGGCAGTCGGAGACCGGATGGACATTCATGTGGAGTTCCATTCCATGTGGCAACTGCCGGCCGCCATCCGGATCGCAGGCGCGCTGGAACAGTTCGACCCGTTCTGGTACGAAGACCCGATCAAGATGACCAATCTCGATGCACTGTCCGACTACGCGCATCGGACCAACGTCTGGGTGACTGCCAGCGAAACGCTCGCCACACGTACCGGCTTCCGTGAGCTGTTCCAGAAACAGGCGGTATCGGTCTGCATGCTGGACGTGGGCTGGTGCGGCGGTCTGTCGGAATCGAAGAAGATCGCCACGATGGCCGAAGCGTGGGCACTGCCGGTCGCGCCTCACGACTGCACGGGGCCGATCCTTCTTACCGCGTCCGTGCACCTGTCTCTCAACAGTCCGAATGCGCTCGTGCAGGAGATGGTCCGCGCGTTCTACTACGATTGGTATCCCACGCTCGTGACCCAGTTGCCGCCCGTCAAGGATGGCCACATCAGCGCCCCGCCGGGACCCGGCCTCGGCACGAAGCTCCAACCGGACCTGGCAAGACGCAAGGACGCGATCGTGCGCGTCTCCCGATTGGGGAAAGCCTGACTGATATCCGCGATGGCTTCACGTTAACCGGACCCTGAGAAGGTGAACACCATGAACGAGACTTCTCGAACAGATCCGCGGGTTCTGATACTCGCCCCCGGCGACAACGTCGCCATGGCCAAGCAGGATCTCCGCGCGGGAGAGACCGTCGACGTGCTGGGGCACCGATTCGCCCTGGCAGCGTCGATATTGACGGGGCACAAGTTCGCATTCAAGCCGATCGCCAGGAACGAGATCATCGTCAAGTACGGGGCCCCCATAGGGAGGGCGACCGCCGAGATCGCACCAGGAGAGTACGTGCACATCCACAACGTCACGAGTGACTATCTCCCCACCTATACGCTGGACGAGGGTCACGAGTTCCTGCAGGAGGCGCACTGATGGACATACAGGCCTACCTTCGCGCTGACGGGCGCAAGGGCATACGGAACGTGGTGGCGGTTGCCTACCTCGTCGAGTGCGCGCACCACGTCTCTCGCGAGATAACCCATCCCTACCGGGACGTGGGCGCGCATTTGATCGGATTTCCCGGCTGTTTCCCCAACGCCTACTCGTTCAAGATGATGGAGCGCCTGTGCACCCACCCGAACGTGGGGGCGGTGCTCCTGGTGTCTCTCGGCTGCGAGGGATTCAACAAGGGGAAGCTGCTGGACACCATTCGCGCTTCCGGCCGTCCGGCAAAGCTCCTGGTCATTCAGGAGTCGGGCGGTACGAGAAGCACCATCGCCGAAGGTCAGGCCTGGGTGAGACAGACCTTGGATCAGTTGCAGAACACCCCTCGTACCGCCATGCCGATCGATGAACTCATCGTCGGAACCATCTGTGGCGGCTCCGATGCCACCAGCGGTCTCACCGCGAATCCGGCCATGGGGCGGGCCTTCGACTTCCTGGTGGAGAAGAACGCCACCTGCATCTTCGAGGAAACGGGTGAGCTGATCGGAATGGAGCACTGGATGGCCCGACGTGCGCAGCATCCTGCGCTGGGCGACGAAATCGTCAAGATCGTGGCCAAGGCCGCCAAATACTACGCGACGTATGGACACGCGAGCATCGGCCCCGGAAACGCGGACGGCGGTCTCACCACCATCGAGGAAAAGTCTCTGGGCGCCTATGCAAAGTCTGGCCAGTCCGTGATCTCGGGAATCATCAAGCCTGGGGATACGCCGGTAGCAGGAGGGCTGTATCTGCTCGACGTCGTGCCCGACGGGGAACCGAGGTTCGGCTTTCCCAACATCAGCGACAACGCCGAGATTGCGGAACTCATTGCGTGCGGTAGCCACCTCACCTTGTTCTCGACAGGACGTGGATCGGTCGTCGGCTCCGCGCTGGCACCCGTGATCAAGGTCTGCGCCAATCCGGACACATACAGACGCATGACCGACGACATGGACGTCGATGCAGGCCGGATCCTGGAAGGACGTGCCACGCTCGATGACGTGGGCCGGGAGATCTACGATCTCATTCTCCGGGTCGCCAATGGAGAGAAGACCAAGTCCGAAGCCCTCGGACATCAGGAGTTCATCTTGACCTACAAGTCGTTCGAACCGCTCGGTCCGGCGTGCTTCCCGAGCGCAGCGTGATGCGAGCGATCCTCCTTGTCACATCGGTCCTGACGCTTGGCGCCGTCCTTTCCGGTTGCTCGGCCACCGGAGATTCGGTGAGAAAGGCATTCGGAACGCGCAAGGCGAGTTTTCAGCGGCCCATTCTGAGCACGCTGCCATGCGTGAAGGATGCGATTCGCACGACCTTCGGTGTGCCTGCCGAGTCGCAGGGCAGCTACGCCGAGCCGCAGGTCGTCGAGCGAACCCATGTGAAGTTCAAGCTCCTGGTGCGCCTCGACCCGTCCGCCACCAAGGAGCCTGCGGAAACTTCACGAACCGTGCGCTACGAGTTCTATCATCGGAGCGACACAGAGACGGGCGTCAACTTCGACGTGGACTTCAAGGGAGCACTCCGGGACGAATGGCTGGAGCAGGCGTTCATCCCCTTGGAACAATGCGGCGCGAATATGCTTCGTTGAACCGGCGCGCGATCCTCAGCGTTCGCGGCCAGCTTCATGAAATGCCTTGCGCAAAGGCGAGAGCACGTAGTCGATCGCCCTTCTCTGACCGATTCGTATCTCTGCGTCGATGCGCATGCCGGGCACCAACGGGTATTCGACCCCCTCGGACCGCAAGCGCTGGTTCGCGATGTCGATGACGGTCCTGTAATTCAGCCCTGGTGAAGGGCCGTTCGATGATGCTTGTGAACCTTCCATGCCGGTCCGCTCGGTTGCATCCACGCTCACGGATCTCACCGTCCCCTGCAACAGGCCATATTTCTGAAACGGGAACGCAGCGAGCTTGATGCTGACCGGCTGACCCTCGCGCACGAAACCGATATCTTCGTTGTCGACCCAGACTTCGGCACGCAGTGCATCGCCAAGCGGCATGAGCGTCATGAGGACCGTCCCCGGGGCGACGACGGCACCCGGCGTATGCGTGGCGAGATCCTTGACGAGAGCATCCTGAGGGGCTCGAAGTTCGAGGTGCCCATCCCGGACCTCCTGTCTTGTCGTTTCCTGCTCCACCCTCTGCATGGAGGCCGTCGCTTCGGTGCGGTCGCGCATCAGTTCTTCCCGCCGTCGGGCGGCGATCTGCGCGAGCCGCTTCTCGCTTTGCTCCATGCCTTCCCGGGCGGCCGCGATGGCGTGTCGCTGAGCCTGCAACTCCTGCTCGGTCTCGCTCCTCTGACGCGCCTTGCCGCGCGCCTGCAAGCGTCCCGCAAAGCCGTCTCGGTGCAGTTGTTCCCAAGCTTCTTCCTCGTCACGATGACTGGCCAGAGTCGCCTCGAGCTTGGCCGCCAGAGCGATCGCCGCCGCGTGATCATGCCGCGCTCGCTCGAGGGCCGTGCGCTCGGCCGCAAGCGCTGCATGGAATGCCGCCCGGTTTGCATCCAGGGTCTGCCGCGCCTCCTCCCATGCTCGCGCGGGATCATGCGACGACCGCGCCAGTGCTGAACCCGAAAGCTCGGCGTCTATGCGGCGCAGCGTGAGGTCGATGCGAAACCGGTCCTGCGACAGTTGCATACGATCGGCTCGCGCAAGGCCATCGTCCATGCGCACGAGAATCTGTCCCGCGCGTACCCGGTCCCCCTCATTCACGAGGATTTCGCGGGCAACCCCTCCCTCTGCCGGCTGTACAACCTTGAGATGACCCGCGGGAACAAGCTTTCCGTGAGCGATGGCGACCACGTCCAGCCGCCCGATCCACGACCAGACGGCAATCGAGAGGACCATTGCGATCACCAGCCCCGTGACGCGGCGGGGCATCGGAGAGGGCACCGTGTCCTGAAGCCTCAGCAGCGCGGGCGAGAACTGCGTTGCGTCCCCCTCGTAAAGCACGCTCCTGCGATGGACGGTCATGACACGCGCTCTTCCTTCGAGTTCTCCGTCCGCGGCCCGCTTCCGGACATCCCCCTCGTCCCGGGCTTGGTCGTGCCGCGATCCTGTCCGTCGTGGGTGCCCAGACGCACGACCCGGTCGGGTCGGAGACCGGGCGGAGCCGAGTGCGTGATGAAAAGGATCGTGGCGCGCCCACGCAATGCATTGACGGTTCGCGCAATGGCCGATGCCGTCTCCACATCGAGGTGGCTGGTCGCTTCGTCGAAAATGAGCACCCGCGGCCTTCGCAGAAGTGCACGCGCGATCGCGATCCGTTGTCGCTGACCGCCCGAGAGTCCGGCTCCCTGCTCACCCAGCCGGGTGGAATACCCATCGGGAAGAGCTTCGATACAAGCATGTATTTCCGCGAGGCGGCACGCTGTCACGACATCGTCCATGCTCGCATGCGGCGCGGCGGCAAGCAGGTTGTCGGCGATGGAGCCGGAGAAGAGTGTCGTCTCCTGGGATACCACTCCGAAGTGCTCGCGCAGTTCATTGGCCGAAAGCCACGCAGTGTCCCGCTCGCCGAGGCGGATCCTGCCGGATCCGGGGTGTTCGAAGCCCAGCAGCAGGCGAGCAAGCGTGCTCTTGCCGCTTCCGGAAGGACCGCTCACGACGACCAGTTCACCGCCCGGCACTTCGCAGGAGAAGTCGTGAAGAACAGGCGATCGACGATCGCCGTAACGAAAGCTCACGTGCTCGAATGCGATGCCGCACGGACCCTCGCCTCTGCTACGCGTGGCAGCGAAGCTGCAGGGCTCGGCGGGCGCATTCATGAGGTCGCCAATCCGTGTCACCGCCACGGAAGCCTGCTGGAATTCCTGCCAAAGCCCGGCGAGGCGCAGCAGCGGCTGTGTCACGCGTCCGGCGAACATCTGGAACGCCACCAGCATTCCGATGGTGAATCCGTCGTTGCGCATCACGAGCATGGCGCCGGTCAACAGGATCGCCAATTGCATGAACTGCTCCACCGTGCTGGTGGCGACATGGTAGGTATTGACCAGAGTACGCGTGCGAAACGACGCGTCGAGGTATCGCGAAAGAATATCCCCGTACCGGCGCTCCAATCCGGCTTCCATCTGCAACGCTTTCACGGTCGCGATGCCTGAGACGTGCTCCGTGAGGAAGGATTGAGTGCGCGCTCCGGCGAGGAACTGCCGGTCCACGCGGGCCCGCAGAGCCGGTGTGGCCAGCAGACTCAGCATGGCCACCATCGCCACGCATCCGAGCGCGATGAGCGCCAGTTCCCAGGAATAGGTGAACATCAGGACGATGAAGACGAGCAGAAATGGCGAATCGAGAACCGCAGTGATTGCCGCGCTGCAGACGAACTCTCGAATGACGTCCACCCCCTGCAGGCGCGCGACCACGGTACCGACCGGGCGCTGCTCGAAGTAGCGAGGCGGCAGGTGCAGCATGTGGGCCACGATGCGGTGACCGAGAACGGCATCGATGCGATTGCCCGTATGCAGCACGAGATACTGGCGTACCCACGAGAGGACCCCTCCGAAGGCGAGGAACAGTACAGCGGCGGTGCCGACGACAGCGAGCGTGGACAGCGTGTGATGGACCACCACCTTGTCGATGATGATCTGCGCGACCAGCGGCATCGTCAGGCCGATGACCTGCAGCACGGCCGAGGCGACGAGCACATCCCTCCAGATGGCACGATGCCGAAGGATCTCGCGGGCGAACCATCCGAACCCGAAGCGGGTGTCCCCTGCCGCCGGAGACGGAAGCTCATCGTGGTCCCGCGGCCCGACCGGATGCACTGCCAGAGCTGTTTCCTCGAAGAGGTCTTTCGCATCCGCTTGCGATGCATGAACCGGTTGATCGCTTCCCGCAACCAGATAGGTCACGCGTCCTTCTTCAAGACCGACGATCACCGCCGGAACGAGCAGTCGCGCGTTCGGGTCCACGCCTGGCTCCGGCAAGCCGTGCGTGCGCAGAAACGCGATGAGGGTTCCGCGAAGCAGGGTTCCGCGCGATACGTCGATGGAGACTTCCTCCATTCCCAGACCGCTCCGGAGCAGGCTCTCGCACAGACCGGCGCCGTCCGGCGCAACCGGGGCGTCACGCAGTACGCGATGGAGATCGACGTGGCATCCGTGTCGCTTCGTCACGAACGCGAGGAGCCAGGGAAGCGAACCCGGGGACAGCGGACTCCTCGCCGATATCGGCGAGAAGCGGGCTGCCCGGCGCCGCGCGCGCGCACGAAACCACGCAGGCATCGGCACGGCGAATTGGCGCCGGACGGTTCGCAACATGATCGATCTCCCTGGGCCCCCATTCTTCGTGGGGTCGCTGCATCGGATCACTCCGGATCCGTGCCAACCTGGCGCCTGAAATCGAGTGGTCTTCGCTTCGGGATGTCAGGCGCTCCGACAGCACGATGAAGGCCACCTGCACCCTGGCTCTCTCTGGGAACGAGGGATGCGCGGCACCGCGCCATACGTCACAGCGCTATTCGCAAGGCGCGTGCCTTGTCCTGACCGGGCCGGCACGACAAGCTCGGCAAGCGCCGCGTCTACGACCCTCGGGCACGCGAGGGAACTTCGAAGATCGCATCACCGGCAATGCCGAACACCCTGTCGGATGGCTCGGCCACAATGATCGAATGGCCAGTGAAACTACCGAATGCGGGCAGGACGCCCACCTGATCGGAGAAGTGATAGCACGGAATCGTGACCCGCTCGCCGGAACGCCCGGTGACACGGACTGCGGGATGAAGGTGTCCCGCGAGTACGTAGGCGGTGGGACACGCTTTCGGCTGATGGCTCAGTCGGAAGGGCATCTCGTCCCAGGGATCGTCCACCGCCTCGATGTCCAGATCTGGCGGCGGATCCCCTGCGTGGCGGTCATGATTTCCTCGCACCAGCTTCAGCATGACTCCGGAGTGACCGCTTCTCCAGGCTCGCAGCGCCGCCAGGGTCGTGGACGCCAGCGAGTGCCGATCATGGAAGAAGTCGCCGAGGAAGACGATCCGGGCAGGACGTGAACGCTGTATGGCCGTGTCCAGCCTCGCGAGGTTGTCGGAGGTGGTTCCGCGGGGGACCGGGATTCCGGCGTTGCGAAAGGTGGCCGCCTTGCCGAAGTGAGGGTCGGCGACGTAGAGCGTTCGCGAGGCGGGATGATGCAGCAACCGCTCTGGCAGCATGACGAGCGCCTCGCCCGCTACCGTCACGGTCAGGTCTGCCACGGAGTACCGCCCCGGCAGGGGCCCTCAGGCGCCCACGGTAGGCGTGTATTCGTGCTCTTTCATGTACATGGACAGCACCGTGTCCATGGACGCAGCGTGATTCTCGAACCACTCGTACACGGCTTCGGCAAGAACCTTGCCGAACCGGTACTCGCCATTGGCGACGCGATTCCGGACCTCGCTGGCGATCTGCAGCACTCCCTCGTGCTCGTTGCGGTGACAGTGCAGAGGAGGAAACTGGAGGGATTCCATCCACCGCTCCTCCTGCGCAAAGTGCTGCCTCGTGTGTTCGATGAACTCGTCTATCACCGCAAGGATCTCGCCCTCGGGCGCGTCGGCGACGCGGTTCAACAGATCGACGAACTCCTTGTGCGTGTCGTCCATGACCCCCTGGTCGATCGCCAGCTGGTCAGTCCATGCGATAACCGCCATTGCAGCATCCTCGTTGCGTTGAGCCCGTAACTTTACCTGTTTGCTCTCTGAACCGGATCAATTCCGCTTGAATGCCCGCGCAAGCGCATCGGCCATCGCCCCTCCTGCCGGAGCCGGCTTCTGCGCCGGCATCCTGGCCGCCGGCCGGCCCGCCGGTCCCCGCGGAGGCGCGGCCTCGGTCTTCGCCCTCGGAGGGACAGCTTCGTCGAGCCGCATGGACAATGCGATGCGCTTGCGCTTCTCGTCGACTTCCAGCACCTTGACCTTCACCACGTCACCCGCCTTGACCACCTCGCGAGGATCCTTCACGAAACGATTGGACAGGACCGACACGTGCACGAGCCCGTCCTGGTGCACGCCGATGTCGACGAAGGCACCGAAATTGGCGACGTTCGTCACCACGCCTTCCAGCAACATGCCCGGCTGCAGATCCCTGAGATCCTCCACCCCCTCCTTGAACGAGGCAGTGCGGAACTCCGGCCGGGGATCGCGGCCCGGCTTCTCCAGTTCCTTGAGGATGTCCTGCACCGTCGGCAGACCGAAACGTTCGTCCGTGTACTTGCGGGGATCCAGAGCGCGGGTCACCTCGGTGCGTCCCATCACTTCACGAACGCTCTTCCTCACGTCTGCCAGGATCCGCTCCACGACAGGATAGGCCTCCGGATGAACGGCCGAGGCATCCAGCGGCGCATCGCCGCCGATCACGCGCAGGAACCCCGCGGCCTGTTCGAACGTCTTCGGACCCAGTCGCGGCACGGACTTCAACGCCTCGCGGCTCGCGAAGGCTCCGTTCTGATCCCGGTGACGCACGATGTTGTCCGCGAGCGATGCCGTCAGACCGGAGATACGGGCGAGCAGCGGGGCCGATGCCGTATTCACGTCCACTCCCACGGCGTTCACGCAGTCTTCGACGACCGCGTCGAGTGAACGTGCAAGCCGGGTCTGACTGACGTCATGCTGATACTGGCCCACACCGATGGACTTCGG
This sequence comes from Betaproteobacteria bacterium, assembly GCA_016713305.1. Classification (NCBI taxonomy): domain Bacteria; kingdom Pseudomonadati; phylum Pseudomonadota; class Betaproteobacteria; species Betaproteobacteria bacterium. The sequence goes on from JADJPK010000031.1 coordinate 363,557, forward strand.
ATCGATCTTGACCAGTTCGGCGAGCGGATCCTGAAGCCGCCGGGCGATCGAGACTGCGCCGCGAAGACTCACATCGAGATCGGGGAACTCGCGCGCGGCCAGTTCTGACGCCGAATACACGGAAGCCCCTGCCTCCGACACCACGATTCGCTGCAGCTTGAGCTCAGGATGCCGTTTGATGAGATCCCCCGCGAGCTTGTCGGTCTCGCGGGACGCGGTCCCGTTTCCGATGGAAACGAGTTCCACGGAATGCCGCGCCGCCAGCCTGGCCAACGTGGCGATGGTGCCGTCCCAATCGTTGCGTGGGGCATGCGGGTAGACCGTCGCCGTCTCCACCACCTTTCCGGTCCGATCCACGACGGCCACCTTCACGCCGGTACGCAACCCTGGATCCAGCCCCATGGTGGCTCGCGGCCCTGCGGGCGCCGCAAGCAGCAGGTCGTGAAGATTGTGGGCGAACACGCGTATGGCCTCTTCCTCCGCCCGGGCACGCAAGTCGTTGAGCAGATCTCCTTCCACCTGCCATGCCACCTTCACTTTCCATGTCCATCGGGCCGTTTCATTGAGCCACGAATCCGCTGGACGCCCGCGGTCCTGGATGCCTGCCCGGGTTGCGATCATCCGTTCGCAGGTCCCCAGCCCGGCCGGCTTCGCCCCGTCGTCCAGTTCCTCCGGCAGCTTGAGCGCAAGACGGAGCATTTCCTCGTTGCGGCCCCGGAACAGCGCGAGCGCGCGATGGGAAGGTATCTCCCGCAGCCGCTCCGAGTAGTCGAAATAGTCGCGAAACTTCGCTACCTCCTCTTCCTTGCCCTCGACCACCTTGGAGACGAGCACGCCGTGCTCGAGCAGATGAGTCCGCACTTGGGCCAGCAGATCCGCGTCTTCGGAGAAACGCTCCATCAGGATCTGCCGGGCGCCCTCCAGTGCGGCCTTGACATCGGCGACACCGGGATTCTCGCCGTCGGCCGAGGTGAAAGGCGGCCGCAGGTACTGCTGCGCTTCGTCTTCCGGCACGCGGGCCGGATCGGACAGGAGCGACTGCGCAAGGGGTTCCAGACCGGCCTCACGGGCGATCTGGGCCTTCGTGCGGCGTTTGGGCTTGTAGGGGAGGTACAGGTCTTCGAGGCGTTGTTTCGTATCTGCATCCTCCACGGCGCCGCGCAGTTCCGGCGTCAGCTTGCCCTGTTCTTCTATGCTGGCAAGAATGGCGGTGCGCCGCCCTTCGAGTTCGCGGAGGTAGCCGAGCCGTTCCTCCAGCGTGCGAAGTTGCGTGTCGTCCAGACCGCCGGTCACTTCCTTGCGATAACGGGCGACGAAGGGAACCGTGGCTCCCTCGTCGAGCAGCGCAACGGCAGCCTTCACCTGGGGCGTGCGGACATTCAATTCGGAGGCGATGCGATCTTCGATGGGCGGCAGCATGAAGCGTTGAACTCTTGGGGGATGAAACGAAGGCGCGGAATATGGCGAAAGCGGGCGCTATGCGCAAGCGGCCGGCCACATCGAACCTGTGGCCGGAAAGCGACATGATCAGCGCCTCTGAGCAGCCAGTTTCGCCTGCAGTTCGTCGATGCGCTTGTGATTCTCGTCCGAGCCGATGTAGGTGCGGAACAGCCACTCCTGAGTCCGCATGGCCGTGTCGAGATCCTGCGCGAGTATCTGGTTGCCCAGACGCTTCGTTTCCACCAGGCATTGCCGGTCGAACCCCGCCATTTCCTTCGCGATGATCATCACGTTGGTCAGCAGTTCGCCTTCGGGGAAGATCCGGCTTACGTAGCCCATGCGTTCGGCCTCCTCCGCCCCGTAGATGCGCCCGGTCAGCGTCACTTCCTTCGCCCTCCCCAGGCCGATGATCCGCCACAGAGGATCCATGATGGGCGTGAGGGCCAGAACGATCTCCCGCTGGCCGAACTTGGCGCGTGTCGATGCGTAGCGCACGTCGCACATCATCGTGAGATCGAATCCGCCGGCAATGGCCGCGCCGCCCACGGCACAGATGACGGGCTGATCGCAGAAGAGGATCGCGCGATAGGTCCGGTGGAACATGGCCGTGTAGGCCTCGTTCGAGACCTTCTCCAGCCGGCGGATTTCGTTCAGATCGAAACCGGCGGAGAAGTACCTTTCGCCGCCCGTGAGCACGACCACGTTCACGTCGTCGCGACATGACAGCGCCAGGAACGCGTGTTCGAGTTCTTCCAGCACGCGGGGTGCGAGCGCATTGCCCTTGTCGGGCCGGTGAATGGTGACCGTGGCGACGGCTGAGTCGACCGACGTGAGCAGGTACTGGTATTCCATGGCAATCTCCTTCAGGGGACCCTGCATTATCCGACGCCGCGCCTGCCGGACAGCCATACGACGGTAAACTTCCGGGCCCTGACACGACACACGAGGCGACGCCGTATGGACGACTATGACTTGGGCCGGGAGCAGTTCAGAAAGATGGTGGGCGATGACAAGATCGACGCCCTCGTGGCGCGATTCGCAGCGGTATGCCCGGACTTCGAGCGAGAGGTCGTGTCGGTGGTCGGCGGACGGATCTGGACTCGGGGCGGCATCGATCTCAAGACGCGATCCCTCTGCAGCATCTGCGTGCTCGCCGCCCAGGGGCGCACGAATGCGTTGAAACTCAACTTCGACATGGCGATCAACAATGGTGCATCGATCGAGGAGATCTTCGAGGCGCTGTTCATGGTAGCCGCTTACGCAGGCTTTCCAGCAATGTGGGATGCGCTGGTCAAGCTGGAAGAAGTGCTCGACGCCCGGGCGCCGGCCTGAGGAATCATGCCTGGCACCTGGAAGTCGGTGATCGCCACGGCCCGGATTCCCTTTCTCGCGCTCACGCCGGCCTGCATGTCGGTCGGGCTCGCCACCGCGCTGGCCGGAGAGCAACCGGTACAGCCGCTCGATGCGATGATCGCTCTGGGCGGCGGCCTCGCTGCGCACGTGGCGGTCAACATGCTCAACGAGTACCACGACTTTCGCAGCGGCCTGGATTCCATGACCGATCGCACGCCGTTCAGCGGCGGTAGCGGCGCGTTGCCCGCTGACCCGGATGCCGCTCCCGCCGTCCTGGCGTCTGCGGTGGTCGCGTTCTCTCTCGCTTGTCTGGCCGGACTCCATTTCCTGTCCGATCGCGGCATGGCGCTCCTTCCCCTCGGGATTGCAGGTCTGATTCTCGTGAGCGCCTACACGCCGTGGATTACGCGGCATCCCCTCGCAAGCCTCCTGGCGCCCGGTCTCGGGTTCGGTCCTTTGATGGTCGTCGGAACCCACATCGCCCTCACCGGTCATGCGACTGCGGCCGCATGGACCGCCTCGGCGGTACCCTTCTTTCTCGTCAACGGTCTGCTGCTTCTCAATCAGTTCCCCGACGTCGAAGCGGACCGCTCGGTCGGCAGGCGCAACGTGCCGTTGCTGCTCGGACGTCCCCTCGCGGCGCGGGTCTACGTGTCATTGCTTGCATCGGCCTATGGCGCCATCTTGATCGCCGTCGCCTTGAACGCACTTCCGACCACCTGTCTCCTGGGACTGCTGACCGCGCCGCTGGCCTATCAGGCAGCGCGCACATCGCTGCGTTGCTCGAACGATATGGATTGCCTCATGCCGGCACTGGGCCGGAACGTCATCGTGAACCTCGCCACGCCCCCCCTCCTCGCCGCCGGCGTCTTCTGGTGAGCGGCCCACCCCGCCCGATGCGTGGTTCGTTCGGTTCTCCCGGAACAGAAGAACGGATCCGTGGCGACGTCGGCACGCTACCATTGGGCCGTGTTCACTTCGCCTTGCCAACGTGACGCTCGCTCCCTCGCTCAACCATCCGCAACGGTTGCCATTGGCCGCCGAAGTGCACGCGCGTCCCTTCATGTTCGTGGAGGCGCCCGCCCGGGTTTCTCATCTTGCCGTCTACGTGGGCCACGATGCGAGCCGGGCGCACAAGCTCGTCCAGGCTTTCTGTGCCCGCTTCGGAGTCGCACCGCCTTCGCCCGGCGCCCAGCATTTCGTGCACGATTTCGGGCACGTCCGGCTGAGGTGGGAGCGCCACACCGAATTCTGTACCTGCACCTTCGTGGAGAACGGCTCGGAAGACGGCGACCCTTTCGGCAAGCCGGCAGTCCGGCACGCCCCGAACGACTGGCTCGAGTTGCTGTCGGGATCGGTCCTGGCCGCCTGCCACATCGCAGTCGAGCGCGGTGAGCCACTGGATTTCAGGGATGAGCGCTTGAAGCGGCTGTTCCCCGCGCCTCCGTTGGTCGGAAGCCGGATCTCCAATGGCGGAGAAGTCTGGACGGATTTCCAGATCGGACCCGACGGATACTCGCGCATTCTTCTACGGGACATCGGACTGCAGGAGAATCAGGCGGGACGCATGGTGCAGAGACTCTGCGAACTGGAGACCTACCGGATCATGGCGCTGCTGGCGCTGCCGGTAGCGCGCGAAAGCACGCAAGCCCTGGGAGCGATGGAAGGAGAACTGACCGAACTTTCGGCCACGATGGTGCAGCCGGAGCGCTCGGTGTCGGACGGGACTCTGCTCGCCCGGCTTTCCGCGCTGGCGGCGAGAGTGGAAGCGCTTTCATTGAGGACGAACTACCGGTTCAGTGCCGGCCAGGCCTACTATCGCCTCGTGCGAGCCCGCATCGCGGACCTGCGGGAGTCGCGCATCGAGGGCATCCCGACCATCGACGAGTTCATGGAGCGCCGCCTGGCACCGGCGATGGAGACCTGCGCGTCGGCGGCCGTGCGGCAGGAAACACTTGCTACAAAGGTCGCGCGCACGAACGATCTGCTGCGCACGGGCGTATCGCTCGCTCAGGAGCGTCACAACCAGGAGATCCTGGAGCAGATGAACCGAAATGCGCAGCTCCAGCTCCGCCTTCAGCACGCCGTCGAAGGACTCTCCGTGGTCGCCATTACCTACTATGTCCTGGGGCTCACCGGCTACCTGCTCAAGGCCGGCAAGGGCATGGGACTCCCGCTCAACGTGGACGCGGCACTGGGCTTCTTGATGCCCCTGGCCTGCGGTCTCACGTGGTTCGGCATCCGGAGAATGAAGCACCGCATCGTCAAGGATGGCGGCTCGCACGCGTGACGACGTCGATCCCTGACGACCGAACCATACAACCCGACAATGACCGGAGGACACATGAGAGAGAACGGCGTGGCGAAACGCTGGGCAGATGGAGGCGCGGCGATCAACGGCTGGCTGGGGATCCCCAGCTCGATCTCCGCCGAGAACATGGCCCAGGCCGGCTGGGATTCGCTCACGGTGGACCTGCAGCACGGCCACATCGACTATCAGGTCGCGGTCACGATGCTGCAGGCGATCAGCACGACGGCGACGACGCCGTTCGCACGGGTCCCGTGGCTGGAACCGGGCATCATCATGAAACTTCTCGATGCAGGTGCCTTCGGCATCATCTGCCCGATGATCAACACCCGTGCCGATTGCGAGGCGTTCGTCGGTGCCTGCCGGTATGCGCCCCGCGGCTATCGTAGCTTCGGTCCCGTGCGCGCCACCTGGTACGGCGGCGCGGACTACTTTCAGAAGGCCAACGATACGATCGTCACCATGGCCATGATCGAGACGACTCAGGCGGTGGACAATCTGGATGGGATTCTGAGCGTCCCGGGACTCGACGCGATCTACATCGGCCCCAACGATCTCGCGATCACTCTCGGTTGCGCCCCGTCCGGAGTGCCGACCGATGCCAAGGTACTGAATACCATCAGGACGATTCTCGCGGGTGCCAAGCGGCACGGAGTACGTGCCGGTCTCCATTGCGGCTCGCCCGCCATGGCGAAGGAAATGATCGGCCTTGGCTTCCAGTTCGTCACCGTAATGGGAGACAACGCCTTCCTTGCGGCGGCAGCGAAGAGCGCCGTGACGGAAGTGCGATCCGGCATCGCAGCTGCACCGAGCGGCGGCAGCACATACTGATCCCGCCATCCATCAATCAGGCGAACGATGATCGCTAAGACGACCCCACAATCGCTCCAGCGCAGGAACTTGGCGGCGAGGACAAGCCTGGCGGCGACATGTGCGGGCTTCACCTGTCTCGTTCCCGGCCTCGCCTTTGCCGGAACCAGTGGACTGAGAGTCGCCGGAATCCCGCTCGAGTTCCTGCTGTTCGCTGCGACGCTGCTGGGCATTGCGCTCTCTCACCGGCATTCCCTCCGCATCGCGATGACAGGGGTCGCGATCGTCGTGTTCTACAAGCTGGCATTCACCGGTTTTCACGGTGGCCCGGGGCTACCCGGTCTGGTGACGCACCTCGCCGGGCACTGGGTGACCCTCGCCAATCTCTTCCTGCTCATCACCGGCTTCGCCCTCCTTGCAGAGCACTTCCACCAAAGCCGTCTGCCCCGCTATCTGCCGCACATCCTGCCCGACGACTGGAAGGGCGGCTTCGTGCTGCTGGTCCTGGTCTTCGTGCTCTCCGGATTCCTGGACAACATCGCCGCAGCCCTGATCGGTGGCACCGTGGCAGCCGACGTATTCAGACGCAAGCTGCACATCGGATACCTGGCGGCCATCGTGGCGGCCTCCAATGCCGGCGGTGCCGGTAGCGTCGTGGGAGACACGACCACCACCATGATGTGGATCGCGGGCGTCAGTCCGCTGGACGTGGTGCACGCCTATATCCCGGCAAGTGTTGCGCTGGTGGTCTTCGGAATTCCCGCAGCCATCCGCCAGCAGAGGCATTCTCCGATCCGCAAGGATCCGCCGGAGGGAGCCCATCTCGACTGGCCCCGGATCGTCATCGTGCTGAAGGTGCTCGTGGTCGCGATCGGAACGAACGTGACGATCAATCTGGCATTCCCCGAAGTCGCCGAAGATTTCCCATGGATAGGCACCGCGGTCTGGGGTTCGCTGTTGCTCGCAAGCCCGCTGCGCGGGCCTTCGTTCGCGGAGTTTCCTTCGGCAGCCCGCGGCAGCGTGTTCCTGCTCTCGCTGGTACTGGCCGCCTCCATGATGCCGGTGAATGAACTGCCGTCGCCCTCGTGGGTGAGCACCTTCGGCCTGGGCGCGGTCTCGGCGATCTTCGACAACATCCCGCTCACCGCACTGGCGCTGGAGCAGGGCGGCTACGACTGGGGCATGCTGGCCTACGCGGTCGGTTTCGGCGGATCCATGGTGTGGTTCGGATCGTCCGCCGGGGTGGCTCTGTGCGCGCAGTTTCCCGAAGGCCGTTCGGCGATCGAGTGGCTGAAGGGAGGATGGTTCATCGTGGCAGCGTATGCCGCGGGCTTCGCCGTGCTGCTGACGACGCTGGGGTGGCATCCCGTTGCAGTGCGGTAACAGGTGGATCTCGTACCTCCGTTGCGTCCCTGTCCCGTCACGGAACATTCCCGGTCGATTCGATGTACTGCAGGAGCGATGGACGGACCGGAGACCAGCCGAATTCCTGCCGCGCCCGCACCGCGCGCACACGACTGTTCGATCCCATCGTGTAGCGTGCGGGGCCTTCGCCCCACACGGCAACGGCTTCGTCAACCGTCATGGCCTGGGTGATTCCCCCGAAACCCAGCGCGCGGCTTACGGCAGCCGCGGCTTCCAGCATCGAGTTCTCCCCGTTCTCGGCGTAGTACAAGGCTCCTGCCGGCGCCCGTTCGAGCACCGCCACGTACATGTCGACGAGGTCGTCGATGTGTACGTTCGACCAGACGTTGCGGCCCGGCCCCACGTGACGTCCGGCCCTGTGCTTTCAGGCCAGATCGAAGAGCCAAGGGATCTGGATGCTGTCCTTGTGCAGACCGCGCCCCGCACCATAGATGAGGCTCGGGACACACCACGATTCCGCGGATGCCTTCGTGGGTCGCAGCAAGTACCCCCTCGTTGAGAGCAACCCGCCCGGCCCTCAACGGGAGCGGATGGACCGGAGTGGTCTCGTCATGGACAGGTCCCGCGTGCTCGCCGTCCGCAAGATCCGCCACGATGCTCGTCCCGCTCGACTGGATGAACGTCTTGCCCGTACCGCGCATCGCCTCCAGCATGGCATCCACCGAAGGCCGGTGATCCGAGTTGGCGGCGTTGATGACCGCATCGGCACGTCGAACTGCATGGACCAGGACTGACGAATCGGACAGGTCGCCGACGACCGGCTCGAGGCCCGGAGCGGCAGTTTCCTGAGCGCGTTGTTCCGTTCTCACCAGACCCAGCACCTCGTGTCCGAGTTCGACGAGCCGCGCCGCGATCGAACCGCCGATGTATCCGGACGCGCCGGTGATGAACACCTTCATGATCGGCCCTCCCCTAGCAAGGAATGATGGTCGATAATCACCTCGTGCAACCGGCACGGCAAGTCCGGGAGCTTCCCCTGGCGGCAGAATCATGAAAAGAGAGCACTTGAGCGGACTTCAGACGGTGCTGATCCTGGGCGGCGCCGCCACCATGCTGAGCCTGGCGATGGGCATGCGGCAGAGCTGGGGTCTGTTCCAACCGCGTCATCCCGCGACATCGGCATCACGGCCGCAGACTTCTCTCTTGCGATTGCGATCCAGAACATCGTGTGGGGAACCACTCAGCCGTTCGTGGGAATGCTGGCGGACCGGCACGGGGCGCGACCCGTCGCTCTCGCGGGAGTCGTGATCTATGCCGCGGGTCTCCTGGTGAGTCTCTATTCGGCATCGGCCCTGACCTTCACCGTCGGTTCTGGTCTGTGCATCGGCCTCGCCCTGTCCTGTACCGGCAGCAATATCGCGATGAACGTGACGGCAAGGACCGCGTCGCCCGCGCGTCGCAGCCTGGCGATGGGATCGGTGTCGGCGCTCGGTTCACTCGGGCTCACGCTCGCGTCGCCCCTTGCGCAATCGCTCATCTCGTCATCGGGCTGGCAGACGGCCATGATCGGATTCCTGGCGCTGGCCGTCGTGATGCTTCCTGCCGCATTCCTCGCCGGAGGAGCCGACCGCATCTCACGTGAGACCGCCTCCGGGGCGCACCAGTCGGTCTCGGAAGCGATCCGCGAAGCGCTGGGACACCGTGGTTATCTCGTTCTCGCCGGCGCCTTCTTCGTGTGCGGACTGCAGCTCGTGTTCATCACGACGCACCTGCCGGCATACCTCCAGATCTGCGGCATGGATGCCAGCGTCGGTTCCACGGCGCTGGCCGTGGTGGGACTGTTCAACGTGGGAGGCTCGTATCTGTTCGGATGGCTGGGCGGACGATACTCGAAGCGCGCGCTGCTCGGTGGCATCTATGTTCTTCGTTCACTCTGTATCGCAGCCTACTTTTCCGTACCGCCTTCTCCGACCAGCACCCTCCTGTTCGCTGCCGCAATGGGCACGCTCTGGCTGGGGGTCGTGCCTCTCGTGAGCGGTCTGGTCGTTCATCTCTTCGGGCTTCGATACATGGCGACCCTGTCCGGCATCGCATTCTTCAGTCACCAGGTCGGCTCGTTCGTCGGCGCTTGGGGCGGTGGAATGATCTACAGCACGCTGGGGTCCTACGAGTGGGCGTGGAAGGGGGCCGTGATCATCGGCATCACGGCGGGACTGTGGCAGATGGGAATGAACGTGAGACCGGCGAAACGGATGGCCGCCCAGGGTGCTGCGGGCGTCGCCTGATGCGGTTTCCGGTCTCGCCGGTTGTCGTCCCCGGGACCGGTCGGGGGAGTCCGGTCGCCGGGATCGCTCTTCAGAGTGTTAGGCGGCCGTGCACTGCGCAATGAAGTCCTTGCGCTCCTCGCCTTTCAGTCCCTTGGACTTCGCTTCGGCAATGCAGGATTTCGACTTCTCCTTGAGCGCCAGCCGCTCCTGCTTTTCCTCGGGCGAGACGGACAGACACTGGCTCATGAAGGCCCGGCGTTCTTCGCCCTTGAGCGACTTGCTCTTCGCTTCGGCATTGCAACTGCGCATCTTTTCCTGCTGCGTGGCGGCGTAGGCGTTGCCTGCTGCAGCGAGCGTGACGAGTGCGGCGATGATGATCTTCTTCATGCGGTTCTCCTGTTCGAGTTGATCGGGTTCGTTCGATCCTGCGGGGATGAACGAAGCGGATGCTATCGAGCGGAACCAGAATGGTCCCGGAGGCGACGCGCTCGGTCGAAATGCGCGACCACTCGTGGCATGTCGCGCGACCGGATCGGAAGAAGGAGCCTCGTACCTGCCTGACAGAAGTGCGAGAGCGGTCGAGGCCGCCACGGCTCTGTCAGGGAAGCAAGATCTCGTTCCGCAGGTCGGCACCGTCTCGCAGACGTGTGCAGTTCTCCATCGCGACGACGAAGCTCCGCTCGAGCGTTTCCGCAGTGAGCCAGGACAGATGGGGCATCACCACCACGTTGGCGAGGGACAGCAGGGGATTTCCGCTCGAGAGAGGCTCCCGGTCGAATACATCCAGCCCGGCCGCGCGAACGTGGCCGGATCGAAGAGCCTCGACCAATGCGGCCTCCTCGATCAATCCGCCACGGGCGGTGTTGACCAGCACGACACCCCGTTTCATGCGACCCAGGGTATCGCGATCGAGAAGATGCCGGGTTTCCTCCGTGAGCGGAAGATGCAGCGACACGATGTCGGAGACCGCGAGAAGTTCATCCAGCGTTGCCGGCTGGGCGATTCCGTCGCCGGGGGTGCGCAGATCGAATGCGAGCACTCGCGCGCCGAGGGCCTGCAGCACTGGCGCCAGACGTCGCGGCACCTCGCCGTAACCCACGAGCCCGACCGTCTTGCCATGGACTTCCGTGACGTCGTCGGTACTGCCTGGAGGCAGAATCCAACCCTCGCCACGGCGGGTGGCCGCATCGAACGGGATCACCTTGCGCAATGCGGCCAGCAGCAGCGCGAGCGCCATCTCGCATACGGCCTGACTGTTGGTGCCTGGCATGTTGGCGACACGAATGCCGCGGCGCTTCGCTTCCACGAGATCGATGGTGTTCACTCCCACGCCGATCTTCTGGATGAGGCGCAGCCGCGGCGCGACTGCCATGAGCTCCCGCGTGACCGGTTCCAGGACATGAAGCAGGACATCGGTATCGACGAGTTCCCTCGCGATGTTCTCCCGGTCGGCCTCGTCCACCGTCACGATGCGCAACCATTCCGGTGCGCGGGCACTCAGGCGCTCCTGCAGGTCGGGACTGGCGCGATAGTGCAACAGTGCCTTCACGCTGGCACTCCCTCAGAAGGTGACGCGGTGACGCGCGATGGCGTCGTCGTCCCAATCGATCCCGAGCCCCGGCGCTTCGGGCGCAGTGACGCAGCCATCGACAATGGGCAAAGGCGAGCGCCGCAGTCCGCCCGCGACATCCATGACTTCCAGCCAATGCGCCGTGGGGGTGACGCTCAGAAGATGAGCGCTCGCCTCCGGAAAAAGATGGGACGACATCGGAATGCCTGCGCTGCGGGCCAGCGCCGCAGCCTCCAGCCAGCCGCTCACCCCATGGATGAACTGGGCGTCAGGCATGACCAGATCCATGGCGTTCGCCGCAATGGCGGCCCGCATCTCGCCAGGCCCGTTGAAGTTCTCGCCGATCTGGATGGGAGTGGCGACGGCGGCCGCAATGCGGGCACAACTCTCGAAATCGTCCGCGATCACCGGCTCCTCGATCCATTCGAGGCCTTCGCCGTCCAGCGCGCGGCACCGTGCCATCGCTTCCACCGGGTCGAGAGACTGGTTGTAGTCGATCATCAGCGCCACGTCGGCCCGCAACGCCTTGCGGGCCGCGCGCACGCAAGCGAGGTCCTCCGCGAACCTGGGGAAGCCGGCCTTGACCTTCATGCCGGCGTATCCGGCGGCGTTGGTCTCCTCCGCCACCGCCACGACGGTCTTCGCGTCGTAGAGGCCCAGGCTGTTGTATGCACGCACGGGCCGGGGCGAGCCGCCGAGGGCGCGAACCAGGGGCACATTCTGCGCCTGCGACCATGCATCCCAGATGGCCATGTCGAGGCCGCCGATGGCGACACCCACCAGATTCTTCATGCCCATCAGACGGCAACGCCGATTGAGAAACGAGAAGACATCGCGGGGCGCCACCGGCATGCCGGCAATCAGCGTCCCCAGACCTGCGATCGTGCGATCGAGCGCAGGAAGGAGTTCCTTCAAGTATGTATCCGTGTACGACCGGCCGACGATCCCGGTGTCCGTGATCACGTCGATGATCACCAGCGGAAACTGTTCGATGCGCCCGGAGGCGGTCACCAGGGGACAGGGAAGCGGAGCCAGGACAGGCGTGGTCCGAATCGATTCGATCTTCATGAGCATCTACTCCTCCAAAATGGGTGCCGATCTGCGACAGTGACCTGATCCGGCGTACGGATCACGCGACGCAGTAGCCGCCGTCGACGGGGAGCACCGCGCCGGTCACGTAGCGGGCCTCGTCCGACACCAGGAACGCGATGACATCCGCGACATCGCGAGGATCGCCCCATCGCCCGAGCGGTATGCGCTGCGTGATGGCGGCATTGCGCACCGGATCGGTCCGGGCACCCGACGAGAGCTGCGTTTCGATCCAGCCCGGCGCCACGGCGTTGACCCGCACTCCCTCGGCCGCGAACGCCACCGCATGCGATCTCGTGAGCGAGACCACGGCACCCTTGCTCGCCGAGTAGGCGGGATTGCGCTGCGAGCCGAACGAACTCCATACCGACGCCACGTTCACAATGGCGCCGCGCCCGGCGGCAAGTGCCGGCCGGAACAGTACCGAAGCGCGCTCGGTGCCGATCAGATTGACGTCGATCACGCGGCGGAACCCCTCGCCCGCGAACTCCTGCCCGTTGTGAAGAATGATCCCGGCCGAATTCACGAGCGCATGCACCACCGGATGCGTCCCGGCCACGGCGGCCAGCGCCTGGTCGTCGGTGACATCGAGCGAACTGAACCGCAACACCTCGGGCCACTGAGCATCGCGATCACGGCCGTAGCAGTGGACGATCCAGCCCTTCTCGACCAGTACCTCCGCAGTCGCCCGGCCGATGCCGGTGCCGCCGCCGATCACGACGGCGATGTTGTTCTCACTCATGGGTTTCTCCGGAAACTGATGCGGCACGATCGCGGACGGGCGCCGGGCCGACGATTGTTCGAGGCTGGCTGCAAGTGTGGAGGATCGTATCGAGGATCGATGCCGTGGTGCAACCTTCGGCTCAGTGGCGCGGGGCCAGGTCCCGATGAACGGATCCTGCACGATCGCGCCCCTGGCCGGCAGGCAGGCCGTAACGATCAGGGCAGACGTAGTACCTTGCCGGGGTTCATCAACAATGCCGGATCGAATGCCCGCTTCAGCGCGCGCATCAGATCGAGTTCCACTTCGCTCTTGTAGCGCGCAGCCTCATCCCGCTTGACCTGTCCCAGACCGTGTTCCGCGCTGATGCTTCCGTCGAAGCGGTGCACCAGTTCGTGCACGACACCGTTGACCGCGCCCGTTTGCTGCGAGAAAGCTTCATCGGTCCAGTTTTCGGGGCGTGTCATGTTGTAGTGAAGATTGCCGTCGCCGAGGTGGCCGAAGGGAACGATGCGTATACCGGGAACGAGCCCGACAAGCGCACGCTCGCCCTCAAGCAGAAACTCCGGAATCTGCGAGATCGGCACGGAGATGTCGTGCTTGATGCTGTAGCCCGCACGGGTCTGCGCTTCGGGAATGTGCTCCCGCAGATGCCAGAAGCTCCGCGCCTGCGCGACATTCTGCGCAACCACCGCGTCGCTCAAGATGCCTGCCTCCAACTGGCGCTCGAGCAGAGCGAGGACCCTCGTCTGCAATGCCGCTTCATCGTCCGAGTCGGTGGCTTCGATCAGCACGTGCCAGGGATGGGGGGCGGCCAGAGGGGACTGGGTGCCTTCGATGTGCCTGAGCGCGAGCGCGAGCGGGAGATCGGCGATCAGTTCGAACGCCGTGAGCCTCGCGCCGAGCGCTTCCTGCGCCGCACCCAGCAACTGCACAGCCGCTCCGGGATCGGGCAGGCCTACCCACGCCGTCACGTTCGCCTTCGGTTGGGGGAAGAGCTTGAGGACCGCTGCGGTGATGATGCCGAGCGTGCCTTCGCCTCCGACGAAAAGCTGCTTCAGATCGTAGCCCGTATTGTCCTTGCGCAAGGCCCTGAGGCCGTTCCACACCCGCCCGTCAGGCAGCACGACCTCGAGTCCGAGCGTGAGGTCGCGCGTGTTGCCGTAGCGCAGGACATGCACCCCGCCCGCGTTGGTGGACAAGTTGCCGCCGATCATGCAACTGCCTTCGGCGCCGAGGCTCAAGGGGAACAGCCGCCCGGCTTCCTCGGCGGCCTGCTGCACCTGCTCGAGAATGCACCCGGCTTCGACCGTGATGGTGTTGTTGTCCTTGTCGACGGACCGGACCCGGTTCATTCGCTTGAGACTCACGACAACCGGCGTGTCGCCCGCCTGAGGTGTGGCGCCCCCGCAGAGTCCGGTATTGCCGCCCTGCGGGACGATCGCGACGCCCGCTTCGACACACGTACGCACAACGTCGGACACTTCGCCCGTCGTCCGCGGGAGCGCCACACAGAGGGCGTCGCCGCGAAGGCGCCTGCGCCAGTCCACGAGGAAGGGTTCGAGATCGGCCGGGTCGGTCAGCAGATCGCCGGGCGCAAGAATGGAGCGCAGCCGGTGAATGAGATGGTCGGTTTCGTTCATGCGTGTCCGGGAGAAATCAGCCTGCACGGCCGCGGGAAGGTGACGGATACCGACATTGTCACTCACAGGAGGCAGCGCAGGAGAGCACCCTGGTACGTCCTACGTGTCAGACGCCAGCGGGATGGGGAGGGGGCCGCCGGATGACCTTGCGTGCGATGTACGCCCGCCGGTGCATCTGCGCTGCGTGGAAGATATCGGTCCTCGAGCGTCCCAGGAGCCACAGACTCAGATTCCAGTCCCCAAGCACGTAGAAGCGCATCACCATCTGGCGCAGCCGGAAGAACCGGCCGACGTACTGCCGCGCCGTCACTCCGCTGCGAAACCGGATGCAGAGCGTGTAGTAGCGGCCTCCCACGCCCAGATGGACATCGTGGATGTCCTCCCACGACGCAAACGATGGTTCACGCCGGTTGTCCGTGATCCCGTGTTCGTCCACGACCAGCACCGGCCCCGATGTGAGCACGGCACGAATTCCCGATTTCGCAGCGATGAGAAAGTACGGCAGCCAGACGAGGATTGCGGTCACACCGGCGATCTGGGTCAGAACATTGCCGAAGATTCCGATGAACACGTTCAGCGAGAGCCATACCGTGACGGCAGCGATCACCGTCAGGAATGCCCAACCGAATCCGCGGGAGTAGCCCACCTCCAGCACTTCCGGAGACGCCCCTGCATGAGGCGGAAGAGCATCGGAAACGTCCGGCCTGGGAGAACGCAGATACATGACCAGACAGACCACCCAGGCGATACCCGTGAGTCCGATGATCTGCCGCCCCGTCCGATGGTGGGGAAGCGCCGATCCGGCAACCCATAGATAGGCCCAGATGAGCGACACCAGCATGGGAAGCGAGAAGACGGCGAGCGCATGCCGGACCCGGGACCGGAGCCACGGCGACGTCGGTAGATCCCTCCCCTGGAACTTGCGCACCGACGGCTGGCGCAATACGGCGTGATGCCAGAGTACGATCAGTGCGCCGATCACCCAGGCGTGAACGAGCCACGACGGACGGGAGGTCCCCGCTTGTATCTGCCATGCCATGACGCCCGCCGCGAACGCGGCGGCGACTGCGAGCATGACGAGCTTGAAACGCAACGTCACCGGATAGGCCCACCCGCCGATTCGGGACGGCCGCGATGTGGAATGACCAGCATTTCCGGACAATCGTCGAACCGCTGCACCATCATCAGATGTCCTTTCGAGACAATCGCCGGCCCACGATCTTCGCGAGCAGCATGCCCGGCAGGGCGAGAAACGCAAGCAGGATCGCCGCAGGCAACCACAGGTTGCCCGGATCGCCCGCTTTCAAGGCCATGCAGACACCCTGCGTCTGGAAGAGCAAGAGGACCCATCGCCAGGGCTGGTGGGGATGGCGATATCCGAGGAGCGCACTCAACAGAAGTCCCAGCGGGTACACGACGACCCAGTACAAGGAAGAGTCCCATGGTTCGCGCCTGTCGGTCAGCACGGACGCGGCGAGCCAGAGAATCACGCCCGACGCCACGGCGGTCATGCCAGCCTGCACGTCGCTGGGGCGAATCATGAAAGGCCGCACTCCTGCCCGATCGCACCCGTGGCCGCCTCGAGTGGCTGGTCGCCGGAACGTCGCAAATCGCAATCCAGTGTTTCGAAACCCTGGCTCACCCACCACGCCCCCTGCGCATCCTTGAACCCAGCGACGGTCTCCCGGCTGTTGTCGGCCCACGGATTGAACACTGAATCGCCAATGGACAGGCAGGTCCCGGTCCGGGTCATGGATACAGTCTGTCCGTGTTGCTGTCCACGATGGCAAGAACGGCCGGCGTGGAGCTCGATTCCGGAGTCGCGACTTCGATACCGTACTCCGAATCGGGCTCCCACATGTAGGGTCCCCCGGGGGCGAACCAGGAGCTCTGAGTCTGCGAATCCAGCTTCGACAGCAGCGTTGCCCCGTCCACGATAGGCGTGATTCCCGCTCTTCCGACCCTGGCCGCCGCAAAGTTCAACTGCGCGGAAGCGTTGGCCGCCGTGTAAACGCCCTTGATGACAGTGAACTTGGCTTCGGCCCGCATGTTCAGGAACTTCGGCAGGGCCACGGCCGCCAGGACGCCGAGGATGACGATCACCGTCACCAGTTCGATCAGGGTAAATCCGTTGCGCCGGTCCATGGGAACATCTGCGTGATTTTCCAGTCTCCCCGTTGACGTCACGAATCGGCGGGGCTTGAGGCTTCCTGCGCGCCTGGAGTCAGGATCCCGCCAGCAGACTTGGCCAGGGCTCGGCGTCCCGTTCGATACGGTCAGGTCACCCGGTCACGCCCCTACTGGCTTCAGTCCGGATTTGCCGGCCGGCAACAGGCTGTTCCAACCTTGCGCGTTCCTCTCCCGGTGTCACCCATCGAATTGCCGGGGTGACCGTTCCTCGAGTTCAATCCAGCAGACCCTCGAACAGCTTGGTGCTGATGTACCGCTCGCCGAACGAGGGAATGATGACGACGATCAGCTTGCCCGCGCTCTCCGGGCGCCTGGCGACGGTGAGAGCGGCCCAGGTAGCCGCGCCGGACGAAATACCCACCAGCAGACCTTCTTCCGTGGCCATCCTTCGCGCAGTGGCGAAAGCATCGTCATTGGTCACGCGCACCACTTCATCGTAGACGGACGTGTTGAGGATCTGGGGCACGAACCCCGCACCGATTCCCTGTATGGGGTGAGGCCCCTTGTTCCCTCCCGAGAGCACGGGTGACGCATCCGGTTCGACCGCAACGCAACGAAACGACGGCTTGCGGGCCTTCAGCACCTCGCCCACACCCGTGATCGTCCCTCCGGTGCCGATGCCCGACACAAGGACATCCGCCTTGCCGTCCGTGTCGCGCCAGATCTCCTCGGCAGTGGTACGGCGGTGGATCTCGGGATTGGCCGCGTTGGCGAATTGCTGGGGAATGAAGTAACGAGAATCCGCCGCGGCCATCTCCTCGGCCCTGCGGATCGCTCCACCCATCCCCTCCGATCCTGGCGTGAGGATCAGTTCGGCACCATAGGCCCGCAGCAGCGCCCGCCGCTCCTTGCTCATCGTTTCGGGCATCACGATCGCGAGCTTGTAGCCGCGGGCGGCGCATACGAAAGCGAGCGCGATTCCGGTGTTGCCGCTGGTGGGCTCGAGAATGACCGTGTCGGGACGGATCAAACCCGCTCGTTCCGCGGCATCGATCATGGCAACGCCGATCCTGTCCTTGACGCTGTGCGCAGGATTGAAGAATTCGAGCTTTGCAACGACCTCCGCGTGGCAACCGGCGGCGACCCGGTTCAGGCGCACGAGCGGCGTATTGCCGACGAGTTCGGTGACGTTTGAGGCGATCTTCATGGCAACTCCTTGCTGCATGACAGTGGCGATGGAACCGCATTCTGACGAAAACCTGCGGTCAACGCATGTCCGGTGAAGCACCGCCGGCCCGTGTGCGGATGTGCTGCGCACGGTATCGGATTCCGCTACGGCGCGCTTGCCAGTGCCGCGCCGGGTTCCAGGCGCTTAAGTTTCGCCCCGTCGATCGCGCATCGATGCAGCCCAGGCGCCGGAGCGGATGTCGACGCGGCGACGACAAGCCACCTCAACAGAACAAGGAGACGCACGAAGATGATGACTGCAAGATCCCGCAACAGCATGACCGCCACGGCCTGCGTGACAGGGGCACTTCTCACCTCGTTGGCTGCCCCATGTGCCATGGCGGCATTGACGGCCGACACGCTGCAAGCCGGCCAGGTCCTCGTCACCGAACTGATGATCGATCCCACCAAGGTGAGCGATGCCAACGGCGAGTGGTTCGAGATGTACAACCCGTTCGCCATGGAAATCGATCCGAACGGCCTGGTGGTGGAGAGTCAGACCGGAAGTTCTCTCGAAAGCTTCACCGTTCACGGGGCTTCGTCCATCCAGCCGGGCGACTACTTCGTGCTCGGCCGGAACGCCAACCCCGCGACCAACGGCGGCGTCACTGTCGACTACGCCTGGGGAACGGCCCTGTCGTTCGGGAATACCGCGGACTTCCTGCGGATCTCGAATCCCGCGGGAGACATGCTCGCTCAGATCTCGTGGACGTCTGCGCCCTCGGGCAAGAGCCTAGAGATGAAGACAGCGAATCTCCCGAGCCTCACGCAAGGCAACTATGTGCCTGCCGGTTCCACGTACGGACTCGGCGATTTCGGTACGCCCGGCATGACCAACACGAGCCCCATGACGGCGAATGGCCTCGTCGCACCACCCGTTCCCGAACCCGGCACTTACGCGCTGCTGGGACTGGGTCTCGGATGCGTGGCACTGTCGAGACGACGCCGGGCTCGCGGAAACTGAAAGAGCACGACTCTTGTGCTCGGATGAGCATCCAGCGTACGTGACCGGGGGGCACGGCGCTGGCAAGAGGGCACCGGTAAGGGGACCACGAGAAGAAGCCTCGCGGTCCCCGCGGTGTTCAGGGAGCAAGGATTTCCAGATTGTCGATGAGACGCGTCGCACCGAGCTTGGCGGCGCCCAGCACAACGAGTTCCCGTTCGTCCGCGGTCGGCTGCATGAGGGTGCGGCGACTGCGCACCACCACGTAGTCGACGTGCCAGCCGTGGCGTGCCAGCAAGGCATCAGCGGCAAACTCGAGCGCTTCGAAGTTGCGGTCCCCCGCCTCCACTGCAGTACGCACCTGGGCAAGCGCCTCGTGCAGCCGGGGAGCCCCGGCGCGCTCGGATTCACTGAGATAGCGGTTGCGGGACGACAGGGCAAGTCCGTCTGCGGCTCTGAAGGTCTCGGCCGCCACGATCTCCAGGGGAAGCGACAGCTGCGAGACCATGTGCCTCACGATGTGCAGTTGCTGATAGTCCTTCTTTCCGAAGACGGCACACTGAGGCTGGACGATGTTGAACAACTTCAGCACGACTGTGGCCACGCCACGGAAATGCCCCTGGCGGAACCGGCCTTCCAGTTTGTTCGCAATGGGCGGCGGATCGACCATGAAGACCTGCGGCTCCGGATACATCTGGCCTTCGTCAGGGTGGAAAACGATGGTGCACCCCGCGGCGTCCAGTTTGCTGCAGTCGTCCTCGAAGGTGCGTGGATAGCGCTCGAAGTCCTCGCCTTGTCCGAACTGAAGGCGATTGACGAAGATCGTGGTGACCACCAGCGGAGCGCGTTCGCGGGCCAGCCCCACGAGGCGAAGGTGACCGTCGTGAATGTTGCCCATCGTCGGAACACAGGCCACGCCGGTCTCCTGGGCGAGGCGAGCGCGCAATGCCGCAACGGTTCGAATGATTTCGAGTGCCATGACGGATCAGGCGAGACGGGATCGGGCGCCGAACGCCCTGGGGGTCACCGCGTGGAACATCGGTGTGTCCTCCGTGAAGGAACGAGTCGCTTGTTATTCGGATCCGACCGGCGAGCACACCGGACTTCCCCGTTCAGGCACCCAGGTTGAAATACTCCCGAGCCCCGCGCATCTGCGTGATGCGGCGCAACAATAGCGCAAAGTCTTCGGCGCGATCAACAAAGTTCAGACGTTCGCTGTTGACGACGAGAACGGGTGCGTCGCTGTACTCGTGAAAAAAGCGGCTGTAGGTTTCCGAGAGCCTGGCCAGATAGGCTTCGGACAGATTCTTTTCGTAACCCACTCCGCGTCGCCGGACGCGGTCCGCGAGCACCCTGGGCGACGCCTGCAGGTAGATCACCAGATCGGGCGTCGGCGCCTGCGGAGAAAGGTGCTCGTAGATCTTGCGATACAAGGCAAGCTCGTCGTCGGCCAGTGTAAGTTCGGCGAAAAGCGGATCCTTGTCGAAAAAGAAGTCGGCAATCGTCACTCCCTTGAACAGGTCTCCCTGCTTCAGGGCACGTACCTGATCGACGCGCTGAAACAGGAAGAAGAGCTGCGCCGGGAGCGCGTGGCGTTCGGGGTCTTCGTAGAAACTGCGCAGGAACGGATTCGACTCGGGATCCTCGAGCAGGACATCGCCGTCGATCTCTGCCGCGAGGCGCCGCGCAAGACTGGTCTTTCCGGCACCGATGGGCCCCTCCACGACCACGTAGCGCAGGCGATCAGGCCAGGACGTCTGCATTCGCTCTTTCGATCCGTTGTTCGCTGGCCAGCCGGGCTGCCAGATCACGTACCGTGACCCCGCCAGGGAGGCTGAGATCAGGGGCGACGTCACCGAGGGGAACCATGACGAACGCCCTGGACAGCATTCTCGGGTGGGGAAGCACGAGCCCCGGTTCGTCCACCCGGAGGTCCGCATGCATCAGAAGGTCGAGATCCAAGGTGCGGGGCCCGTTCGGAACCGATCGGATGCGACCCTGAGACTGCTCGATGGCAAGGAGTGCGTCCAGAAGCGGTCGAGGGGGGAGCGCAGTTCGCAACCGTACGACGGCGTTCAGGAAATCGGGCTGGTGAATGAGGTCGACCGGTGCGGTGCGGTAGAAATGCGAGATGGCATCGACGGAGGTACCCGGCAACCGGTGGAGCGCTGCGATCGCCGTCTGCAACTGCGACTCGGGGTGCTGCAGGTTGGAACCCAAGCCCACGTAAGCATCGACGACCGGATGCCACATGCCGGACATCGTTCTCAACTGCCCTCGACCGGATGCGGATCTCCGGCGTAGTCCGCGGGAGAATCCTCCTTCTTCCGGCCGGTCCGGCGCCGACGACGGCGCTTGGCAGCAGGCGCCCGATCCGCCAGAGCGATGAGCTCCGCCCGTTCCGCCTCGGAGGCGTGCTGGAAGCGTGTCCACCACTCGCCCACCTCCATTTCCAGTTCGCCGCTCTCGCAACGGAGCATGAGGAAGTCGTAGCCCGCACGGAACTTCGGATTCTCGAGCACGCGATACGGACGGCGCCCCGATCGCTGCTCGAGGCGCCATTGAAGCATCCATATCTCCTTCATGTCCGTCCCGAACCGCCGGGGAATCGCGATCTTCTCCGCCTGCACCGACAGCACCTGATCCATTGCATCGTGCATGGCCGGAACCGGGGGAACGCCGCGTTCCTTGGCTGCATTCCAGGCCGTGAGCACCTCGTGCCACAGCAGTGCCGCGAACAGGAATCCTGGCGACACGCTCTTGTCTGCGAGGATGCGCTCGTCCGTTCGTTGCAGGGCGAGGGTCACGAACCGCTCGCCCAACGGTTGCTCGAGGATCACGTCCAGCATGGGAAGCAGGCCGTGATGCAATCCTTCGCTCCGGAGCCGGCCGACACACGCCACCGCATGACCGGACAGGAGGAGCTTCAGCATTTCCTCGAACAGCCTTGCGGGCGGAACGTTCTGGATGAGCGGTGCCATGGCCTGGATGGGGGCGCGGGTGGCCATGTCGATGTCCAGACCGAGCTTCGCCGCCAGACGGACCGCACGCAGCATACGCACGGGATCCTCGCGATAACGTTCGACGGGATCACCGATGATCCTCAGGGTGCGGGCTGCGACATCCTGTGCACCGCCACAGTAATCGAGCACTTCCTCGGTGGACGGATCGTAGTAGAGCGCATTGACTGTGAAATCGCGGCGGAGCGCATCTTCGGCCTGTGAACCGAATACGTTGTCCCGCAGCAACCGTCCGTTGGCATCCTTCACCTGATCGATGTCGCCTTCCGCGCCCTGCAATGCCCGGAAAGTGGACACCTCCACCGTCTCCTGGCCGAACATGACGTGAACGAGACGAAAACGCCGGCCGATGATCCGCGAGCGCCTGAACACGGCGTGGACCTGTTCGGGGGTCGCATCCGTTGCGACGTCGTAGTCCTTGGGCGTACGGCTCAGCATGAGATCGCGCACCGCGCCTCCCACGACGTAGGCCTTGTATCCCTGCGCCTGGAGCATCTCGGTGGTCCGGCGAGCGCCGTGACTGATCGAACCTTGCCTCACTCCGTGTTGCGCCACGGGGATCACCTCGGGAGTCGTCCTCGGTTGAGTCCCATGCCGCGCGGACGCGCTGCCGCGTTTGAAGAAGACCTTCTGGATGAACTTCCTGATCATGCGTTCCCGGGGTGATGGCGAAGCGGCGGATGCGCTGGATGCATCTGGATTATACGGGTGCGCGTCGCCAACCCCCGACGTCATTCCGGCCCTATCTCAGACTGATGATCTCCCAGCCATGCGCCACGGCATGTTCCTTCAGCGTCTCGTCCGGGTCCACGGCAACCGGGTGCGTAACCTTCGACAGCAAGGGAAGGTCGTTCAGGGAGTCGCTGTAGAACCACGTCTCCCGGAACGAGTTCCAGCCAAGGCCGCGTTCCGCCAGCCACTGCTCCACCCGGGCGACCTTGCCTTCCCGGAATGCCGGCAGTCCTGCGACCCCACCGGTGAACTCACCCTTCTCATTCTCGGCCGGGTCCGTCGCCACCAGATTCTCGATGCCGAACTCGCGGGCGATAGGCCGGGTGACGAAGCTGTTGGTGGCGGTGACGACCGCTCGCGCATCCTGGGAATGGCTCTCGACGAGATCTCGCGCCTTCCGGCTGATCATAGGCATGATCTTGTTCTTCAGGTAGT
This sequence comes from Betaproteobacteria bacterium, assembly GCA_016713305.1. Lineage (NCBI taxonomy): Bacteria > Pseudomonadati > Pseudomonadota > Betaproteobacteria > Betaproteobacteria bacterium. The sequence continues at coordinate 386,610 of JADJPK010000031.1, forward strand.
CGGCACGCCAGACCTCGAGCTGGTGCCTCGGGTGCCGGGCCAGGGGCTTCAACTGGAAATCTAGGAATTCATGGATGTCGAGGGTGCCTGCCCGGTACTGTTCGTAGAACTCCAGGTTGCGTGCCTCGTACACTTCGCGGTCCAGGACGCCCCGCGAGATGAGGTACTGAGCCCACTCGAAGTCGCTGTCGCCGGCAAGCAGGGTGTTGTCGAGGTCGAAAAGTGCGAGTTTCATGTCGGTAGCCTGAGATTGTTTCGCAGTAAGGCGTTCGGCGGCGCGTGTTCCGGGGCTGCCGAGTCAGGGCAGGGCGTGCTCAGATCTCCCGAAGCACGTCCCGAAGCAGCGGCAGAGTGAGCGGCCGCTGCCTTTCCAGTGCTCCCCGATCCAGTCGGTCCAAAGTCTGCAGCAGTGCGCGCAGATCCCGGTCCGAGTGGGTGAGCAAGTACCTCGCCACATCCTCGGGCATGTCCAGGCCCCGTGCCCGGGCGTGGCGCGACAGCGCGACAGTCTTCTGTTCGTCCGTGAGGGGATGAAGCTGGAACACCAGCCCGGCTCCCAGCCTCGTACGGAGGTCCTCCCTGAGCTCGAGAGAGGCAGGTGGGGTGCTTCCTGCAACGACCATCCGTCCGCACCCTGCGTCGCGGATCCGGTTGATTTCGTGGAAGAGTTCGATCTGCTCCGATGCACCCAGGCGATCGACGTCGTCAACAAGAAAGAGGGATGCCCCCGAAGGCACACTCGAACGGCCATCCCAGCGATGGACTGTCTGGCCGCCGCGCCGGCCCTCGACTTCGCACGCCCGGAGCGTGTGGGTACGCCCGCTGCCGGGAGCCCCCCAGACATAGACCAACCGCTCCGGACCGGTCCCGGCCAGCATGTGGCGGAGTATCTGGTGCAATTCGACGTTGCGCCCGGCGACGGAATCGTCGAGCCCGAGTTCCGCATCGAGACCGATTCCCAAGGCGAGCTGCTTCATGCGGGCGATTATACAAATCCGCCCGGCATTTCAAGGCGATCCGGTAGAATCCACGGCCCGCAGTCCTGGCATGGCTGCCGGCGACATCACGAGGGGGCGTGGGGGCGCCGCCAGAACCGCTGCTCCGGCAAGTTCCGTCTGACGGCCCAGCCGGAACGAAACACGGCCGCAAGGCAATCATCTCGAGCAGAACAGCAATGACCCAACCCGACGCCGGCAAGCCCGGCATGACGTATCGCGACGCCGGCGTGGACATCGATGCCGGTGACGCACTGGTCGAACGCATCAAACCCATGGCACGTTCCACCCTCCGCGAAGGAGTTCTGGCGGGTATCGGGGGATTCGGTGCACTGTTCGAGGTGCCCAGGCGCTTCCGGGAACCCGTGCTCGTGTCCGGCACCGACGGTGTGGGCACGAAGCTGAAACTGGCATTCGAACTCGACCGTCACGACACTGTCGGCATCGATCTGGTGGCGATGAGCGTGAACGACATCCTCGTTCAAGGCGCGGAACCGCTCTTCTTCCTCGACTATTTCGCCTGTGGGCGTCTGCATGTCGACACGGCCGCAGCGGTGGTCGGTGGAATTGCCGAGGGATGCCGCCAAGCCGGATGTGCGCTCATCGGCGGAGAGACCGCCGAGATGCCGAGCATGTATCCCGATGGCGAGTACGACCTGGCGGGCTTTGCGGTAGGTGCCGTGGAGAAAAGCCGGATCATCGACGGCAGGGACATCACAACGGGTGATGCCATCGTCGCACTGGCTTCCAGCGGTCCCCACTCCAACGGATACTCACTCGTCAGGCGCGTTGTGGACGTCGCCAAGGCCGACCTGCACAGCCCGTTCGGCGACTCTACTCTGGGCGAGTCGCTACTCGCGCCGACGAGAATCTATGTGAAACCCGTTCTTGGCCTCCTGACGCAGGTTCCGGTCAAAGGCATCGCCCACATCACGGGAGGCGGCCTGGTGGAGAACATTCCGCGGGTGCTTCCCGAGAGCACAAGGGCGGAACTCGACCGGTCGAGCTGGCCGCTCCCGCCGATCTTCGGCTGGTTGCAGGAGATGGGGCATATCGCCGATGGCGAGATGCATCGCGTCTTCAACTGCGGAATCGGCCTGGTGCTGGTCGTCGCGGCGGCGGATGCCGACCGGACCGTGTCGATTCTGCGTGCTGCAGGAGAAACGGCGTGGGTCGCTGGCGCGATACACGCCCGGTCGGGCAACGAGCCGCAGACCATCGTTCGATGAATCGCGTCGTCGTTCTCATCTCCGGCCGAGGCAGCAACATGCAGGCGCTCCTCGAGGCAGGGTTGCCAGTTGTGGCGGTCGTCAGCAATCGTCCGGATGCCAAGGGTCTGACCGCGGCACAGGCACGAGGCCTTCCGACGGACGTCGTGGATCATCGGCAATTTCCGGATCGCGAATCGTTCGATTCCGCCTTGCTGGAGCACGTGCTTTCGTACCGGCCCGATCTGGTCGTGCTGGCCGGCTTCATGCGCGTGCTGACAAGCCGGTTCGTCGGGCCCCTGGCCGGGAGACTCATGAATATCCATCCGTCTCTCCTGCCTGCGTTTCCGGGGCTGGACACGCACCGGCGTGCGCTGGAAGCCGGCTCGAAGATCCACGGCTGCACGGTTCATTTCGTGACCGAGGCGCTGGACCACGGTCCCATCATTGCCCAGGCAGCTGTCCCGGTGCGCGATGACGACAGCGAAGACGTGCTTGCAGCCCGGGTACTGGAGCAGGAACATCGTCTTCTTCCTTCTGCGGTAAGGTGGTTCCTTGCCGGCAGACTCCGCGTGAACGGATTGCGCGTATCTCTCGTTGAAGGACAGGTCTCCCTCGACGCACTCCGCGTTCCGGACGCCTCATGACGATACGCCTCCTGCTCGCTATTGCCGCCACGGCCCTGTCGCAGATCCTTCTTCACCCGGTCAAGGCTGCCGACTCCGAAGACAGCGTTTCGGTTCCCGCGGTGGATGTGATCGCCGAACGATTCAAGCTGGTCGAAACAGCTCCTCTGCGCGTCGAGATGACGATCAGTGTGGAGATGAGCGGGATCACCGTCGGCGAAGGGCGCGACAGTTTCGAGCACGACGGCGATCGCTACCGTGTAGTGAGCGAAGCCCGGACAGCAGGTCTGGCGCGCGCCCTCAAGCGGGTGGATGAAAAGCGCGAGAGCCGGGGCTTGGTAACAGGTCATGGGATTCGCCCGCTGTACTTCCGGCAAGAGCGCACGGGGAAGCGCCCCAAGACCGCCACATTCGACTGGGAAGCGGGAAAGCTGAAGCTCTCGGAAGGGGAGGAGTCGGAAACGGTCGATCTTCCCGAGTTCGTGCTGGATCAGACGAGCCTGCCGTACGCGTTCGTGTTCGTGGAGGCTCCTCGTACCGGAAAGTTCAATGTGCACGTGACCGATGGACGCCGGCTCACTGCCTACGAGGTGGGCTTCGTGGGCGAGGAAAAGATCAAGACGAAGCTTGGCGCCCTCGACACGCTTCATTACCGGAAGATTCAGCGGGGCGACGACAGGAGAGGATTCGAGTTCTGGCTTTCCCTCGATCACCACCGGCTTCCGGTACGCATACGAATCGTGGAAAAGGACGGCACTGCGTTCGATTCGAACGTGACTCGGCTGGACTTCAAGACCCGCTGATGCCTTTCTTCGTCGGGAGTATCGATTGGAACTGACGCGAGCGCAGCTAGATGCCGCCGTGATGGCGACTGCGGTCCTCCTCCGGCTGGACCGTCCCGCAGACGCCGCGATAAGGGCCTGGTTCCGCGCCAATCCCCAGGTGGGTGGTCGCGACCGGGCGTTCGTCGCCGACACGGTGTTTGCCGTGTTGCGGCATCTGGGACGACTGGAGTTCCTGGCGCAATCACGATCACCTCGAAAGGTGGTCTTGAGCGCGCTCGTGCTGCTGTTCGGCAGACACGTGCGAGCCCTGCAACCTCACCTGAGAACGGACGAGGGTGCCTGGCTTGCATCGATCAAGGAGCGCAGTGCTGCACTGCCCCCCCACACACGGCTGTCTCTGCCGGAATGGCTCTATGCTCGTCTGCTGGTGGTGTACGGCGCGGAAGAGACGGAACGCATCGGACTTTCGCTGCTCGAACCCGCGCCTCTCGATCTCAGGGTCAACACACTGCTTGCGCGTCGGGACGAGACGATCGCCACGCTTCGCGCCAGCGGGATCGAAGCTTCGGCCACCGCAATTTCACCTACCGGCGTGCGGCTGCGAGGCAAGCCCTCGCTGGAGCGTCACATCCTGTTCAAGAGCGGCCATGTGGAAGTTCAGGACGAGGGAAGCCAGCTTGTCGCCCTGTTGGCCGAACCGAGACGCGGCCAGATGATCGTCGACTTTTGCGCGGGCGCCGGGGGAAAGACGCTCGCGCTGGGCGCGATGATGCGTTCGGAGGGACGCATCTACGCGTTCGACACTTCGGAGCGAAGACTCGCCAATCTCAAACCGAGACTCAAGCGGTCCGGCCTCTCCAATGTTCACCCACAGCTCATCGATTCCGAGAACGATGTGCGGGTGAAACGACTGGCCGGCAAGATCGACAGCGTTCTCGTCGACGCTCCCTGCAGCGGCACAGGGACACTGCGGCGGAACCCAGATCTCAAGTGGCGGATCGACGAACCGGGAGTGGTGGAACTCACGGTAAAGCAGGGTGCGATTCTGCGGGCTGCGGCTCGCCTGCCCAAGGTGGGCGGCAGACTGGTGTATGCGACCTGCAGTCTGCTTCCCGAAGAAAACGAGATGATCGTCGCGGACTTCCTGACCCGCTCCCCCGGGTGGAAGCGGGTCGACGTCCGGCCAATTCTCGAGCGGTTCGCGGTGACGGTGGATGGCACAGACGATACGCTGCGTCTGCTCCCGCACAGACATGGCACGGATGGTTTCTTTGCGGCGATCTTGGAGAGGACCGCCTGAGCCCCACCACGCACTTCCGAGCATGACCTCATCCTTCGAACCCCACAACCTGATTGCCAGATTGCTCGAAGAGTTCGAGACGACGGCCATCCTGCTGCAGATCGGAATCATCGCGCTCGTGCTGGGGGCCGCCTGGATCATCGCCAGGTTCGTTCGCCTCAGACTGAAGCAAGCGCGACTCTCTGCCGAACCTGACCAGGAGGCATTGCGGTTCGGCGCGGCCGGCCTCGAACGCATCGTCTTTCCCGTTGCCGCGTGGGTGATGCTGGGTATCGGACGGGCGATTCTCGATCCACTGAGTTCCGTTCGTTTGCTCGATGTGGTGGTCCCGCTGGTGTCATCGCTCGTCATCGTACGGATTGCGGTCTACGCACTGCGCCATGCGTTCCCCAAGGGAAGCTGGGTCAGCACCTCGGAACGTGCCATTGCCTGGACGGTTTGGGTGGGGATGGTGCTCCATATCGCGGGCGTGCTCTCGGGGATCCGCCTGTGGCTCCACGACGTCCGGCTTCCCATGGGCAAGGATGGCATTTCGCTCCTCAACATCGTCGAGGGTACGCTGTCGATCGCGGTGACCATGGTGTGCGCCGTTTGGCTGGGACGAATCGTCGAGCGCCGATTGATGAGCCTCCCGCAAATGGACGTCAATCTGCGCGTGGTCTTCTCGAAGCTCGCGCGCGCAGCATTCATCGTGGTGGGGGTCCTGCTAGGCCTGTCGCTCGTCGGCATCGACATCACGGTGCTTTCCGTGTTCGGGGGTGCGCTTGGCGTGGGCCTCGGACTTGGCCTGCAGAAGATCGCCGCCAACTACGTGAGCGGTTTCGTCATCCTTCTGGACCGGTCCGTGAAGATCGGCGACCTGGTGACGATAGACAACCAGTATGGAGAGGTCACCCGGCTGACCGTCCGGTACGTCGTTGTGAAGTCCGTCGATGGAACGGAGAACATCATCCCTAACGAGACGGTCATTACCTCCACCGTCGTCAACCACTCGTACTCCGACCGCCGCGTCCGTGTGGATGGCAACGTCCAGGTCGGCTACGGGGCAGACGTGGAACTGGCGCTGGGGGCGCTCCGCGAGGTGTGCCGCCGTCATCCGCGGGTTCTCCCGTCGCCGGAACCCGTGGCACTGGTGAAAGGTTTCGGGGAAAGCGGGATCGATCTGGAGTTCTACGTCTGGATCCTCGATCCTGAGGCAGGAAAGGGCAATCTCAGATCGGACCTCAACCTGAAGTCTGGAAGGAATTTCGCCGTCGTGGCATTGAAATTCCGTATCCGCAACGTGATATCCGGATCATTCAACCGGCTTCCCCTTCAGAAACTTCGATAAATCCCTGATCGGGATCAAGGTTGGCGTCACAGTTGCCGATAGTGTTGACCAGTTTGGTCATTCAAGTGGTTCCTATACAATCCGCGCGGTTTCGTCCCGCTTCCGATGGTCTTCCGGAGCATTCTGGCCACAGCGCTGATTTCCTGGTGCTCGCAGCACCGTTCTTCTAGGGGGGTTCAATGGGGTTCAATGGGTTGATCGATCTTCCTTGGTGGGGCTACGTGCTGGTCGCGCTGGGACTCACGCATGTAACCATTGCCGGTGTCACGATATTTCTTCACCGGCACCAGGCGCACCGCGCCTTGGAACTGCACGCCATTCCGAGCCATTTCTTTCGATTCTGGCTGTGGCTCACGACCGGGATGGTCACCAAGGAGTGGGCGGCGGTCCACCGCAAGCACCACGCGAAATGCGAGACGCCGGAAGACCCACATAGCCCGCAAGTCGAAGGCATCAACAAGGTCATGTGGGAGGGCGCCGAACTCTATCGCAAGGCTGCCAGGGATCACGACCTCTTGGACAAGTACGGCAACGGAACGCCTGATGACTGGATCGAGCGAAACGTATATACCAAGCGCTCCCAGTGGGGAATCGTCATCATGCTGGCGATCAACGTAGTGCTGTTCGGGCCGGTCGGACTGACGATCTGGGCGGTACAGATGGCGTGGATTCCCATCTTCGCCGCTGGCGTCATCAATGGAATCGGGCACTACTGGGGATACCGGAACTTCGATTCGAAGGACACGAGCACCAACATCGTGCCGTGGGGCATCTTGATAGGTGGCGAGGAACTTCACAACAATCACCACGCCTATGCGTCTTCGGCCAGGTTATCCAACAAGTGGTACGAATTCGATATCGGCTGGCTCTATATCCGTCTGATGGAGATGGCGGGGCTGGCCAAGGTGAAGAAGCTTGCCCCTGCCGTGCGGCTGGATCTCGGCAAGATGCGGTGCGACCTGGCGACGTTGCAGGCGGTGATCACCCATCGCTACGATGTTCTGGGCCGCTACAGCCGCTCCGTTGCCGAAACTTGTCTCGAAGAACTTTCCAAGCTGCGTAGCCATGGCATCTCCCAGGCCGAACGCGCTGAATTCGTTCGACTATTCCGGAGCGATCCGGCTTTCCTCAGCATCGAGGACAAGAAGCGGCTGGATGCAATGCTTGCGAAGAGCAAGGTTCTGGGGACGATGTATTCGATGCGCCAGGATCTTGCCTCGGTCTGGCAGAAATCCACCTTCTCCAAGGAACAGTTGGTGAAGCAGTTGGAGGATTGGTGCCATCGTGCGGAAGGCAGTGGCATCGCTGCCTTGGGCGAGTTCTCGAGGCAATTGCGTTCGTACGCCTGATCGTCCACTGTCTCAAGGTCCACAGCACCCATAAAAAAAGCCCGCTTCTGCGGGCTTTTCTCGTTTCGGGCTCTTGTTTCGGGGTTCGCTTTTCTTCTTACACAAGAGCACCCATCAAGATCAGGACCAAGGTGCGACTCTTCGCACCGCCTCGGTCACTTGAGCTTCGTTTCCTTGTAAATCACATGCTTGCGCGCCTTGGGATCATACTTCTTGATCTCCATCTTCTCCGGCATGGTGCGCTTGTTTTTCGTGGTGGTGTAGAAATGACCGGTGCCCGCCGTCGACTCGAGCTTGATCTTGTCACGCATGGGATATTCCTCCTGGAGCCGTTAGATCTTTTCGCCCGCTGCGCGGAGTTCCGCGAGCACGACATCGATACCCCTCTTGTCGATGGTCCTCAGACCTGCATTGGTCAAACGCAGGCTGACCCAACGATTTTCGCTCTCGACCCAGAAGCGGCGGCGCTGAAGATTGGGCAGAAAACGGCGCTTGGTCTTGTTGTTTGCGTGTGAGACGTTATTGCCCACCATGGGTTTCTTGCCGGTGACTTGACACACACGTGCCATGGCTGACTCCAGGCTGAATTTGAGAAACTCGATTTATAGCATGGCAATCGAAGTCTCTCAAGAGCCCGAGCGCTTATGCTGCAGAGGGAACCGCTCCGGGACGCCCTCCCGCACTCCGCACCGACGGGCACGCCCCTCTCCTACAGGAGTCCGCGCTCGGCAAATGACAACGCGCCCTCCGAACCCACGATGATGTGATCCAGCACCCGAATGTCCAGCGGTTCCAGGGTAGCCTTGAGCGAGCGCGTGAGGACCTCGTCGGCACGGCTGGGCTCGACAACGCCGGAAGGGTGATTGTGGGCAAAAATCAAAGCTGCAGCATTGTGGAACAAGGCCCGCCGAACGATTTCCCGCGGAAAGACGGGAGCCTGGGTCAGAGTGCCCGCGAAGAGTTCTTCGATCGCGATCACCCGATGTTGCGCGTCGAGAAACAGGACCGAAAAGCATTCCCGGTGCCTGCCATGCAAGGTCAACCGAAGATAGTCTCTGACCCTGGCCGGCGAGTCCATGACATCCCTGGCCCCGAGTTGTTCCTCCAGTACCCGCCGCGCAAGTTCGAACACCGCCAGAAGCTGGGCATGTTTCGCGGGACCCAGCCCTGGAATGCTGTCGAACTCCTCCGCAGATGCGGCAAGAAGCCGGGACAAGCCACCGAAGGTCTTGATCAGGTCGCGTCCCAGATCCACCGCGCTTGATCCCGATACGCCGGTCCTCAGGAAGATTGCCAGCAGTTCTGAATCCGTGAGCGCATGGGCGCCGCGTTCCCGCAGCTTTTCTCTGGGCCGATCGGCCTCCGGCCAGTCTTTGATTCCCATTTTCTTGCGCACGGACGCGAGCCGGGCGCCATGATGTACGCACACACGGGCTAGTTTACACTCCCGTCTTCCCGCCCAATGACAGCTTGCCATGTCCGAATCGCCTCGCCGGCGCGTTCTCCTCGGTATCACCGGCGGCATAGCCGCATACAAGGCCGCCGAGCTCGTTCGCCTTCTTGTTGCACAAGAAGTGGATGTTCAGGTCGTCATGACAGAGTCGGCCACTCGCTTCATTGCCCCGCTGACGTTGCAGGCCCTCTCCGGGCGCAGCGTACACACGGACATGTGGGACGTGAGCGCCGAGAACGGCATGGCGCATATCCAGCTCTCGCGGGACACGGATCTCATCGTGATCGCGCCTGCGAGCGCCGATTTCATCGCGAAGCTTGTTCATGGTCATGCTGACGACCTGCTTTCCACCCTATGCCTCGCCCGGGATTGCCCCATGTTTGTGGCGCCGGCCATGAATCGGCAGATGTGGGATCACCCGGCCACTCAGCGGAACGTCGCAATGCTCAGGGAAGACGGCGTACGGGTGCTCGGACCCGACAGCGGTTCTCAGGCTTGTGGCGAAACGGGCATGGGTCGAATGACCGAGCCCGAGGCGCTGTGCGATCAGATCGTCGGCTGGTTCGAACCCAAGGTTCTCGACAAGGTGAACGTGGTCGTCACAGCGGGCCCGACCTTCGAACGTTTGGATGCCGTCCGCGGGCTGACAAATCTCAGTTCCGGCCGGATGGGGTATGCCATTGCCCGTGCCGCACGGGATGCTGGCGCCCGCGTGATTCTGGTCACCGGGCCGACCATGCTGCAACCCCCGTCAGGAATTCGTGTGGTGAAGGTGACGAGTGCGCAGGAAATGCTGGAAGGGGTCGAGAAGGCGCTATCGGATTGTCACGTCTTCATCAGCGTGGCAGCCGTTGCGGACTACGCGCCGTTGAATCCCCAGGAACAGAAGATCAAGAAAGACGCGCGGATCCTGGCTCTGGAACTGGCTCCCACCCCCGATATCCTTGCGAACGTGGCAAGCCGCGCGAACCCACCCTTCTGTGTCGGCTTCGCGGCAGAAAGCGAGAAACTGGACGAGTATGCAGAAAGCAAGCGCAAACGGAAGCATCTTCCGCTGTTGGCAGCCAACCTGGCTCATGAGGCCATCGGTGCGGAGTCCAACGAACTGATCCTCTTCGACGACGAAGGCAGACACGTTTTGCCCCGTGCTCCGAAACTGACACAGGCCCGTCTTCTCGTGCACCATCTCGCACGCCTGTTCGCGAAAACCCGATGAACGCACCTTCGGACTCAAGGCCGGTCATCGACGTTCGCATTCTGGATCCACGCGTCGCCGGGCAGTTACCCCAATACGCCACGGCGGGTGCGGCAGGGATGGACCTGAGGGCATGCATTCAGGAATCGGTCAGCCTCCTGCCGGGCGAAACTCAATTGATTCCCTCCGGAATCGCCCTCCACTTGTCAGATCCCGGGCTGGCGGCGATTGTTCTGCCCAGAAGTGGTCTCGGCCACAAGCACGGTATCGTGCTGGGAAATCTGGTCGGGCTCATCGACTCCGATTATCAAGGGCAAGTGTTCGTCTCGGTCTGGAACCGGGGCAAGGATGCCTTCCTCATTCAACCCATGGATCGGATCGCTCAACTCGTCGTCGTTCCTGTCGTGCAAGTCGAATTCAGACGGGTCGACACTTTTGGCGCGACGGAACGAGGGGCAGGCGGATTCGGCAGCACGGGTCAACGCTGAACCCGGCACGTCGATAGGCAGCGCTTCCGCGCGTCCTTCGTTGAAGGCAACACCGGGGCCGATGCCGGACGGGCAATGAAAACAGCGGCCCGGCAACTCCTGCCAGAATCCCGGGTCCTGTCGACATATCCACGAACACATGAAAAAAGACCCCGGATGAGTCATCCGGGGTCTCGCCAAGGACTATCGCGTAACGGCTCAGACCGTCTGTCGTTCAGGCTCGGCAAGTCTCCGAACCCTCTGGGCGTTCCCCGCCCGGTGAAGCCATCCTACTGAGCGGCTGGAGGGTTCTTCGCGGCGGCGATGTCGTCCTTGATCTTCCATTCCTGCAGATAGCGGATATACGCGATGATGTTCAGGATCTCTTCCTGAGACAGCGAACTCGCGAAGGCACCCATCTTGGTATACGGACGGCCAGCGGCAATCGTCGCATAGATGGACGAAGCCTTGCTGCCGTGCTTGTACTTCTGACAGGCCAGGCAGACGCTGCTGCTGCCGCCACGCCCGTCCGGCCGGTGGCAGTACGAGCAACGCGCCTGGAAGCGTTCCTTCCCGTTCTCCAATGCCTGGGGATTGTCCGTGGGAATAGGAATGTCGTTTTCCATCCCATGGCGGTCGATTTCCCCGCCTTCATCCGCCGCCATGGCAGCGGAGATGCCCGTCCCGGCCGACAGCACCAACGCGGCAACACCGATTGCAAACCATTTCCGTAGCATGTTCATCATGGAATTTTCCTCCCGGTACTGGGATCTGTTAGGAAGAGAAGGGTGAATAGAAAGGCACGCCGTAGCTTTCGACGAGTTCCTTGATGCGTCCGCTTGCAAGGAGTTCGTCGATTCCCTCGTTCAGAAAACGAAGAAGATTCTTGTCATCCTTGCGGACGGCCCAGGCACCGTTGAAACGAAGCCCTTCGCTGGGCACAAACCCGGAGGCCATCTCGAACTGGGCCTTGGGAAAGTCGATCTTTGCGACACCGAGCGCTGTCGACCACATCATTCCGGCTTCGACTTCGCCCTTCGTCAGCCCATCCATCATTCGCCGGTTGTCGAGGTAGAGCTCACGCGGAATCTCTCGGGTGAACAGCCAGTCATCCATGGGCGTGGACATCGACACCCCCACCTTGATTCCCGCGTTCTTGATTTCATCCAGGGTCTTCAAGCCCTTGGCCTTACCCTGAGTGACCAGCACGTAGCCCATTCCAATGTATGGCTTCGTGAAAACAAGCTTGTGCATCAGCATGTCGTCGTCGCCGTTGTCAGACAGGCCGAGGAACACGTCGCATCGCTTTGCCAGAATCGAATTCCGGAAGGCGCGAGACGTTCCGCCCCGTGACGCCGTGTTGATCCAGAACATCTCGATGCGCATACCGCCACGCTTGGCAATGGCACGGAGAATCTCCACGTCGAATCCGGGCGGGTCGCCGTTCTGCAATGCGTAGGGGTAGTCGTATGGATCGGCACACGCCGTGATGAGACCGCGTCCCTTCGAACGGGCCAGTGCGTCGCTGCTCTCCGGATCAGGCTGGACATCGTCCGCTGCGGCTGCCATGGATGCCATGGCAAGCGCCAGAACGGCCAGCGAAGTCGTGACGAACGAACGAATAGAACTCAACTTGCACTCCTCAACGATATCGCAGTCGGACTCGCCGCGCGCGCAGAGGACCAGGATTGCGTCACTCGGCCATCCGTACGCCCCAAGGTCTCTGCGGCATGTCCTGATGGAACTCAACGCCCGACCGGACCCAAGGTTACGACCAATGAACATCATGAAAAAACGGGGGAGGGCAGAACCATCGCCCTCCCCCGCCTTGTTGGTACAACCTGATTTCGCTACAGGCAGTGCCCGCAGCTCACGGCATTACTCGACCGAGAACACCATCAGGCCGCCACCCTTGGACTGCTTCTTGTACCACTCACCGTAGTGGAGGGGCCAGATGCCACCACCACCCGCACCGTAGACGATGGCGACGTACTGCTTGCCGCCGGTCGTGTAGGTGGTCGGGTTACCGTACACGCCGGTACCCAGGTTGAACGACCAGAGGTGTTCGCCGGTTTCGTCGTCGAGGGCATTGAAGAAGCCTTCGGGATCGCCGTAGAACATCAGGCCGCCGCCGGTGGTGAGGATACCGCTCGTGGCGGGGTAGGACTGGGACTTCGACCAGACCAGCTTGCCCGTCGCGGCGTCGAACGCCTTGATGTGACCAGCGCCTGCGTTGAAGTTCAGCACCTTGGCACCGAGGTACCATTCGCCGCGCTTCCACTCCATCTTCTTGGCCTGGAGGTCCATCGCGAAGTCATACACCGGCACGTAGACCATCTTCGTGCGCTTGCTGTACGACATCGGGTGCCACTCCTTGCCACCGTCCAGCGAAGGCGCGATGTCGGTCGTGAGCTTGTCGTAGACGATGTCCTTCTCGGGCCAGTTGTAGATCGGCTTGCAGTTGTTGGCCGTCGTGATGGGCTTCGTCCAGTTCACGCGTTGCAGGGCGCTGACCCAGACGCACTTGTGCTCGTTGCCGTACTTGGTCTTGATCGTGTTCTCGCGGTCGATCGCGTACAGGTGACCATTACGCGAACCGTGCAGCCACATCTTCTTGCCGCCGAGGTCGACCAGGACCATTTCGTTGACGCCGTCGTAGTCATACGGATCGTTCGGCGTGTAGTTGAAATAGCTCCTGATCTTGCCCGTGTCGGGGTCGAGGACCAGGTTGCTGTTGGTGAACAGGTTGTCGCCAAGGCGGACGTGACGGTCGAAGTCGGGACCGGGGTTGCCGACGGGCCAGAACAGAGTGTTCGTGTCCTTGTCGTAGGAGCCCGTAATCCAGGCAGAACCACCGCCGTACTTCCAGCTTTCGCCGGCCCAGGTTTCGTTGCCAGGCTCGCCAGGTCCAGGAATGGTGTACGTCTTCCAGACCGGGGCGCCGGTGTCGGCGTCGATCGCTGCAATCCAGCCGCGAACACCATACTCGGCACCGGCAGTACCGAAGATGATCTTGTTGCGCAGGGCCATCGGCATGATCGTGAAGGTTTCGGCGTACGTGTAGTCACCGATCTTCTTGTCCCACACCACCTTGCCCGTGGTGTTGTCGAGTGCAACGATGTGCGCGTCCAGAGTGGCCAGATAGACCTTGTTCTTGTAGACGGCGACACCGCGGTTCACGACGTCACAGCAGAGCTTGGGGAACACGTCGCCCGGAAGTTCACGCTCGTACTTCCAGTTGACCTTGCCCGTTGCGCCATCGACGGACCAGACCTTGCTGTAGGAGGAGGTCACATACACCGTGCCGTTGACCACCACGGCCTGGCTGTCTTGACCATCGAGAACGCCGAAGGACAGGTTCCACGCAGCCTTCAGGTTCTTGATGTTGCCCTTGTTGACGCTGGCGAGCGGGCTGTAACGGGTCGTCTGGTAGTCACGACCGTACAGCAGCCAGTTGCTCGCGTCCTTGTCCGCGTTCAACAGCATGTCGTCCGTGACGTAGTTGGGGTACAGCTTGGCTTCTGCCGAGTCCAGACCCTGGGCAAACGCGCCGGTCGACGCGACTGCCAGGGCGGCCAGAACGGCTGCGCCCTTAACGTGCATATGCTTCATGAAGTACCTCCCGAGTACGCCTGTCCGTCCTATTTTTGTCGGGACTTGAGGCATTGGTAAAAGCAAGACTTCGAGAACCACCGAGTTGTCGAAGAACACCGGCACTTGGCACAGTTCGGCGTCGCGCGAGACGTGAAGTGAACGGTACCCCCTTGTCAACACTGGGCAGCCCCCGACAGAGCGCCTTGTCCAAGCGGGGGGGCGGCAGCCAAGCGGCGGGACCGCAGGAGCGACACCGCAGCGAGGCGCAGTGTCAGAGCAGATTGATCGCCAGGATCGAGGCGTCGTCCTGAGCCGCGTTCGAACCAACGTGAGCGTGGAGCGCGGCCATGACGGCATCCACCGCGCGGCCTCCCCTGGACGATTCGAGACTGTCGCGAAGCAGGTCCATGCCGAAAGGCTCGCCAGCACCGTTCATCGCTTCGATGACCCCATCGGAGTACAGAACCAGCACTTCGCCGGGGTGCCATTGAGTATCGGAACAGTCGTCCTCGAACTGGTCGTCAGGAAGGATCCCCAGCGCCACATGACTGGAACTCAGTTCCGCCCGGATAGACCGGGAAGGGCTCTGGAGGAAGGCGGGAGGCATGCCTCCATTCCAGTACTCGAGTTGCCGCGAACGCTCGTCCAGCACGACCAGTGTTGCCGCAAAATAACGTCCGACGGGTAACTGCTCGCGAAGGCGCACGTTCATTTCCCGGACGAGCTCCGCCAATGGAAGCCCCTTGCGCACCATTCCATAGAACACTTGCAGGGCGGGAATGAGACTGACAGACGCGGCCAAGCCATGTCCGGTCGCATCTCCCAATACTGTATACAGGCGTCCGTCAGGGCTGCGGGCCGCCGCGACCACATCGCCGCTGAAACGGGCGGACGGGAGCATCTGCCACCGCAACGACGGCTCGTTCAGGCCTTCCCGCTGGACGATGTTCTGAATCAGGAGGCGGCGAGCTCATGCTCGTAGGCTTGCTCGTCCTGCAGTTGCCGCAGCGCGCTCGCCTGGGTCACCAATTCCCGCTGCATGGTGATGATGCGCTGGAACGACGTGATCTTCGCGTTCAACACTCCCAGATGGACGGGCTTCGTCAGGTAGTCGTCCGCCCCGCGTGGAGAGGCCGCGAACGACGTCATTGGCGCCGTCGAGGGAGGACATCAATATGATAGGGAACCAGTTTCCGGCTGCTTCCGCCCGAAACCGCCGGGTAATCTCGATGCCGTCCGGCTCCGGCATCACGACATCCATCAGCACGAGGTCGGGGCGGGCAGCGCGTACGATGCGCAGCGCCGACTCGCCGTCTTCCGCCGCAACGACCCTGTGCCCCTGGGACGAGAGGAAACCGCGAATCGACATGACGATGGACGGCGAGTCGTCCACCACCAGGATGGTCAGTCCACCGGGAGGCGCGGCCGGGCCGGCCTGACCGTCCGCAGCCAGGGAAATCACTGCCGAGCACATTTTACGGTGATGGGCGTGTGGCGGGGTCAGCGTGCGAGGGGGACCGAGAACCGCACTTCGCTGCCCGAGCCGAGATACTCGATGTCCGCGAAGCACAGTTGACGCGCGAGCGCGATGCCCCGGCCGTTGGGTTCGAAGGCTCGGGCCGGGTCGAACTGCTCGAATGCCTTCCAGTCGAAGCCGGGACCCGCATCCTTCAGGTGGAACCGGATCGCCTGGTCATCCCGCCACATGCGCACCTCGGCCCACTTGCCTGTGTTTTCCGGGAGTTCGGTACGACGCCTCACCTCCTCTTCCCAGATGCCCTGGTGCAGCAGCCGCGCCTTTTCCTTGGTGGAAATTCCCAGATTCCCGTGTTCGACGGCATTGACCAGCAGTTCCAACAGACCAAGTCCGACATTGGTGGGATCCGGACACCGATTGGCGAGGGATTGGGCCAGGGCCCTGGCATCCTCCAGCGTCCGGAACCGGAACGTCCCTTCCGTCATCAACGCAAGGATCTGCCCCTCCTGCCGGGCCTCGCGCGCGAGATCCTTCCAGCCGGCCCGGTCGGTGAGCGCAGCGCGGACGATCGTGGCCAGGACTTCGCCGTCGAAGGGCTTGGTCAGATAATAGTAGGCACCGTTCTGGATGCCCTCCATCACCTGCTCCTTCGATGCTGCGGCCGTCTGCATGATGACCGGCACCTGGCGGAAGCGTGCCTCCTGCTTCACCAGCTTGAGCAGCGTCAACCCGTCCATCCGGGGCATCATGCGGTCCAGGATGAGGGCGTCGTATTCGTCCTCGTCCGCCTTCTGCAGCAGGTCCCACGCCTCCTGACCGTCGTTCGCCGTCACAAGCTCATATCCCGCACCGTCCAGATGCTCGGCGATGATCTCGAGATTGAAAGGCTCGTCGTCCACGACAAGCAGCTTCGCAAGTTTCGGCATCATGTCCATTCCCTCCAAGTTTCCGGGTGACCGGCCCCGTGACGCCATTGCACATAGGAACCGGATCTCGATTCGTCGGACTTCGTCCGCCCACACAGTCCTGCCTCACGACGCCGTGTCACCCTGGACGCCAGTCCTTCGAACGCGGCAAACGACACTTCGACCGTTCTTCCTGCCCGTCCGCCCGGAACCGGTGCGCCGGTCACACTGGCCGGAAGCAGAGAGCTCCGCCTCTCCCGCGCTCAACTTTATGACATTCGGGCGTCCCGGAGGAATGACTTGAGTCAATTCACCGGATACGCACTGCCTGTCACTGCGGAGTCTGCAAGCCGTTGGCACGCAAGTCACTGAATTCGGTTCACCTTCCCCGAAAGAAGGGCCATGAGACTCAACCGTTTCCTGCACACACGAGATCTGTTTTCGACAGTACGCAGGATAGATTTAGGGGTGATTTCGCACCGCGGCAGTGCAGAGCCGGACGATTCAAGCCGATCAGGCCACCTCCCGCGCCGGGAGATCCTCCTCCGGGTCAGACGGCGTGCCGTCGCGAGGGATCTGCAGAATGAAACTGGCTCCGCCCTCCTCGTTGTTCTGCGCCCAGATCCGGCCCCGGTGATGGGTCGAGATCTCCCGGCAGATGGCAAGACCCAGCCCCGTTCCGCCTGCACCGCTCTTGGTCTTGCTGCTCTGCACGAACTTGTCGAATACGGCATCCAGCTCATCCTCGGGTATGCCGATGCCCTGATCCTTGACGGCGATCTCGACGACCGTCTCCTCCGCCGTACGGTTGGCCAGATCCACGCTGATCTCGACCCGTCCACCCGAGGGTGTGAACTTGACGGCATTGGACAAGAGGTTGCGCAGAACCTGGCCGATCCGCACGGGATCGCACCATGCGCACAGCGGTGGCCCGGGTACGACGGTCACCGTGACCCCTTTTTCTCTGGCGACAGCGGCCAGTTCGGAGACGACGAGATCCGCAATGTCCCGCACGGGCGCGAGGCCGAACTCGTAACGCATCTTTCCCGCTTCGAGCTTGGACAGGTCCAGAAGGTCGTTCAAGAGGGCAAGCAGTCTCTGTCCGCTCGAGTGAATCCGGCCAAGATACTGCTCTATCTTCGGAAGGGACACCTGCGGCGCGACGATCCGCTCGCCGCCCAGTTTCGAGAACGACAGAATGGCATGCATGGGCGTGCGAAGCTCGTGCGACATGTTCGCGAGGAATTCGGATTTCGCCTGGTTGGCCGCCTCCGCGGCCTCCTTTGCCTTGAGGAGTTCGGACGTCCTGCTGCGCACCAGTTCCTCCAACTCGTCGCGATGCCGCCGCAATGCTTCCTGAGCCTGTCTGAACTCCGTCACGTCGATGTGTCCGCCCACCATTCGCAGCGGCCCGCCACCATCGTCGCGCTGGACCTGGGCACGGGACTGGATGCTCCTCCACGAACCGTCGCGATGCCTCATGCGGAACTCCATCTCCATCCGAGGTGCATCCGATTCGATGGCCCGCTGCACTACGGCAAGGCAACGCTCTTCGTCGTCAGGATGCAAGAGCCGCCGCCAGGTGCCGAAACTCTCCTCCAACTCGTCCGGCGCATATCCCAGCTGTGCCTTGTAGTGCGGCGAGAAGCGGACTTCGGACGTTCGCATATCCCAGGTCCACATGCCCATGTTGGACGCCCAGAGCGTCGCGCGCAGAGTGGCCTCGCTCTCGCGCAGGTCCCGCTCTGCACGTGCACGTTCGGCTTCGATGGCGGCATTGAGATGCGCGAGCGCCAGAGCTTCTCCGACTTCGTGCAGCGTCTGCCTCTCATGAGCGCTCCAGGCATGCACATCGGACAACGACAGGGACAGCACACCCCAAAGGACGGACTGGGACGCGGCGCGGATCGGCGTCGAGAAACGCCTCATGCCCAGTTCCCGGGCGACGGCGCGGAATTCATCGAACCTGGGGTCGGCGCGAACATCCTCCACGAGGATCGCCTCGCCCGCGCAGCGATCGCAGGTATTCGGGATGGGAGGGCAGGTCGAGCCGCGCCATCGGCAGTTCGAGTTCCGCCCCGTTCCGGCGAATGCTTCGAAGTTCGAGATGGCGATCGTCCCGGCAATCCCAGTAGGAGACGTCCATGCCCGGCAACGCGCGCGAAAGTGCCGCCACTGCATAGGAAAGCGTGTCGGCCAACGCCGTTCCACGGGAAATCTGGCCGGCGATGCCATTCAACACCTCCAGCCGTGAACGGCTGTCGATCAGCGCCCTCTCCGCATTCTTCCGTTCGGTGATGTCCACGATCGCCGCGACGATGTAGCGAGCCCCATGGATCGGCGCGGTAGCGAGCTTCGTGCGGTGGAACCACCGCCGTTCACCCGTGGGAAGAGGAATGGAGGTTTCGTCCACCACCACCCGGCCCGTGTCGAAGAGGATCTCGTCCTCGCGCCAGAACCCTTCGGCCGTCTGCAAGTCGTACATCTCGTAGTCGGTGCGTCCGATGAATGCCGTCTTCGGGACGCCGTAAGCCTGCGCCGCAGCATCGTTCACGAGCACCCAGCGGTGCATTTCATCCTTCACGAACAAGGGCACCGCGAAGGCATTGATGACGGCGTCGAGGAACTGGCCGCTTCGCTCGACTTCGGCCTGACTCTTCTTCCACTCCGTGATGTCGGTGGACGTGCACACGAGGTATCGGCTGCCGTCGGGCATCCGCACCGCCACCTTGGATTTGAGCTGCCAGGGGGCGGACGAACTCGCGTCCAGCGCCTGCTGGATGAACGTGAGAGGCACCTCCGACGCCCACGCCGCCGCATCCTCGCGGTCAATGGGCGCGGCAACCTCATCCCCGTAGATCTCGGCATTGGTGTGGCCCATCACCTGCTCACGACTTCTCGCAGCCATGGAAAGGAATGCGTCGTTGGCGACGATGAAGCGGCCGGCTTCGTTCTTGACGAAGAGCGCCTGGGGCACGGAACTGACGATGCCGTCGAGGAAGGCCTTTCCTTGACGCAACGCGCTCTCCGCCTCTTCGCGCTCCTTTCGGGTTGCGTCGTACTCCAGCGCCACGGCCAGCGCATCGGCGACTTCCGTGATCGTCTGGACGTTGTCCGACTCCCAGTCGACCGGCGCCACACTGTCCACCGACAGCAACGCCTGGAGCTTCCCCTGCCTGCGTATGGGCACGTCGATCACGGCGCGGATGCCCTCGGACCGGATTCTGTTCCGGAAGGCCGGCCACCTTCCGGGCTTCTGCGAATCTTCGATGAGGACGAGTTCTCCGCGGCAGAGCGCCTCCAGGTACTCCGGGTACTGCCGCAGGTCCGCGTCGAGGGGAGGCCCGGACATCCGTCGATCCCTTCCCTTTTCGACGATGCCGGTTTGCCGGAAGTGCTCGTCCACCACGGAATAGACGGCCCGCAGGCCGGGCAGCAGCCGGGCGAGGGAATCGACCGCGTACTGGGTCAGGTAGTCGCGCTGCGCGCCGGCGATGATCGCCGTGGACAACTCGTTCAGAACCTCCAATCGGCGGCGTGCTGTCAGAGACTGGTTCTCAGCCAGCTTCCGCTCGGTGATGTCCGTGCTCACGCCGACGACGTATCTTTCGTCCGGACCGAAGGTCACGAGCGCCTTGGACTTCACGAACCAGTGCCGCCCGCCTCCGGGGCGAACCATGTCGCGCTCGAACAGCAGATCGCGTCCCGACTCGAAGACCTCGCGATCCTCTTCGCGGTTGTTCCGTGCCGTCGCCGATTCGAAGAGTTCGTCGTCGGTGTGACCGACCACCTCCCCCTTCGTCCGGCCCAGCCAGTCTGCGCACGCATCGTTGACGAGCACCCACCTGCCGTCTTCAGCTTTGACGAATACATTGTGGGGAAGTGCGTTCACGATGGCATCGAGGAACTGCTGCTGCGCTCGGCGCGCTCCTGCGCCGCCTTCAGTTCGTCGATTGGCGTGAGTGTCCCGACCACGTATCGCTCACCGCTTGCCGCCGTGACGAGCGCCTTGCGCACCATGGCCCAAGGCCGGACTCCCTTGACTGTTCGAGCGCGGATCTCTCGCGAGATCGCCTCTCCGGTGGCGAAGACCTCCTCGTCTTCGTCGTAAGCTTCCCTGGCCCAATCCTCCGGCATGTAGTCTTCGTCGCGCGCGCCGAGCATCTCCTCCCGGGACAGGCGGAACCACTCGCAGCCTGCATCATTGATACGCACGAGGCGATGATCCCTGTCCTTGACGAAGAGCGGATGAGGAACCGCATTGGTGACGGCGTCCAGGAATCGTCTGTTCGTCTCGGCTTCCCGAAATGCGTCGTCACGTTCTGCCCTCGCCTTCGCACCTTCGAGATGCGCACCGAGCGCCACGGCCGCGTCGGTCACGCACCCCGTTTCGTGTTCGCTCCAGGAGCGCGGCTCGCCATCGCACACCCAGAGGAAGCCGTAGAGCCTGGACGACGCGCGCACCGGAACGGCAATGAAGGCCCTCGCCCCCAAGGTCCGGAGGAACGCCCGGGTGCTCTCCCCCGCAGGATCGGCCTCGACGTCGATATCGGTTGCCGTCATACAGGAACCGGACCGGAACCGATCCAGCACATCCGACACGTCGACGGCAAGGCCGGGAGCTTCTCCCGGGGCGAGTCCCGCAGTGCCGCCGCCTGTCTCGCAGACCACCCGGGCCAGACCGTTGCCCTCCAGTCGGGAATAGATCACGCGGGTGGCAGGCATGACCGCGTGGAGTCGGCGAACGCATAGCTGCTTCATGGCCACGTCCCCCAGCCCTTCGAGCGCGGCACGGGCAAGGACGTGGGCGAGTTCGAGCCGCGAACGCGCGGCTTCGATCTCCGCAAGTTCGTTCTGGCGCCGGGTGATGTCCATCATCACCGTGATGACATAAGACGAGCCGTCTGGCCGGCGAAGAACGCTTTTTTCCGCCGCGACGTGCATGGTTCCGGTGTCGGGGAGCCGGTAGCTGGCCTCATAGCGCATCGTCTGGCCCGTCGACAGCACCGATCGGTCCCTCGCCTGGATCACCGCCGATTCCTCGTCGGGAAAGAAGTCGTTGTCGGTCTTGCCGATCACTTCTTCCAGGCGCAGACCCATCCACTCCAGAAGAGAGCGGTTCGCATAGACGAACCGCAGGTGTTCGTCCTTGACGTTGATCGGCGTGGGAACCGCATCGAACAGGTCGGCAAATTCCGACCCTGGTGGCTGCGCCGATGGGGAGGGGCGAAGCACGCCGACCGCGCAACGTCCATCCCCGGAGCCCAAAGAGCCCGAAGAAGACTGCGGCTGCACCAAGCGCATTCTTGTATGGTGACAAGACACCGGAAGAGACGAACCGATCCTCGATCCGGAGGACCGCGCCGCCTCCTGCCACCGGAATGGTCGTGACCGAAGGGCTGGAAGCATCTTCGGAACCGGTGTTGTCCCCCTCATGCCTCCCCTGGTCCGTCGATGGGATGAAGGACACAGCCACGTTCGGAACACTCGCAGCACTCTGCCGCGGGGCCGCATCGACGTCGATCGCAGCCATGACGACGCCTCCCCCGGCCAGTGCTTGTCCGGAGGGCAAGGAGGCCACCGGCGCCGCGGTCAGAGCGAGCCGGGAGACAGTGCTTCCTTGAGAACCTTCGAGTACACCCAGAAAGGAGCCGGATACCGCCCCCCTTTCCCGGCTGTCCGGGCCCACCCGTGCATGTTCGATCCGTGAAAGGGTCGCGGCCGGAAGAACCGTGGTGCGAATCGATCCATCCAGACCGCGCACTTCCACGCGCAGCCCGCTTCTTTCATGGGCTCGTTCCGCTGACCGCGGAAGGAACGCGAGTCCGATCCACACTTCGCCCGACAGGGGCAGATGCCCCTTGGCGCGCATGTATCGATGCAGGGTCTCTGCGTCCGGCAGCGGGTCTGCCGACAGGCCGACGGCCGCTTCGGCGGCGAGAATCCTCGCTTCGGCAACGTGGTACTCGAACCCCTGCGCCACCGTGAGCGCGCGCTCCTGCAGGCGTTGCGGCGGTCCCGGCGTTCGGTCATAGTGAGCGAGTCCCCACGATCCTGCGAAAAACAAGGCGGCAACCGTGAGGGCGATCCAGACGTGGGATGTACGTCTCGTTCGGCCGTCCGCGGCAGGAGGCGTCATCTGGGGATAGGACAAGGAAAGGAAGACGGCATGGCTCGGGTCGAGGAACCCATTGACGGCACCGAACGTTTATCGGCGAGCCGTAGGCACTTTTTAGGTACTGTTGTGGCGGCAATCACGGTGCTGTGGGCAGTGCCAGCGCCGGCGGACCCGCTGCTCACCTACCCCATCAAGATCAAGGGCCATGCCTTGCGGGTCGAATTGGCCGACACCCCGGCTGCGCGCAGGACAGGACTCATGCACCGGCGTTCACTGGGAGAATCGAGCGGCATGCTGTTCGTCTTCGACGCGCCCAGCCCGCAGGCGATGTGGATGAAAAACACCCTCATCCCTCTGTCCGTGGCATTCGTGGGCGCGGACGGGCGCATCCTCAACGTGGAAGACATGCAGCCCGAAACGGAAGAGGCTCACGAATCCGCCGGGCCTGCCGCCTACGCGATCGAAACCAACCTCGGGTGGTTTCGCAAGCGTGGGATCAAGCCCGGAGACTCCGTCGAAGGCCTGAAGAACCTCCTCAAACCGCGACGCTGAGCACCTCGTCGCGGTGTGTGCCCGCGTAAAGCGGGAGCACCACGCAGAACCTCGCACCACCCGTTTCCGCATGCTCTGCCCAGATGCGGCCGCCATGGTCTGCCACGATCTGGCGGCAGATGGCGAGACCGAGTCCCGTACCGCCGGCTCCGCTCTTGGTCTTGCTGCTCTGCACGAACTTGTCGAAGACCGCCTCCAGTTCGCCTGCCGGGATTCCGGTTCCCTCGTCCGTCACCACCAGGGACACCGTTGCCTGGTCGTCGACTGGTCCCGCCCGGTCGGCGTGGAAACCGCCGGCACTCAACTCGAGGGTGATGCTTCGGCCCGGAGGCGTGAATTTGATGGCATTGCCGAGCAGATTGCGCACAACCTGGGCGATTCGCGTCGAGTCGCTCCAGGCCCTTACGGGTTGACCGGGCACACGCACGTTCACGCGCACCTCCTGTTCTCTCGCGACTTCCGCCAACTCGTTGACCACGCTGGAGACCACCTCGCCCAGATCCTGGGTCGCGAAGCTGTAGTTCATCCTGCCCGCCTCGAGCTTTGAAAGATCCAGGAGGTCGTTCAGCAACGTGAGCAGCCGCTGACCGCTCACGTGGATGCGTTCGAGGTAATGAACTGCCTTGTCCGTGGCGATCTGGCCGTTCGTGAGCTTCGCCATTCCCAGTCTCGAGAAGGAAAGAATGGCGTGCATGGGCGTGCGCAGTTCGTGAGACATGTTGGCCAGGAATTCGGACTTCGCCCGGTTGCCTGCCTCGGCGGTGTCCTTGGCCTGGACCAGTTCCCTCGTCCGTTCGGCCACGAGCATCTCCAGTTCCGTACTGTGCCTGCGCAGTGCATCCTCCGCCCGCTTGCGTTCGGTGATGTCAAGCAAAGCGGCCACGATGTATCGCGAACCGTCCGGAAGAACAGCCGCCGTCTTGGTCTTGAGGCCCCACAACGGGGTCCCGTGCAGCAGCGGAATGAACGTCTCCTGCGTGAAGGTGCCCCCTTCGGTCCAGAGACGCTCGTCCTCCTCGCACGCGAGGGCAGCGTAGTCGGCTTCGAGAAAGTCCGCATCGGCCTTGCCCAGCAGCGTTTCCTCCGGAACGCCGAACGCCTGCGTGGCCGCCCGATTCACGACCACGCACCGGTGATCCGAATCCTTCACGAGCACCGGCACAGGAATGGCGTTGATCACGGCATCCAGGAACTGATGGCTGCGCTCCAGGTCGAGAGCCGCCTGCTTCTGGGATGAGATGTCCGCCGACGTGCATACGAGATAGCGGCTGCCGTCCGGCATGGACACGGGCGACTTGGACTTGAGCTGCCAGCGGACGCGAACCTGGGGATCGAGGCTCCGTTGCTCGAAGTAGCAGATGGCATCCGCATTCCAGGCCCGGCGATCCTGTTCGTCCACCAGGGGCGCCACGTCGGGCCCGAACGTCTCCTCCGGGGTACGGCCCAGGATCTCTTCAGGCACGCGGCGGGTGAGGTCGAAGAAAGCCCGGTTCGCCATGATGGTGCGCCCCGAACTGTCGCGCACCCATACCGCCTGGGGCAACGCGTTGAGCAACGCATCGAGAAAGGCCTTGCCGTCGCGAACGGCGCGTTCGGCCCGGTCGCGCCTTTCGCGGGATGTCGCGTGCTCTCTGGCAACGCCCAGGGCGTCCGCGACATCTCGCACCGTGCGAATCTCCTCCGCGCTCCAGTCGTGCGGCGCGGGCGCGTCGACCCACAGCATTCCGTACGGGCGGCCGTTCTCGACCAGCGGCGCGCCGATGGCGGCTCCCATGCCATGCGCGATCAGCAGTTCCCGGTAGCGCCTGGGCAGATTGTCGTTTTTCGCATCCCGTATGACGATCAGCGAATCCTTCCGAGCCAGGGGAAGATGACCAGGGGAGTCGTTGAAGTCGAGCGATGCGCCGGGGACCAGAGGGCCGAACGACTGTCCTGCCGTATGCATGCAGCGGAAGGATCCGGGCGCCATCTGGGCGAGATAGGACACACGGCAATGCGGCAGCATCGATCCGAGCGCATCCAGGGCAAAGACGGCGATCGGCTGCATATCCATCGCAGCGACCGTCGCTGCGGCGATGCGCTGGAGCAACTCGATGCGTTCGCGCGCGGCCACCGCTCTCATCTCGGCGATCCGCCGCTCGTGGATGTCGGTCGACACGCTCACCACATAACGGGCGCCGTCCGGCATCGTGACGAGCGACTTCGTCTTGAGATACCACCGGTGGTTGCCGGGACGGATCCGCGACTCGATTTCCACCCGCAGGCGTTCCCCCGCCTCCAGGACCTTCCTGTCCTCTGCATGCGTCCTGCGCACCACGTCCACGGGCAGGAGATCGAAGTCGGTCCGGCCCTTCACGTCCGCCGCCTCCCGGCCGATCATGTCGCAGAAGGCGCTGTTCACGATCACCCACCGGAAATGCTCGTCCTTGACTACCACCGGGTTCGGGATGGCATCGACGATGGCCGTCAGCAGATCGCCCGTATGCTTCGCCATGCGATGGGACGCTTGCAGACTCTCCTCGAGGCGCCGGGTGAGCGTGATGTCGACGAGGGTGCCGGTGCAGCGGATCGCACGCCCTTGCGGATCCCATTCGGCATCGCCATGAATCCGGTAGCTTCGATAGTCGCCGCCACCGTCGCGGATGCGAAACACGGCGTCGATCGGAACGCGGTCGCGCAAGAGAGACACGAGAGCCCGGCGGCGCTCCTCCCTGTCGTCCGGATGCATGCGCTCCAGAAATTCCTGCAAGGCGTCCGCTCCCATGAACACGCCATCATCGACTTCGTCCGAAAGCGCCTGGAAGCGGCTCGGATCGATCTCCAGCGCGGACAGGAGGGGCCTGCTGCAGAAGAGGCTGCCGGCATCGACGTCCCAGGCCCAGACGCCGACCTGTCCGGCCGCCACCGCCAAGCGATAGCGCTTCTGTGCACGGCCAAGCAGATGCCGGGTCCTCTGGTGCTCGTCCACGTCGACCGCGGTCCCGACATACCCCGTGCACCCGCCGCGAGCGTCCCGCAACGGTTCCCCGGTCAATGCGTACCACCGGATCGTCCCATTCGCGTCCCGGAGCCGTACCGATTCCGTAAACGTCTCCGCCCGCCTCGCAGCATCCGCGAGGCGTCGCCGATCCTCCTCGCCCAATGCGGCGGGTTCGCCTTCCGCCGCGGCGATTCCGGCGCGCTTCCATCGGCTGTTCACGAATGCGATATTGAATTGGGCATCCATCATCCAGACGTTGAAGGGTGCCGCTTCGGCGAATGCGTGAAAACGCTGCTCGAAGTCGGAAAGGGATGTGCGAAGCACGCGGTCCGAGAATCTTCTCCGGTATTCGATCGACGCCAACAACGTCAGGAGCAGCAGCAGCACCGCCAGAGCCGTTTGAAAGAACCATCCTCCGTTCCAGAATGGCTCGCCGTCGAAGAATGCGGAAGCAGGACGCGCATCGAGTACCCAGCGCTGCCCCCCGCGGTGAAGCTCGAAATGGGCTTCCAGTTTGCCCGTGCGGAACGACGAGTCCGCGGGATTCCCGAAGCGGACCACCGTCGCCCCCGGAAGCGTGAGCGATGTGGCCAGCGCGTTCTCGCCCTGGTTGATTGGCGTGACCAGCGATTCGAGGCGAACAACGGCAACGACGAAACCCGGGTTGCCCACCTCGGCGGATGACGACTTCGCGAGAGTTCCCGCATCGGCAATCACCGGCAAGTAGGCCGAGATAGTGGCGCTTTGGCCGTCACGGGGAGCCATTCCCGCGGCCTCTCCGTACGCGGCCGATGACCCGCTCGCGAAAATGACGGTGCCGGTTCGCAACGCCTGTTCCATGGTCCCGGCTCCCACGGCGTTCACCGTGGGGAACGACGACTCCAGGACCTGCAAGCTTCCCGGTCGGAGGGGCAGCCTCGCCGGCCTCGATTCACGAATGCCGTCGTGCCCCGCGGTCGATTCTTGGCGGATGTTCGTTACTTCTCCCGGACGGCGCGAAGGTCCGGGATTGCGTGAAGGCTGCGTCCGAGCCACGAAACCGATCGCGTCGACACCGTGACGTTCGAGCCCGCCACGCCCGGGTCCGTCCCAACACGCCGACCCGTTGGAACGTCCAGCAGGGGAATCGAGCAGGGCCAATCGGGCGCAGACACGCATCAGTTGCTCCACAGCGTCGAGCCGGGCCTCGAGACCGCCCTTTGCCGCTGCCGCAAGCGCATCGAAACGGGCTTGCGCCGTGCGCCGACCCTCCACGAACAGTGAAGCTTGCATCGCAGCGACCACCATGATGCCCAGGAGAAGCACGACCCACACGGTTGCTGTGCGTACGGGCGGCTTGGCAGAGCCGGTCGGTTCCGCCGGAAGAAAGGGCGCGGACGCCGTCGACATTCAGGCGACCTCGCGCCGCATCTGAGTTTCCGCGAGAGCCTGCGCGACCGCTTCCGGTCCCTGCGGAAGTTCGACGAAGAAGGCGGCGCCTCCCCCCTGGCCGTGTTCGGCCCAGATGCGGCCACCGTGCTGGTGCACGATCTCCCGGCAGATGGCGAGTCCCAGTCCGGTGCCACCCGCCCCGGTCTTGGTACTGCTGCTCTGGATGAACTTGTCGAACACGCGGTCGAGTTCCTCGGACGGAATGCCGACCCCCTGATCCGCGACCATGAGGCGGCTGCCCGGGCGCGCGGCGGAATGGCCGGGCGTTGCGATGTCGCAAGGAGACAGTTCCAACCGGATGCTTCTCCCGGACGGCGTGAACTTGATCGCGTTACCCAGCAGATTGCGCACGACCTGTCCCACCCGCACTTCGTCGCACCAGACCGGCTCCCGCTCGTAGCCCGCCGGGAGTTCCAGAGCGACGCCCTTGTCTTTCGCGAGCACGGCCAACTCGATGACGGCGCCGTCCACGATGTCCCGCAGGTCATGTTCCTGAAACTCGTATCGCATCTTGCCGGCTTCGAGCTTGGACAGATCGAGCAGATCGTTCACCAGATCCAGGAGGCGCTGACCGCTGGTGGAAATGCGATCCAGGTACTGCTCGAGCTTGGCGGAAGCATCGCCCGGACCGTGCAGCCGGTCACGCCCGAGACGGGAAAAGGAAAGGATGGCATGCATGGGCGTTCGCAACTCGTGCGACATGTTCGCGAGACACTCCGACTTGGCCGCATTCGCCCGTTCCGCGGCGGTTTTCGCCACCGTGAGTTCCCGCGTCCTTTCCCTCACCTGCCGTTCCAGGTCCTCCCCTTGGTTTCGCAGCACCTGCTGGGCAAGCCGGAAATCGGTGATGTCGACATGTCCCCCACCATGCGCAGCGGCAGTCCGTCCCTGTCTCTCTGCACCTGCGCCCGGGAGACGAAGTGACGCCACGTGCCATCCTTGTGGCGCATGCGGAACTCGGCCTGATAGAGGTCGCTGTGATTGCTCAACGCAACGTCCATCGCCCGGAGCGTGGCCGCGATGTCGTCGGGATGGACCCGCTCCTTCCATGCATCGAACGTGTCCGCCATTTCATCCTCGGAGAATCCCAACTGCGACTTGTACCGGGGAGAGAAGTAGGAAGTGCGGGTCTGCACGTTCAACGACCACATGCCGAGATTGGAGGCCCAGACGACAGCGCGCAGATTCGCCTCGCTTTCCCTGAGAGCGTCTTCTGCCCTGGCGCGTCGCAGCTCCACCGCCTGACGGGATAGCACGCCGGCGACCGCGTCCGCGATCTCCGACAACGTGCCTGCGTCCTCGGCATTCCAGGAACAGGACTGCGCCGAATGGACCACCAGTACTGCTGCAATCACCCCGTCCACGATGACCGGGGACATGAGAAGCCCGCAGATCCCGTCCCGGTAGAGATTCTCCGCGTCGTCCCGGAACGCCTCATCCGTCCGGATATCTTCCACGATCAGCAGCCGCCCCTCCCGCAACGCGCTCATCGCTGCGGCAGGTATTCGAAGCGGATCGGGCCCCGCCATGGGCTCCCCCTTGGAGGAGCTCGAATGTGCAAGTGCCGTCAATGGTCGGCCGGACATCGGAACCCCGTGCACGGCGATGATGGCGTCGGCCTGGAAGAGCGGCGCCGCGCCCTGCACGACTCGGTCGGCGAGGGCCTTGATGGGGTCGTTCGCCGTGTGGCTCGCGGACAGCGCATTGAGAAGCGTCAACCGCAGGGATGTGCGCCGCAACGCGGTTTCGATCCGTTTCTGTTCGGACAGATCCATCGCCGTACCGACGACGTACCGCGAACCGTCGGACAGTTCGAGTCTCGTCTTGGTCTTGTGCCACCAGCCGACCGTGCCATTCGGGCTCAACATTTCGCGTTCGCACACCAGGGTATTGCCGGTCAGCAGCACCTGCCGGTCTTCCTGGACGTTGGTGAGCGCGGTTTCTTCGGGCAGGACGTCCGTATCGCGGGAACCGAGCGCCCGGTCGGCTGAACATTGCATCCACTGCAGTGTCGCCTCGTTGGACAACAGTCTCCGGCCTTGCTCATCCTTCACCGAGACATGCAGCGGAATGTTGTCGAGAATGGCCTTCAGAAACGCATTGGAACGCGTCGTCGTCAGCTCGGCCGTCCGCCGTGCGGTGATGTCCAGATGAACGCCGACGATCAGCCGGCTGCCGTCTTGCAACGTGATGGGACGCCGGATCGTCATGATCCACCGTTCGCGGCCCAGTGCATCGAGTACGCGTTCCTCGGATTCGACGTCACTGCCTCGAGACAGCAGCTCGGCATCCTCTGCCATGGATCGCCGGCCAGAGTCTTCGCCGAACACTTCGACGTCGTTGCGCTTCAGGACCTCGGACGCCGTCCGTCCCGAGAAACGTTCCCAGGCCTCGTTGACCATGAGCCAGCGCGAGCGCTCGTTCTTGGCATGGAAGGCGAAGGGCAATCCTGAACGATCGCGCCCAGCAGCGCATGCGGTTCGGCCGGCTCGATACGTTCCCGCTCGCCGCCTTGCGGAACAATCCGTTCGTGGGGCCTCGCCTGCCGGAGGAGCACGAAAGTCGCCATGGCCGCCAATACGGAACCCACGATCCAGGAGGGGAGGCTGCCGGACGTTTCCGCGGGGGCGGTCGCGTCGAAGGCGGGGGTCGGCACAAGCACCAGTCGCCATCCTTGCCCGGCAAAGTCCAGGGGCCGCACGATCGTCACGTCGTTGGAAGACCTTGCGCTGTCGGAATCCGAACGCATCAGCCTCGCCTCGACCTCCGGAAGTGAAGCGGCACGAGCCAGCCCGTCGATGTCGACCAGCGTGGCGACGGCGACGGCGCCATGCGTCGCGCTACCGGAAATCGACTGAAACCTGATGCGCCCGCCGTCTATGGAGACCGCGACGGCGTCGGCGACACCAAGGGAACGATCGACAGAGTGGGCCTCGATCCCTCTGATTTCGGGCCACTCTGCGGACCTCCAGGTGACCGGACCCGGCGCCACCTGTGCCTGGGCAGCGATTCCGAGAATGAACTGGCGGTGAGCGGCAAGCCGGGTTTCGAGGCGTCCTGCGGCCCGCTCGGCCAAGACGGCAAAGCGAGCGTGCCGCCGCTCCGCAGCACGCTCGGCCAGACCTTGCCGGTAGCCAAACCCGGCAAGAACCCCGAAGACCAATACAACGACAGCGGCCGCAACGGCGGCGGGGTTCCGGACTTGCCCCGGGAGTGCCGCCGAGGTGGAATCCAGCGTGGGCTTTCGTGAGGACGCGAGCACTTTTGCAGGAATTGGGCTTGGCAAGGTCCGGTCAATGATCCTGGGTCGCGCTGCATGCAGATACAAGGGCGGGCATCGCGAGATACGACGACGCCAAGGGATACCTGGTCCGGCCAGCCGGCACCGCTACTGCGAAATCGCGCCGCAATCCGCGCACACGCAGACCGGCAGGCGACCGCCGTCCTGGGCCACCGCCCGAGTTCTTGCATGCGGATGCCCGAGTGCTTGCACCATCCGCCCGCCGCCCCTCCGTCGCGACCGTGTACATGGACCAGACCTCCCGAAGGCCCCAACGGTAACGTCTATTCCCGCTGCTTCTTTAGGGGCACATCTCCGCGGACTTCCTTTCCCTGCACCTTCCCGTGGTGATCATCGATGCTGAACGACCCGTTGTCTCGAGGTGATCTCCCGCACGAAATGAAAAACCCCGCTGATGCGGGGTCTCTCCACAGCGCGCAACGTGTCGGCCGTCGCGAGCATGATCCTGCTTCTCAGACGAAATTGGCTGCCGCGAATTCCCAGTTGGCCAAGGCATTCAGGAACGTTTCGACGAACTTCGGCCTGGCGTTCCGGTAGTCGATGTAATAGGCGTGCTCCCATACGTCCACGGTGAGCAGTGCCTTGTCGGCGGTCGTGAGCGGCGTGCCCGCATTGCTGGTATTCACGATGTCCACGGAACCGTCGGACTTCTTGACCAGCCAGGTCCACCCCGAACCGAAGTTGCCCACAGCGCTCTTGCTGAATGCTTCCTTGAAGGCGTCGAAGCTTCCCCACTTCTGCGCGATGGCAGTCGCCAGCGCGCCGGAAGGTGCGCCGCCCCCACCCGGCTTCATGCTGTTCCAGAAGAACGTGTGATTCCAGACTTGCGCGGCATTGTTGAAGACCCCGCCCGAGGACTTGCGAATGATGTCTTCGAGGGCCAGGTTCTCGAACTCCGTGCCCTTGATCAGGTTGTTCAGATTGGTCACGTATGCCTGGTGATGCTTCCCGTAGTGAAACTCGAACGTTTCCTTCGGAGATGTGAGGGGCCAGTGCATCCAGGGCGTAAGGGAGAGGGGGTAACTTGTGTTCCACGCGAGGCTCCTATCAGGGATTCGTTTCAGGAAATCATAGTTCAGGGCGTTTGTCCAGGACAAACGCGTCAGAGGATCTCGATTCGACCGTCATGACCGCACGGTTCCGCTCCTGGAAGTGCGCGCACCTCCGAATCGGGTTCACCGGCAGACTCGGACCACGACTGCGCTGGCATCGTTCCGCCCCATGTATTTTGCCTGCCGGTCCATCGCTTGCGCCACCAGATCGTCAGCGATGAGCTTCGGCGAACCCGTGCTGGAGACGCCATCACGAAGGAGAACATCTCCCAGCACTTCCCACACGCCGTCGGTCACGAGAATGAACGAATCCTCATCGCCCAGGTCACCTTCGGCGAAATCCACTACAAGATGGGTATCCAGCCCGACCGCCCGCTTGGGAATGTGCCGCAAGTCGTGCCGGGGCCAGAGATGATCCGTCGTCAGGACCTTGAAGTTGTCCCGTTCCCCGCGGTAGATCCGGGTGTCTCCCACGTGGGCGACAAAATACCTGCCGTCTTTCAGCAGCAGCAACGACAGGGTGGCTACCGCCCCATCTGCCTCCGTGTCCCGCATGTTCTGGGAGTGCAGCCAGTCGTTGCAGGCGCGGAGCACCCGCTCGAACGCCTTGTTGGGCGTCCATCCGGATGGCGTCGCATAGTAGTCGTCCAGCACCGCGCTGATGGCAACGGCGGCCGCCTTGCCACCCGAACCATCGGTGCCGATCCCCCCTGCCACCGCCACGGCGAATCCGTGTGACTCGAGCTCATCCGGGCCCGGCCGGGCAATCCCGACCCGGTCATCGTTCTCCTTGCCTGCCACCGTCCGGCTGGCGCAGCCGACGACTATGCGGTGCCCCGAACCAGTACGGACGTCCCAATCGATCTCGTCGTTCCCCTCCTCGGGGAGCGCCACCGGCGCCGGTGCCTTCATGCGCGTCACCTTGTCCTGATCCCGTAGTTGCCAGTACCGCGAACTCCTCTTCTGCAGCGTTCACCTCGTGCACCGCAGGAGTTGCAACGCGTATGCCATGAGCAACAGCGTGCAACGACGAGCGGCACCTCGCTGAATGTCGCGGGGCACGTCAGCCTTGGTGCAACGGTTCTTTCCCTGCGCACGACGACGGTGCATCTCATGGGCTCAGTTCTTCCAGGACGTTGTTCCACGCCGAGGCAAGATTGGTGCGGTTGTATCCGCCTCCGCCGAAGGCCATGAGCTTCCCTGGCAGTACCGGTCAGCGATGCGAACGAGCGACCGTGCCGCCTGACGATGCACCTGCGGCGAATACCGCAGATGTGCGAGGGGGTCGCCCGCCAGGCCGTCGGCCCCGCATTGGAACAGGACGAACTCAGGGCGGAAGCGCTCGAGATGCGCTTCGACCTCGGGCCAGACCAGGAGGAACTCGGCGTCTCCCGAACCCGGAGCCAGTGGAATATTGAGCTTGGTACCGGTCGCCGGTCCCTTGCCGGTTTCGTCCCGGCGCCCCGTGCCGGGAAAGAGATGTTCACCATCCTCGTGGATATCCGCGATGACGACATCCGGATCGTCCTCGAACGCATAGAAGACACCGTCGCCATGGTGAACGTCGATGTCGACGTAGGCGATGCGGCGAAGACCGTACTGCATGCGCAGCGACTCGATCACGACGCCGATATCGTTGAACACACAGAACCCGGCCGCACGCGAGCGACTCGCATGATGCAGCCCCCCCACTGGCTGGAATGTCCGCTTGTGTTCCCCGTCCATGATCCGGTTCAACGCATCGAGCGCAGAGCCCACGACGGTGGCGGCCACGTGATAGACGTCAGGAAACACCGGGGTGTCGCCGCGGTCGAGGAATTCGAGACCCTTCCGTTCGGCGGTGGCGACGAAGTCGATGTACTCCTGAGTGTGGAACCGCGCCAAGGCAGCGGGCGAAGCCTCGCTGCCGGGGGAACGCAGCACGATCCGGCTGTCGAGCCTCGCGCCCTGGTTTCCCTGAAAAAGGCGTCCTGCCGGTCGGCGCCCAGAGGATGTCCGGCGGGAAAGCCATAGCGGCCAAGAGTGTCACCGCAATACAGCGCCACGTCGTTCCTCCCCATGCCATGCGAATCCGCGCCGAGCGGGACCAACGCGCAAAGGCATGCCGGTGCAGCCTTGAGCAGCCGGCGCCGCGACGGGCAAGGCAAGGATGCCCTTGGTCCGCCCTCGATCGATCCGTTCCTTCGAATGCACTTCATGGAACGATCGTACTGCCACAACGCCAGCATGTCTCGAACGCCGGCGGATTGATCTCATGACACCCTGGACAGGGTCGCTCCGCTCCGCTTGAAATGTGTTCCTGTTTTCGCAGAACTTCGTAAGCCGCCTCCAAGTCCGTATCGTCCGCGATCCAGACCTCCGGATAGGCGTGCGTGAACGGAAGCTCTCCGATGCCGGACTGCGCGTGCTCGTTGAAGACGTGTGCCGCAATACCCGCCTGATCCAGCAGTGCGCGCAACAAGTGGGCTTCCGGCAGACTGGCTGCACTGCACAATCGGCGCACGGTGTCAGAAGAGCGGAAGCTGTCCCGGCGGGTCGGGAGGCCTGAACAGCCCAGTGTTCAATGGCTGCCGCTGGTCCGACAGACCAAGCTTCCGGCACGCTGACTCGAAGCGTCTGGCAAGAAGCGCCGCCAGTTCTCCCTGGCCGCGCATCCTGGAACCGAACTCCGGATCGTTCGCGCGGCCACCACGCATGTCCCGAACTCGCTGCATGACGTGCGCGGCCTTCAATGGGAAATGGGTGTCCAGCCAAGCCTCGAAGAGACCGCGTATCTCATAGGGGAGCCTGAGAAGCACATAGCCCGCGCTTTGTGCGCCAGACGATGCCGCTGCCTCGAGAACGCGCTCGACGGAATCATCGGTCAGAAAGGGAATGACCGGTGCCACCATCACGCCGCAAGGCACGCCGGCATCGCGAAGTACCTGCAGCGCCTCCAGACGCCGCGAAGGGCTGCTTGCACGCGGTTCGAGTCTTCGGGCGAGTTCATGGTCGAGAGTGGTGATGCTGATGAAGACCCTGCACAGATTGTCGGCCGCCATTGCGCGGAGGATGTCGACATCCCTCAATACCAGGGCGTTCTTCGTCACGATCCCCACGGGGTGGCGGGAGTCTCTCAGCACCTCGAGAATCGAACGCGTGATCCGCAGTCGCTTCTCGACAGGCTGATACGGGTCGGTGTTGGCTCCCAGGGCGATGGGATCGCATACGTGACCGCGCCGCCTGAGTTCCGCATTCAGGAGACCCGCGGCATTGGTCTTGGCGAAGATTCGGGACTCGAAGTCCAGCCCTGGCGAGAGACCCAGATAGGCATGGCTCGGACGTGCATAGCAATAGATGCATCCGTGCTCGCAGCCCCGATAGGGATTGATGGACCAAGTGAAAGGAATGTCGGGGGAATCGTTACGGGAAAGGATCGATTTCGCGACCTCCTCCGTGACCTTCGTGGCAAGACCCCCCGCGCCCACGTCCTCTTCGGAAACAACTGCCCAGCCATCCTCCTCGGCGATCCTTTCGACCGACTCGAATCTGCCTTCCGGATTGCCCACGGCACCACGTCCCTTCCGCGCCGAGGCTCGCCCGCCAGTATGCAGCCGCATTCCCATGACTGTATTCTCATACAGGTCTTCCACCACCTGCAAGTCCTGCCGGCCTGCAGAAAGACAGAAGGCGGCACGAAGGCCGCCTTCCGGGACGGGTTGCCGGGCGCCTGCCTCAGCCCACCTTCATCATCCGCAGGGCTGCCTTGAAGAGCTCGGATTCGGGATTTCCGAAGGTTTCGAGGATGCTGAAGTGATTGTCCCTGGGACACGGGACATCTTCGGCGATGACTGGCGACCAGCGTTGCTTGATCTCGTCGTGCTGCTGGCGGAAGCCTTCAATCTCCTTGCCGCCCACCGCCACATAGAGTGGCGCATCGGTTGCCGGAGGCATGAACGCCGGACTCAGCTTGATCGCGGATTCCTCCGTGAGACGCACGTCGGTGTTGACGGAAGGCACGTTCACGATGGGTGTGAGGTCGTAGACGCCGCTGATGGACATGGCGCCCTCCACGATCTTGTCGGGAAGATCGGCCCCATAACGCGGCCATTGGGCCGCCAGCATCATGGCGGCAAGATGTCCTCCCGCCGAATGGCCTGCGACGTAGAGGCTGTTGCCGAACGCGCCGTAGCGGCTCCCGGTACGGTAGAGCCATGCGGTCGCCTTCAGCATCTGCTGGACGATCTCTTCGATGGTGACCGAGGGGCAGAGCGCGTAATTGGGCAACGCGACCGTGACACCCAACTTCACAAGTTCGGTCGCAATGAAGGAATGGTCCCGCTTGTCCAGGGAGCGCCAGTACCCGCCGTGGATGAACATGAGCAGCGCGCGGCTGCGCCCTTCCGCCCGGAAGATGTCGATCTTTTCCATCGGATGATCGCCGTAGGCGATATCCAGATCGCTGTCCAGCTCGTCGCGGGCAGTCTTGGACAGACGTGTCCAGCGATCGAAATGCTGGGCGTACTCCGGCACCGCTGCGCGATTGTTGTAGCGCCTTTCGAATGCCGCGGTGTAATCATCCATTCAGCGAGGTCCCCCTGAAAAATGGCCCCTGGGCACCGGCTCCGTGACGGTGTCCTCCGGCCCTCAAGCCCTCAGAAAGACGCTATTGAACCCAATTGCGACGCCCCCTGTCCACTGTGGGATAAAAATAATTCATATAATCAATCTAGTGAGAAAAAAATGAGGGAGATTTCGCGAGCCGCCGGAGACCCGATTCCCGAGATCCGCGGCCACGGAATCCTTCCCCGGCCCTCAGGACCGCCGGTCTGTTCCGGCCCGGATGCCGTTGCGATGGCCGTCGGCGCGGCACACAATCGGCGCTTTGTCACCGAGGGTTTCCGCATGACCGCATCGACCGGCACCTCCGATTTTCTCGTCTCCACTGCGTGGCTCGCCGAGCACCTGAACGACCCTGGCGTGGTCGTGCTCGATGCCACGACGCATCTGTTGCCGCGACCTGTGGAACCGACTCCGGAAGTGCCTTACGACGTCGTTTCCGGCCTGTCGGACTTCTCCAAGGGGCATGTTCCGGGTGCACAGTATGCGGACATCGACGGCGAACTGTCCGACCGGTCCCATTCTCTGCATTTCATGCTGTGTCCTCCGGAACAGTTCGCGGACGGCATGGCGCGGCTGGGCGTGGGTGACGACACGACGGTCATCTGCTATTCCACGGCATTCCATTGGTGGGCCACGCGTCTGTGGTGGATGCTTCGTGTCTATGGGCACACGAAGACCCGTGTACTGGACGGCGGCTTCCAGAAGTGGATTGCCGAAGGGCGTCCGGTGGAGACGGGGGGCGGCCGGGCGAGGGACCGAAGGGTGTTTACGGCACGCTTCGACCCGGATCGCGTGGCCAGCAAGCGGGATGTGCTGGCGGCCATTGGGGACACGGGCATCTGCACGATCAATGCCCTGCGGCCTGAACAGCATGCGGGCGGGGGCACGACCAACTATGGACGTCCCGGTCACATCACGGGCAGCGTCAACGTCGCAGCAGTGGACATGGTGCGCCCCGACAACACGTTCAAGCCGCTGGATGAACTGCGCGGTCTTCTGGCCGACGCAATGGCCACCCCTCGGGTCGTCACCTACTGCGGCGGTGGCATCGCGGCCTCCAGCGTGACGCTTGCGCTCACGATGCTGGGCCATCCGGATGTCCGGCTCTACGATGCCTCGCTCTCGGAATGGGCGCCAGATCCCGCCTTGCCCATGTCGACACCCGGTACTTCGGCAGGCTAGGAAGAGTCCGATCATGTTCCTGGATCGCGTGGCGGCGGGAGACGGGCGTTGGCAATGGGGAGAAGAAGCGCCTGGACGCTCCGCGGAGCCGCCCATCGTCGCCGGCGCCCGCGACGGGCGCCACCGGCAGCGCCCGGACGGGCGTGATGATCGCCTTCGAGTCTTGTTCCGCCGCCTCCGCGATCCGATCGATCCTCGACCTCTGGAGTCAGCGCCCGCCATGCCATTGCTGCCCGCCCCATTCAACCCGATGTTGCGCCTGTGGTTCGCCTGCCTGATCTTCTTCTTCGCCGGCGTCGCTGGAACGGCCCGGGCAGCTGTGGTGGAGATCGGGATGCCTGCGCCAGCCCTTGCGGGTACGTTGATTTCCGGAGAACGATTCGACCTCGCGGACCTGCGGGGCAAGATCGTGCTCGTGAACTTCTATTCCAGCTACTGCAAGGGGTGCGCGTACGAGATCGGCATGCTCGAGACCTATCGGGACGAGCATCAGAAGGAAGGATTCGAGGTGCTGATGCTGGGCGTGGACCCGGTCGCGGACAAGGCACGGGTCGCGCGCATGCTGGGAACCTACAACCTGCAAGGTGCAATGGTCGACGAGTTGGATCAATGCGGGTTCGAGCGACGCTATCCCACTCCGACCGCCTTCGTCATCGACCGCGAAGGGGTCGTCCGTGACAAGCTCTGGGGATCCAAGACACTGCCCCGCCTGCGGCAGCTTCTGGCCCCGTATCTGACTTCGACGAAGCCCACCCAGTAACGCGGATGGCAGGGGCCGCGTACCGCTGCCGACGGCGGCTCGCCACTCTTCCACAACCGTAAGGACCTCACGCCTCTTGCCCTCCGGTTGCCGCGGTGGCAACGTGGGACCAACGATCATCGGATCCTTCCTTCATCATGGCTCTGCTCCATTCCGGCAATTCCGCACTCGTGGTGATAGACGTGCAGGAACGCCTGTTTCCCCACATAGACGACTGCGAACAGGTACTCGACCGGTGCCTTTGGCTGGTGAGGCTTGCCAAGCGGCTGGGTGTGCCCGTTCTCGCTTCGGAACAGAATCCCCAGGGCCTGGGGCCCACCGTTGCGCCCCTGGCCACGGAACTTCCCAAGGAAGGACTGCGGCACAAGATGCACTTCTCCTGTGTCGCAGACGGCTGTTTCGAAGGGGCGCCGGGCTGGTCGCGGCATCAGATCGTGCTTTG
Organism: Betaproteobacteria bacterium; assembly: GCA_016713305.1. Classification (NCBI taxonomy): domain Bacteria; kingdom Pseudomonadati; phylum Pseudomonadota; class Betaproteobacteria; species Betaproteobacteria bacterium. The sequence continues at coordinate 425,714 of JADJPK010000031.1, forward strand.
CGGAACCGAAGCGCACATCTGCGTCTTCCAGACAGCGGTCGACCTGATGGCCGCGGGGCGCCAGGTATATGTCGTGGCGGAGGCAGTGGGCTCCAGGCTTCCCGAAAGCAAGGCACTCGCCCTGTCGCGCCTTCGGCAGCATGGCGCCGAGATCGTGAATGGCGAGATGGTGGGCTTCGAATGGTTGCGCCGCGCGGGGGACGACAAGTTTCGCGAGATCAACCGCCAATTCTTCCGCTGACGGGGAATCCGGGGTCGTGATCCGCTGTCCATGGAGCATGTGCCGCCGTGCGCCAGACTCCCTTCCCCCAGCGGTCCGGCCCGTGATCTTCGGGGTGTGTGCCGTCCTGATCTCCGCACTGTCCGGTGCGGCAGGAGCCGCAACGCCCAGCTTCGTGTGCCGGAACGTGAAGTCATGGCTGGAAAAGACCGTGTGCAGTTCCGATCCGGTAGCGCAATTGGATCTGGAACTCGCCGTCGCGCGTTCCCGCCTGCTTCAGGCGACCACCGCCACGACACGCAGGGCGCTGGAATCGGAACAGCGTGCATGGTGGTCTTCGCTCAATGCGTGCCGCAAGCGCAGTGATCCCCATGCCTGTCTGACGGGACGATACGAACAGCGCATCGCAGCCGTGCGGAACCATCCGGAGTTCCCGCCGGAACGCAGCGTGCAGCAACCGGAGGAAACAGAGCCGGCCCCCATCGCCACGGCTGGAGCGGGCTGGACCCGGGAGTTGTCCCGCTATCAGCGCGCGCTCAGAGCGTGCAAGGAAGAATCGCCCTCGCCCATCGGAAAACTGCTCGTTGCCTGGTCCGGTCCAGACTCCGACACGATCGGAATGCGCCTCGTGGATTGGACAATGAAGGAGTGGGTCTGCGTCGCCCACCGCAATGGGCACAAGGTGCTCCGCTTCGCGCAAGCTGCGCCAGAGGAGTCCTTGCCGGTGGCTGGTCCCGTGTATCACCTCGGGGGAGCCAAGCCGCCCCCGACATGCGTGAACGCCATCCAGGTCGTGGACGTCAACGGAAAGCCGGCCGGATGGATCAGCGACCGGGACTGCTGAACCGGAAGTTGCCGATGTACCCGCTCCGATGCACTTGCCGACAGCCCGCGCAGGGATGCCGGCATGCCTCGAACCCATCGCGAGTCCAGCGCAATTCGGAGGCCCCACACCCATGAACGACATGCACGCGGCGCTGGTCGTCGGTTACATGAACGCCTGCAACAGGGGCGACGTTCCCGCTCTGGAGAGTTCGTTCTGCGAAGACGTGCAGGCGTATTTCATCGACCACCCCCCCGTGCGCGGCCGAGCGGAACTCGCCGCCTTCTGGGCTCGCGTCCACTCGATCACGGGCGCGCGCTGGACCTGCGACCGGGTGGTCTCCGCGGACCGCACCGTCGTGGTCGAATGGACGGAGATGTGGACGCCCAAGGGGCAAGCCGAACGGGTTCTCTCGCGCGGAGTGGACATCTTCGAGATACGCCAAGGCGCGATCGGGGAGATCCGGCAGTTCCACCGGCCGGCGGCGCTGCCCTGGGCGCAACCGTTCGAGATGCTGGGATTCGACTACGCAGGACGCGGGTATCCCGTGGAAGAAACGTTCGATCAATTCGTCCAACGGCGATCGGACGGCCGCGCGCCCTGATCATGCGTCCCTGATCAGGTGCCGCCCAGCAGTGCGTCGAGGATGCTTTGCCATTCGTCGCGCAACGATCCGGACTGGACGGATCGGCCGGCGCGCCGGTACCAATAGGCAGCGTTGGACAGATCTCCCTCCTCCCGATGCAGGTGAGCATGCACCCAGGCAGCTGCCGGGGAGTCGATCGACTGCACCATGCGATGCGCTTCGGTCCACTGCCCTTGGGCGCAGAACCACAGCGCCTTCAATTCGGGCGTCAAGGTTTCGGGTGGCGCGGCGCCGGTGAGGGTGTCCCGAAAACCGTCGGGGCTCATTCGCGTGTCACGCACAAGTGGAAACCCCCACGGCAGGCCGTTCTCCGACGGCCTCGTACTTCGCGTACAGGGATGAGACCTTCCCCGGAACGGGCGACGACTCGCGGTGGAATCATGTGCATTCGACTGACAGGTGCGACAGATTGTCGCGGATTCCCTCTCTGCCGTGCGGAGAATCCCGTCGCGGACCAAAAAAAAGGGGTGCCCTGTGAGGCACCCCTAAATCCCTGAAACGACGTAGCGAAGCAACCACCGAAATCCGCCAGGTCGCTACTCCTGACGGCGGACCTGTTGCGATCGGCTGGGCCGTATTCGGACGCCAACCGGTCGAACATCCTGTGAATTTCTGCACAACGGGCCGCGAGTTTAGCCGAGGAACCCGTCTGTGTGCACACTGGAAACAAGTATCCACCGGCGAGCTCGCCCGATCCTTGATGCAAGTCAAGGATTCTCGAGGACCTGCCTCGAGCACGGCGAACGGAGAGCAGACGCCTGGGCGACAACATGACCCGCCCGTCAGTCACGGATAGAGGGAGGACCGCCGCCCGCTCTGCGGAAGGCCGGTCGATTCAGATCGTGGCAGAACCGCTCGCGAGTTGTTCCAGTGACAGCCCCCAACGGGACAACACGTGGCGGAACAGCGCCAGTTCGGCGTCGTGAAGCTGGCCATCGGCCTTGGCGATGGCCAGAATCATGTGAGCAGTCTTGAGCCGCATGGACGAATCGTCGATCGAGTCGATGACGGCATCGATGCGGTCACGGTCCATGAGGTCGATCTTGCCGTTTGACGCCCCGCCCCCGCGCAACAGATCGTCGCAGTAGTCCTTGACGATGCGCGAGAAGTCCTCGCGCGACAGCCCCATCAGTTCGTACAACCGCAGGCGATCCATTGCGTCCAGTTCTCGATCATCGAGGCGCGCATCGGTGATCATGGTCATGGCGAGCACCCGTGCCATGGCTTCCGGGCTGTCTTTCGCGTACGTTTTCATCGTGGTCTCTCGTTGCTCCATAAGTGGGTCCGAAGGCCCGGCGGCGCCTTGCGGCCGTCCATGAGATGGGGCCGCTCTCCCGGTTGATCAATGTCCTGTCTGGCCCGTGCGGCCCGAGCGATGAAAAGCGCAGTGACGGGCGAAGCGAGAACGGCGAACACCGTGATCAGGATTTCGCGCAGGCTCGGATAACCTGCCAGATTGGAAAAATACAGCATCGACGCCGTGAGAAGACAGCCCAGTCCCAGCGTCGAAGCCTTGGTGGGGCCATGCAGGCGCGTGAGCAGATCGGGAAAGCGCACGAGGCCCACCGCCCCCAGGGCAACGAATGCCGAGCCGATCAGCAACAGCAGCGACACGAGGATATCGAACATCATGATAGGTCCCCCCTCACTCGATCGAAGCCCTGCGTTCGAGAAGGCGGGCACCCGCCACCGTAGCGACGAAGCCCAATACGACGATGAGCAGGGCCACCTCGAAGTAGAGCGTCGAGCGGGTCTTCACGCCCAGGACGAGAACGAGACCCGCGATGTTCAGATAGAGCGTGTCCACCGCCAGAAGACGGTCGCAGGCGCCCGGACCCCGCACCAGACGCCACACGGTGGCGAAGAGCGCCACGGACAGAAAGACCGTGGCTACGGCCATCGCGATGTTCAGCATGCAAACACCTCCTTGAGACGCCTTTCGTAGCGATCCCTGATTTCTCCGGCGACTGTCGAGGAATCTTCCGCATGGAGAACATGGACGACGAGCCGGCCGGACGCCGGATCGGCCTCGACCGTGAGGGTGCCGGGAGTCAGCGTGACCGTCGCGGCGAGCACGGCCACCACGGCGGGATCGTGGATGTCGATGGGAATCTCCACCATCGCGGGCCGCAACGCCGAGGGCGAGCCGATGACCCATCGGGCGACCCGCAGATTGGCGACGACGATGTCCCAGATCACTACGGACACATACCCGGCCAATGCTCGAGCACTGCGGATGCGCGGAAACCTGGGAACGAGGGGCGCGGTGGCCAACGAGATGAGTGCCGAGAAAAGGGCACCGGTCAGAACGGTTCCCGCAGACGCATCCTGTGCCAGCAGCATCCAGAAGATCCACAACACGATGAACGTGCGCCAACGGATCGAACCTCGCGAACTCGTCATCGTGCCTCCTCCGGCTCACCGGCTTGCGGTCGCACGTCGATACGCAGGCGCCACTTCAGGCCGGACCCTTCGAGCACCGCACCGAGATATTGCGAGGGCGGGATCAGCGTCGACACCGCTTCCCTGACATAGCGGTCGGCGTGCCCCGCCGCAATCGTGAGAGCGGCAATGGCCGCCATGAGCAGGCCGAGGGGACGAACCGATGGCATCTGCGAAGGAACATGCTCTGGCGTCCCGGAAGCGAGTTCCGTGGACCAGAACAGACGAATCCCTGCCCGCGCGAGGACGAACAGTTGCAGGGCCGACGCTGCAAGCGCGACCGCGAGGATGCTCGGCTGGGGATGCGAACGCCGACAACATCGTCGCCTTGGCGAGGAAGACTGCCAGTGGCGGCATGCCGGCGACTGCAATGCTCACGATGAAGAACCACGCGGCGACGGAACCGGACACGCGCGGCCCGCGAGAGAGCCTGTCCTGCCAGGCACCGCCGCGGACGGACGCCACGATATCCGAAAGCAGAAAGAGCGCCGCGATCGCCAGGGTGCTGGCGACGGCATACAGGATGCCTCCCGACACGCCGCGAAGGGAGAAGGCACCGATGCCCATCAGCACCGACGCCGAAGACGCTGCGGCAAGCCAGGCGGCCAGCTGTGACAGTGTCGTCGCCGTGAACGCACCGAGCGACGCCAGAACCAGAGTGACGAGTGCGAGCGGCAGCACCGACGCTTCCAACCCCGCCGCTGCCGGGCTCAGTCCGAAAACCACGGTGCCGACGCGAAGCGTCGCATAGGCCCCGACCTTGGTCAGCACGGCGAACAGCGCCGCCGCCGGAGCCGCCGCGGCGGTGTACACCGAGGGCAGCCAGGAATGCAAAGGCACGATGGCGGCCTTCAACAGGAACACGACCAGCAGGAGCAGCGCTCCGGCACGGATCCACGGAACGTCGGCAGACGCGGGATCGGCGAATGCGACGCCCAGGTCGGCCATGTTGAGCGTCCCTCCCGCGCGGTAAAGCAGACTCACCGCGATGAGGAACAGAGCGGAACCCGTCAGATTCAGGGTGACGTAAGAGACGTTCGCCCGGAGTCGCGGCACGCCGCCCCCGTGCGCGAGCAGGGCGTACGAGGAGATCAGCATGATCTCGAAGCACACGAAGAGGTTGAACAGGTCTCCGGTGAGGAATGCTCCGTTGAGACCCATGCACTGACAATGAAAGATCGCGTGAAAGTGACGTCCGCCTTCGTCCCAGCGGGGAACCGAGTGAAGCAACGCGGCCAGCGCCACGATGGCCGACATCGCGATCATCGTCGCCGACAACCGATCGAGCACGAACACGACCCCAAGGTGTGCGGGCCAATTGCCGAATGCGTACACGAGAGCCGGACCCGATTCGGCGTGGACCAGTAACACGCCGCACACCACCGCGCACAAGGCGCTGGAACCGATCGAGACAACGCGTTGCCACCGGAGGCTGTTTCCAAGCAGCACCAGGATGCAGGCAGTGAGGCCCGGCAAGAGAAAGGGAGCGGCGATCAGGTGATTCATTGCGGACCGTCCCGAGGGACTGCGGATCCGTCCTCGTCCGCATGCTTTCGCCTGACCATCAGGACGGCCAGGTATGCGGTCATGCCGAATCCGATCACGATGGCGGTGAGGACGAGAGCCTGCGGCAACGGGTCGGTCATGGTCGGGCCGGCCCCGACGATCGGAGGACTCCCGAACATCACGCCCCCGGCCGCGAAAACGAAGAGATTCACGGCATAGGACAGCAGCGCCAGTCCGAGTACGAGCGGAAATGCGGCGCCTCTGAGCATGAGGTAGACACCGCATGCGGCCAGAACGCCTATGGCGGTCGCGATCAGCAGTTCCATGACCGCTCCGGTGATACGGAAGGGGATGCGTCGAGCGATCTCGAAAATTCGTCGAGGACCGTCATGACGACACCGACCACGAGCAGATACACGCCCAGATCGAAAAGGATTGCCGTGGACAGATGCACCTCACCGAGCAGCGGAACGGTCCAGTGGCCGGCAACCGAAGTCAGGAAAGGGCTGCCGATGCCCAGCACGCCGAGCCCGGTGATGGCAGCGAGAAGAAGCCCCGCTGCCACGAGACGGGGAAAGTCCGCCCTGAAGGGCGCGAGCGCAAGACCGCGATCCACGATGCCCAGGGCGAACAAGGCGGTACCGGTCGTGAGACCCGCGACGAATCCGCCTCCCGGAAGATTGTGGCCACGAAGAAAGAGATGCAAGGAAACGAGCAACGCCAGGGGCACCAGCGCACGCACCATCAAACCGGGGAAGACCGGAACCGGCGCACCCCTTTCATTCGGCGGACTCTCGGTGCGGCCCAGCATGGCCACGATGCCGAGCGCTGCGATCGCCAGCACGGTGATCTCCCCGAATGTGTCGAAACCGCGAAAGTCCACCAAGATCACGTTGACGACATTGGCTCCCCCTGCTTCGGGCACGCTGCGCGCGATCTGCTCGGTCGAAACGCTGCTGCCACCGCGCGTCATCATCCACCACGCTGCCACGGCGAGCGTACCGCCGACCCCTGCCGCGAGTGTGACGTCGACCCACCCGAGCCTGGACCGCGGTCCGCCGGCGGATGCAGAGTCGAGCGAGGGAAGCGCGACGAGCAGAACGAGCGCCGTCACCACCTCGACCGCCACCTGGGTAAGCGCCAGATCCGGGGCGGAGAGGTAGGCGAAGGTGGCTGCGACGATGATTCCCGCTGCGCTCACCAGCATGAGCGCGGCAAACCGGCTCCTGTAGCAGGCACTCGCGCACACGGCAGTGGCGAGCAGGGCAATCCACCCGGCGACGGCGACTGGATCGATGGCGCTGTATCTGGCAATGGACCAATGCGGCAGGACCGGCAGCAGAGGCCACAGGACCGCTGCCATGGCACACACGAAAAGGATTCTGAGGGATTGGGGCAGCGTGCGCGCCATCGTGAATCGCATGACCGCCCCGGCGAGCGTGTCCAGCGACGCAATGGTGCGTTCGAACGCGACACGCCCGGTCCACGCACTCCCGACATGCGCGTGGAGATTGCGCCTGCGCTGGAGCCAGAAGTAGACCGCCAGGCCACCGGCCAGGGCCACGAGGCTCATGAGAAAGGGCGCGTTGACGCCATGCCACACGGCAAGATCGAAAGGCGGCAAGGGCTTTCCGACCACAGGCCGCGCCCCGAGACGCAGCAGTCCGTCCACCACCAGCCCGGGCATGACGCCCACCAGCACGCAGGCAACGACCAGGAACTCCATGGGAACGCGCATCCAGCGCGGCGGCTCGTGCGGCACGCGTGGCAGGTCCCTGGGCTCGCCGTTGAAGAAGACGTCGTGCACGAACCGCGTCGAATAGGCCACGGCGAAGACGCCAGCGAGCGTCGCCAGGGCGGGCACGACGAACGAGAGCGACGCCCGGCCGGCCAGCGAAAGCGTTTCCTCGAACAGCATCTCCTTGGAGAGGAAGCCATTGAGAAAGGGAACCCCTGCCATCGCCGCGGCGGCAACGGTTGCGAGCGAAGCGGTGACCGGCATGAGCCGCCACAGACCCGCGAGCCGCCGCATGTCACGCGTTCCCGCCTCGTGATCGATGATCCCGGCCGCCATGAACAGCGACGCCTTGAATGTCGCGTGATTGATCAGATGGAAAACCGCTGCCACCGTGGCGAGATCGCTGTTGAGACCCAGCAGGAAGACGATCAGGCCCAGGTGGCTGATGGTGGAATAGGCGAGCAGCCCCTTGAGATCGTGCCGGAACATCGCCTCCCAGGCTCCGAACACGAGCGTCGCGAGCCCCGTTCCGCCGACGGCGTAGAACCAGAGGTCGCTCCCGGACAGTGCCGGATGCAGGCGCGCGAGCAGGAAGATGCCCGCCTTCACCATCGTGGCCGAGTGCAGATAGGCGGAGACAGGCGTGGGCGCCGCCATCGCATTCGGGAGCCAGAAGTGAAACGGAAACTGCGCGGACTTCGTGAAGGCGCCCAGCAAGATCATGCAAAGCGCGATCCCGTAGCGCGGATGGGCGCGGATGGCGTCGCCCATGCCGTTGATCGAGGAAATCTGGGCCGTACCCGCGATCTCGGAGAGCATCAGGGCGCCGCCGAGCAGACACAGGCCGCCTGCGCCCGTCACCGTCAGAGCCATTCTTGCGCCGGAGCGGGCATCCGAACGGTCGCTCCAGTAGCCGACCAGCAGGAACGATGCGAGGCTCGTCAGTTCCCAGAAGAGCACCAGCAGCAGGAGATTGTCGGACAGTGCGATGCCGAGCATCGCGCCCATGAACGCCAGTAGCGTCGCGAAGAACCGGCCCGCGGGATCCGACTGCCCGAGGTAGTAGTGCGCGTACAGGATGACCAGAAGGCCGATGCCCAGGACCAGCCCCGAGAACAGGAGCGCCCAGCCATCCAGCCGGAACGAAAGGTGAAGCCCGAGTGCCGGCACCCACGGCACATGCACCGAAGGCACGGCGCCGGCAGTGACATCGAGGCTCAGGACACACAGGATCGCGGTGGCAGCAGCAGGGCCGACGGCCGCGGAAACCGCGATGACCGCACGGGTGCGCGCCCGGAACAGCACCGGCAGCAACGCGCCGGAGAAGACCAGCAGCGGAATCAGCAGAAGGGCCACGGCGGACGTCATGCCCGTACCCTGTCGGCAAGCGACCCGGTCATGCGGCACCGGCCGCACGCATGCGGCGAAAGCGGGTGGAGATCATCGGAATGGCGCGTTCGCATTGGAATGGATCCGGGAGTGCGTGGTCCGGGGACGGAATCGGTCATCGTCCGAAGGTGTTGGCTACGGGCATCCCTCAATGTCGTGTCATGCACGCCGATAACCCGGTCACTGTGTCCCCTTTCCGAGGAATCGCCTTGAAACGCGTCGCACTCCTCCTGTCGGCCGTCCTGGTGACCGGCTGTTCGCTGCCGCTGCGCATGGTACCGGACAACCCCATCCCCATCTCCAACAGCTTCCAGCCCCCTCTCGACGGCGTCGTGGCTGGACTGGTCATCGGCGCGGCTGCCTGGTACGTCCTGGATCCCAAGGCACCCAACTGGGAGGTGAAGACCATGCGCCTGGACACGGAACGCGTCGAGATCCGGTTGCGGAAGAAGCGCTTCTCCACCGGCGGCGACGGCGAGGCCCAGTGGCTCTTCCAGCAGCACGCGAGGGAAATCGCCGACCGCAACGGGGCAGGCGGCTTCCAGATCCTTTCCTACACCGAAGAAATCGATTCGGAGACCACGTTCGCCCGCCGTCTGACCAGAGGGGTGGTCCGTCTGCTGCCACCCGCGTAAGGAATTCGCGGCAAGCACCGCTCGGCGGGATCCTCCGGTCCCGATTCGTGTGCAGTCCGGTCCCGGGAACTTCCGGTCACACCGTACACTCTGCAGGTCACACGAACTCCACGCTCCCCCAGACATGTTCCACCGAGATCGGTTCCCCTCGCCTGCTTCATCCGGATGCTTTCACGGGGGCAGGATCCTGCTTGCGGCACTGGGACTGGTGCTGATCCTGGCTGCGTCGGGAGCGTCGGCACAGACCGTCTATGCCGATCCGGCCGGCCGATTCTCCCTCGACATACCGAAGAACTGGAGCGTGATCTCCAGAGCCGGCGGGCGCGTCACGATCGGGACCCGCTCCAGCAGTGCCGCCGTGACTTTCCGTGACGACGCATCTGCCGACATCGTGCTTTCGCAGCTCTTGGACGAAACGGCGAGATCATGGACACGTGTCGCGGTCACCGAACGCTCCGTGGTGACGACTGCCGGAGCGACCGGCTCTGTCGTGATCGGAACGGGCGTGAATCCCAGGAGCGTGCCAAGCATCTTTCGCATCGCGGTCGTGCCGCTGCAGGGCGGCATCCTGTCGATCGAGTCCGCCGTACCCAAGGAACACTACGGGCTGACGCGGCTTGCGCTGGAGAATCTGGAGGAAAGCGTGATGGCCGGCGTACCCGTGTCCCCTGCGCGGACAGAACCTGCCGTCGACCGTGATGCTGCCGAGATGGAGGAGGCCATGCGCGCCGGCATCGTTTCGCGCGAACAGGCGGGCACGAACGAAACCGCATCGCAAGCTGCCGCGCCTCCTCCGCCAGCGGCGAAAGGCAAGGCGGTGTTGGGCGTGCGCGCTCGCGATCTGAGCGAGACCGAGGGACTTCGCCTGGGACTCGAGCGCGGTGCCGTCGTCGCGGCCGTCGTGCCCGAAGGGCCCGCCCATCGGGCGGGTCTTCTAGCCGGAGACATCGTGACCCGTCTGGATGGCATTCCGATTCCCGACGCCTCCGCGCTGGTGCACGCGGTCTCCCGCCGCAAGCCAGGAGAAACCGCCGTGCTGGAAATCCGGCGCGGCGAAGAGACCACCCGCATTCGAATCGAACTCGGCGGTTGAAACAGGGTGGCCGCGCGCCCCTGTCGCGCGGTCAGCCTTGGCCCGGGCTCTCTCGCTGCAACAATGTCTCGAAATGCATCTCCTGTTCACACCACGCGGCAATCGCAAGCAGGTGGTTCGATTCCAGGGGCCGGGCGACGAGCTGCAGCCCGAGGGGCAGGCCCCGGGGTCCCAGCCCCGTGGGAATGCTGATCGCCGGAACGCCCAGAAGAGTCCACAACGAGCAGAAGGCGGGATCGCCCGTGGCACCGAGGCCTTCGGGGGCTTCGCCGGGCGCCGGTGGCGTGATGACCGCCGAGTGCCGATCCTCGAGGAAGCTCTGGAAATCGCCGATCAACCTCAGCCGGGCATCGAGGGCAGACCGGTAGGCCGTCTCGGTCGTGTTTTCCCCCTCGTCCAGGGCGGCATTCAGGAAATCGCTGAACAGCGCACGTTGCGTGGCGCGGATCGGAGCCGCGCCGCGCGCTGCCTCGTACAGCATGATCGTCCGGTGTACTCGCCAGGCGTCGGCGAACGCCGCGGGCAGTTCGCGTTCTTCGACCTTCGCGCCCGCGCTTCTCAGCACTTCGATGTCCTGCGCGAACCGATCCCGCTGGGCACTCGGCGCCTTCTCCCACACCGGCGTGCGCACGGCAATCAGCGCCGGAAGTGCTCGCAGCGGAGGGATGCGATGCCCGATGTCGCCGCTTCGCCGTGTCAGCCACGAGGCGGCCAGACCCGCGTCGGCGACACATCGTGCGAATACGCCCGGCTGATCCAGGGTCCCGGAAAACGGCAGCACACCCTCGGTGGCGATCTGCCCGAATCCCGGTTTGAATCCCACCACCCCGCACAAGGCAGCCGGCCGGATCACCGAGCCATTGGTCTGCGTTCCCAGTGCGGCCGGAACCATGCCGCATGCGACGGCCGCGGCAGATCCGCTGGACGAACCTCCGGGCGTGTGCCCGGGGTTCCACGGGTTGCGAGTCTTGGAGGGCACCATGAAGGCGAATTCGGTGGTGACCGTCTTGCCCATCGGAATCGCACCGGAGCGCTCCAGCGCATGCACGAGCGGCGCGGACTCCCGCGGCCAGTGATCGGCGTACACGGGCGAGCCCATGCCCGTGGGCATGCCTCGCACATCGATCAGATCCTTGATGCCGATCGGCACTCCGGCGAGAGATCCGTCGTCCTCGGGCGCTTTCTTCGCTGCTCGGCCGTCCCGGTGACGAATTGTCCTGCGGGCATCGGACTCGCGGCAGGCCGCGATCAGGCTGGCTTCGTCGAGCCATGCCCAGGCGCGGATGCGGTCCTCCAGCGCACGGGTCCGGGCGATCAGAGCGATGGCGAGCGATTCGGAGGTGCACTCCCCCCGTCCGATGGCACGGGCAGCTTCCGCCAGGCCCAGCGTATGCAGGGGCACCATGTCAGCGACGCTTGCACTCCGGGTTGAGCAGGTTCGGCGGCTCCCCGTTCGTGAGCGCCGCGACGCAATTGCGGGCGGCCGTGTTGGCCATCGCCTTGCGCGTCGGCTCCGAGGCCGACGCTATGTGCGGCGAGAGCACGACGTTCTTCAGTTCCAGGTATCCCGGATTGAAGTTCGGCTCGTTCTCGTAGACGTCCAGGGCCGCGGCGTAGATGCGCTTCTCCTTCAGAGCCTGCACGAGGGCTGCGTCATCCACGATGCCACCGCGCGCGACGTTCACCAGAACCGCCGTCCGCTTCATCAGTTCGATCTCGCGCGCACCAATGAGATTAGCAGGACCACGATGTCGCATTCCCGGAGCAGATCGTCCTTGGTACGATACTCGGCCTGGCACTGCGCTTCCGTCGCGGCATCGAGCGGGGTGCGATTGTGGTAGCGGATCTTCATGTCGAAACCCAGCGCGCGCCTGGCGAGCGCCTGACCGATTCGCCCCATGCCGATGATCCCCAGCGTTGCGCCGTGTACGTCCACGCCCAGCATCTGCTTGAGGAAGTTCGCCTTCCATTGGCCCGCGCGCAGGTAGTGCTCCGCCTCCGTGAGCCGGCGGCACGCGGCGATCACCAGCCCGAAGGCAAGGTCTGCCACGCTTTCGGTCAGCACCCCCGGGGTGTTGGTCGCCATGATGCCGCGGGCGGTGCAGGCCGCGACATCGATATTGTTGTAACCGACCCCGATGTTGGCGATGACCTTCAGCTGGGGGCAGCGGTCCAGCAACGCGGCATCGATCCTGTCGGACGTCGATACGACGGCCCCCTGCTTGTCGGCCAGCCGCGCCGCCAGTTCGTCGGGACTGTAACGGACGTCCGCCTGGTTGGATTCGACTTCGCAATGCGCGGACAGCAGTTCCAGCGTTTCGTCGAAGACTTCGCGGCTGACGAGTACTCGGGGCTTCATGGGGGCGATGCTCAGGAAAGTGGCGGGAGGGAATTCCCCGGCGATTCTAACGGCAGCGTCGCAGGCTCTGCCACTGCGTTTCCTGCCGGTGGCCGCCAAGCCATTGCGATCGGAAGCCGGTACCACGCATCGAGGGAGCGTTGTCCCCAGGGAAGCGCCCGCTTCGGATGCTCGGAAAAGGGCGGCCCCGCGCCGCCGCGAGGCCGGTCGGCGGAACTACCCGGCGACGATGATGACGTGCACCCGGAAGGGCCCGTGGGCGCCGATCTGAAGCTGTCCTTCGATGTCGGCCGTACGGGAAGGGCCCGACACCAGGTTGATCGCACGGGGAGGCTCTCTGCCTTCCGTGCGCATGAGCGCCCAGGCTTCCTCCATGGCGGGGACGAGCCTGCTCGCGGAGATGACGGCGATGTGGGTGTCCGGCAGGAGGCTCGTCGCCGCATGGGTCTCGGGGCTGGACAGGAACACGAGCGTTCCGGTCTCGGCGATGCCGCAGTAGGCGCCGGTGACCCCGACGGCATCATCGCCCCGGGACGGGCGAGATTGCATCTCGACGCCCGCGGACGCCCAGTCCAGCGATGCCAATTCCGGCCAGCAAACGGCCCGGAAAGGCAGGTTCTTCTCCTGCAGATAGCGCGCCACGGCGGCAGGTATTTCGTCGACCGATGCCACGTCGTCCACGGTGCTCGACATGCGAACGCACTGCTCGCGGAAACGCTGCAGCGGATCCCAGGACAGCGACGGACGCACACTGATCGGATGTTCGTCGAATCTCGCATCGACCGCCTGGAGTTCGGCCGGCGTCGCCGACGACCCGGCGGCCTTGCGAGCTTCGCGGATGCGCTTGAGGATGTTTTCGCGTGCGCCCATGGTCTCCTCCGGTCTACCGGCGGCGCGCCGCGTAGAGTTCGCGGAACGTCCGGCCTTCGGGTGCCGGCATGTCGCGCCCTTCCGTCCAGCCATTCCCGGGCAGCTTGTGAATCGCCTTTTCGGCGCCCCCCATGTTGCGGCCCATGCGCGCGGCGAACTTGGTGAGCAGGGCGTACATGCCCGGACGCCGCGCGGCCCACGACCAGAGCTTGAGACCCAGCCGCTCCTGCCAGGGACGCAACCCCCGCTCGAACTGCTTCTCGCGCAGCTTGCGCATGAGTTCCGGCAACGGAATGCGTACGGGACAGACCACGCCGCACTGGTTGCACAACGTCGCCGCGTTGGGCAGGTCGAGCGCCTTCTCCAGACCGATGTAGTTCGGCGTAAGCACGGACCCGATCGGGCCCGGGTACACCCAGCCGTAGGCGTGTCCGCCGATGTTCTGATAGACGGGGCAGTGATTCATGCAGGCGCCGCAGCGGATGCAACGGAGCGCATCCTGCATGTCGGTCCCCAGCATGCTCGTGCGGCCACCGTCGACGATGATCACATGATTCTCTTCGGGACCGTCCGTATCGCCGGCACGCTTCGGGCCGGTATTGATCGAGACGTAATTGCTGATCGATTGTCCGGTGGCCGATCGGGCCAGCACGCGCATGATGCAGGCGGCGTCTTCCAGCGTCGGCAGCACCTTCTCCACGCCCGTGATCGCCACGTGGACGCGCGGCAGCGTCGTCGTCATCCGCCCGTTGCCCTCGTTCGTGACGATGAACGTGGAACCGGTCTCGGCGATGAGGAAGTTCGATCCCGAGATGCCCATGTCGGCCGAAAGGAAGTGCTCGCGCAGGAACTTGCGGGCTTCCATGGTGAGTTCGGAGATGTCGGTCTTGCGGGGCGTCTTGTGATGCTGATGGAACAGGTCCGCGATGTCTTCCCGGTTCTTGTGGATGGCCGGAGCGATGATGTGCGACGGCGTCTCGCCGGACAACTGGATGATGTATTCCCCGAGGTCCGTCTCCACCACCTGGACCCCCTGCGCTTCGAGGGCATCGTTGAGATGGCTTTCCTCGCTGACCATCGACTTCGACTTGATGATCTTCTTCACCGCATTGCGCTTCGCGATCTCCACGACGATGCGGTTGATGTCCTCATGGGTCTCGGCCCAGTGAACATGCGTGCCGCGCGCGGTGGCCTCCCGCTCGAAACGCTCGAGCCAGACGTCCAGCATGGCGAGCGAGCGGTTGCGCACTGCCGCTGCCGCGGTGCGAAGATCCTCGAAGTTCTCCACCTCGCCCACGGCGCGCGCCCTGGCACCGGCCAGATTGAAGTTGCGCATCGCACGCTGGATCTTGGCGTTGGTGAGGCTGTCGTGCGCGCGCTGCTTGAAGAGCGGTGCGGGCGACGAGGGCGCCGATCCGGCGTTCGAGGCTGCCACCGTGGTGGACTGGGAGGATGTCATGGGAGGTCCGGTCCGGCGAAACGCCGATTCGTCAGGACGAGGAATCGTCCACGCCGGCCAGCACTTCCGCGACGTGAAGCACGCGGGTGCGCGTGTCGCCTCGCCGCCTGAGCCGGCCTTCGATGTTGAGAATGCAGCCCAGATCGCCCAGCACGACCGCATCGGCACCCGTGGTGGCGATGTCCTCGCACTTGCGCTCGGCGATCCGAGCGGAGATTTCCCCGTACTTCACGGCGAAGGTGCCGCCGAATCCACAGCAATACTCGGGAGTCGTCATTTCCTTGAGCGAAAGTCCGGGAACCTTGGCAAGCAAGGCCCGCGGTTGCACCTTCACCCCCAGTTCGCGCAGGCCGGAGCATGAGTCGTGGTACGTGACCGTTCCGTCGAATCGCCCCGGAACGCTCTCGACCTTGAGCACGTTCACCAGGAAATCCGTGAGTTCGAGCGTGCGCTCCGACACGCGTGTGAGCAGCCGGGCGTCCTCTGCCGAATCGGCCAGCAGCTCCGGATAGTGCGCGCGGATCATTCCACCGCAGGAACCGGACGGAACGACGATGTAGTCGCAGCCATCGAACTCGCGCAGGACCTTGCGGGCGAGTTCCCGCGCCGTGGCACGGTCGCCCGAATTGAAGGCAGGCTGACCGCAACAGGTCTGCGTCGCAGGGACGACGACTTCACAACCGGCGGCTTCGAGCAGCTTCAGGGCGGCGAATCCGATGCGGGGCCGCATGAGATCCACCAGGCAGGTGACGAACAGTCCGACTTTCAAGAGGACGATCTTCCGAAAAAGGCGCGCGGATCATACCACGGTGACATCCACGAGCCGCCGATTCCGCATCGCGGAATCGGCGGATAGAATCGGGCCTTGTCTCCTTTGTGAAGCCCCCGTGCCCCCACCCCCTGCCAAGGCCTCCATACAGGTCATCGAACGGATGATGGATCTCGTGGACGCGCTGGCGGCCAGCCACGAACCCATGAATCTGAAGCGCCTCGCGGCGGAGACGGGACTGCACACGTCGACGGCGCACCGCATTCTCGGCGTCATGGTCGACCACCGGATCATCGACCGCGTCGAGCCCGGGCAGTACCGGCTGGGCATCCGGCTTCTCGAACTGGGGCACCTGGTGAAGTCGCGCATCGATCTGCGCACCGAGGCGTTGCCGGTGATGCAGGCGTTGCACGACGAATTGCACGAGACCGTCAACCTCTCGGTGCGGCAGGGAGACGAGATGGTCTACATCGAGCGTCTGGTTTCGGACCGGCAGGCCATGCGGGTCGCGCACCTGATCGGAGCCCGGGCACCACTGCACGTGACCGCCGTGGGCAAGATCTTCCTGCTCGAGGATGGTCCGGAGGTCTGTCACCAGTACGCGTTGCGGACGCAGTTGCCCGGACTGACCCGGAACACCATCCGGGATCTGGGGACCCTGAGCCGGGAGATCGAGAAGTCCCGCAAGACCGGGTATGCGTTCGATCACGAGGAAGCCGAGCCGGGCGTGTCCTGCGTGGGTGCCGGCATCCGCGACGACGAGGGACGGCTCATTGCGGGATTGTCGTTGTCCGCACCGTCCAATCGGCTCGACCGTTCCTGGGGCGTGCGCGTGAAGGAGGCGGCCGACGCGATCTCGCGGGCGATCGGCTGGAATTTCCTGCGCAACTGAACCGGCGAGCGGCCCTCCTCGGCCGCCCTTTTCCGGGACGCGGACGCTACAGCCCGCGGTCGAGCTCTTCGTCCGCCAGGGACGCAGGGTCCTCCAGCGGCTCGAGATGCGTGATGACCGAGGAACGCGGCACGGCGCGGCGTATGTCGTCCTCGATGCGCTCCAGCAGGTCATGACCTTCCTGGACGGTCCAGCCGCCCGGCACCAGCACGTGCACCGAGATGAACGACCGGCCGGCGGCCTGCCGTGTGCGCAAGGCATGGAACGCGATGCCATCCCGCTCGTAGCGTGCAAGAGCCTCTGCAATCGCCGAGAGTTTCGCCGGATCGAGCGAGGGGTCCAGCAGCCCCAGCGCCGAGCGGCGCAGCAGCATGTATCCCGTGGAAAGAATGTTGCAGCCCACGGCAATGGCGACGAGCGGGTCCAGGCGTTGCCACCCGGTGAATGCCACGACCGCGACGGCCACGACGACGCCCGCCGAGGTCCACACATCCGTCATCAGATGATGCGCATCCGCCTCCAGCGTGATGGATTCGTAGCGTCTTGCGGCACGCATGAGCAGGCGGGACACGCCGAAGTTGATCGCGGACGCCACGACGCTGATCGCCAGCCCGACGCCGATCTCTTCCAGCGGCCGGGGATTCAGCAACCGCGGCACTGCCGTCCAGATGATCACGGCGGCGGCGAGAAAGATCATGGCACCTTCCAGGCCGCTCGAGAAATACTCGGCCTTGCTGTAGCCATGGGCGTGCGCCTCGTCGGGTGGACGCTCGGCCAGCCACAGCATCCACAGCGCCACCAGAGCGGCGACCAGATTGACGACCGACTCGATCGCGTCCGACAGCAGACCTACCGACCCGGTGGCCCACCACGCACCCGTCTTGAGTGCGATCGTGGCGATTGCCGCCGCGACGGAAATCCAGGCGTAGCGTGTGAGGCTGACGCCGTTCAGCTCAGCGCCCACCCGATGCGCCCCCCGGCCCTCAATCCCACGAGACGGTGCTCGCCATAGGGAAACTCGACGGGAACATCCCACGCCTGGCGGCGCAGCGTGATGGTCCCGTCGTTCCGGGGCAGACCATAGAAGGCCGGGCCGTGCACGCTCGCGAATCCCTCCAGGCGATCCAGCGCTCCAGCCGCGTCGAATGCCTCCGCGTAGAGTTCGATCCCTGCGTGGGCCGTATAGACGCCGGCGCAACCGCAGTCGTTCTCCTTGGTGTGGCGCGCGTGGGGCGCGCTGTCGGTTCCGAGGAAATACCTGGGGCTTCCCGAGGTCGCCGCCTGTACGAGAGCACGTCGGTGCTCTTCCCGTTTGAGGACCGGCAGACAGTAGTGATGCGGCCGGACTCCACCCTGGAAGATCGCGTTGCGGTTGAGCAGGAGATGGTGGGCCGTGATGGTGGCGGCCACGTTGGGGCCGGCCTCACGCACGAAATCCGCGGCCTGCCGCGTGGTGATGTGTTCGAGCACGATCCGCAAAGCCGGCATGGATCGGACGAGCGGCGCGAGAATCCGGTCGATGAAGACCTGCTCGCGGTCGAAGACGTCGACGTCGGGGTCGGTGACTTCGCCGTGCACGAGCAGCGGCAGGCCGAGCTCCTGCATCGTCTCAAGCGCGGCCCGGCATTTGTCGATGGAGGTGACGCCCGAATCCGAATTGGTCGTCGCCCCGGCCGGATACAGCTTGACGGCATGCACGAAACCGCTCGCCTTGGCCCGACGCAGTTCGTCGGGTGCGGTGAGATCGGTGAGATAGAGCGTCATGAGAGGTTCGAAACTCACGCCTTCCGGCAGCGCGGCCAGGATGCGGTCGCGGTATTCGCGCGCCAGTGCGGTCGTCGTCACGGGCGGCTTGAGATTGGGCATGACGATCGCTCGCGCGAAGCGGTCGGACGTGTGCGGCAGGACCGCCGCGAGCGCCGCACCGTCGCGCAGATGCAGGTGCCAGTCGTCGGGCCGAGTGAGGGTGATGCTGTCCAAGACCTTTCTCCGGGACTCGATGCGAAGCCGCAAGCCTAACAGTTCGAACCGCAGGGAATCATTCGTCCGGTCCGCCGGCCGGGCCCGTCCTGCCCGCATTGCGCAATGCCGCGTCGTAGAGATCGCCGCGCCGGGCGCCGCTGATCTTCGCGGCGAGTCGCGCGGCCTGCGACGCGGGCAGTTCCTCCAGGAGAGGACCGAGTATGCGCAACCCTTCGGCAAGCTCCGCCCCCGCTCCGGAGCGACGCGCGGGATGAACCAGCAGGACAAACTCGCCGCGGCTGCGGTTGGGATCGCCATCGAGCCACTCCACTGCGCCGCCGGCGCGCAGATCGGCGATGGACTCGAATCGTTTGGTGAGTTCCCGGCATACGGTCAGTCCACGGTCGGGTCCGAGCAGCGATTGCAGATCCTGCAGAGTCTCGCGGATCCGGTGCGGTGCCTCGTAGAGAACCACGGCTTGCGTGCAGTCGGCGAGATCCCGGATCCGGGCGCGGCGCGCCTCGCCCTTGGCGGGCAGGAATCCTTCGAAGCGGAAACCGTCCGACTCGATGCCCGAGGCCGACAGCGCCGTGATGACGGCACTCGCGCCCGGCACGGGCACGACCGCGAAGCCGGCTTCGCGCGCCGCTCTCACGACACGCGTGCCCGGATCGCTCACACCGGGCGTCCCCGCATCGGTGACGAGCGCAACGCTGGCACCTTCGCGCAGCCACTGCACGACTCGATCGGCCGCGGCAGCCTCGTTGTGACGATGCAGGGCGGTCATGCGGGCGGCAAGCCCGTGCGCCTCGAGAAGCACCCGGGTGTGCCGGGTGTCTTCCGCCGCGATCCGATCCACGGACGCCAGCAGGTCGAGCGCGCGCAGCGTGATGTCGCGAAGGTTACCGATGGGCGTGGCCACCACATATAATGACCCGGCCTCCGCTCGAAAGGGTTCCGTATGCAACGGCTTCGCGTCCTGGGACTTCGCGTGTACTTGCGCGTGTTGATGATGGGCTTCGCCGTACTATACGGTGCGCTCGGCCTCTCCGTCATGGGTCATGCGCAGACCGAGGGCGAGGAGGCACAGGAAAAGCCGCACATCGCCGCGCTGCTGCCGCTGCAATCGAAGGTGTTCGGCAGATTCGGCGAAGCCGTGAAGCGGGGTATCGAAGCCGGCGCGGCCGCCGATGGGGAACGCCCCGACCGCCTGCCCGTCCTCGTCTACGCCACGGGCGACGACATGAAGGCGATGATCGACACGTACGATCGCGCCATTCGCGCGGGCGCCCAGTTCGTGATCGGCCCGCTTCGCCGCACCGCCGTTCAGGCGCTCGCCACCAGCAACGCGGTGTCGGTCCCCACGCTGGCGCTGTCGGTGCCCGAATCCGACGTCCTGCTTCCGGATGGCCTCTATGCCTTTGGCGTCCATCTCGAGGGCGAAGCCCGCCAGGTCGCGCGTATCGCTCAGTCCCATGGCAGGCGGCGAGCCGTCGTGATTGCCGGCGACAACACCCTGTCCAGGCGAGTGAGCCAGGCCTTCGCCGACGAGTTCGCGCGCTCCGGCCGGCTGGTGATCGACCAGCACGCATTCACGGCAGACAAGGCAAAGCTCAGAAAGATCCGGGACAGCATTGCTTCCGACAACGTCGATGCCATCTTCTTCGCACTCGACGGGCCGAAGGTGAGGCAGATCCGTCCCTATCTCGGCAAGGTGCTTCCCGCGTACGCCACGTCCATGATCCACTCGGCGGAAGGGACGGTGCTGGGCCAGCTCGACCTGTCGGGCATCGTCTTCGTCGACATGCCGTGGATGGTGGCTCCCGACCACCCCGCCGTGTTGACCTACCCCCGTCAGCCACCCGGCGTGTTCACCAGCTTCGACCAGGAGCGCTTCTACGCTCTGGGAATCGATGCCTGGCGGCTGTCCCAGCTCATGCTCGAATCCGGTTACAGCAGCCTGGGAATGCTGGACGGCGTGAGCGGGTACCTCATGCCGGGGCCGGCGCGCCAGTTCCAGCGGGAGGCCGCGCCCGCGCAGTTCACACAGAGCGGTGTACGTCCGCTGGCAGAACACGAGTACAAGTGAACCCGGACGGAGCCGCTGCGGAGGATCTGGCGCTGTCCCATCTCGTTGCGCACGGTTGCCGCCTCGTGAGCCGCAACTTCCGATCGAGATTCGGCGAGATCGATCTCATCGTCTCTCACGGACCGGCACTGGTGTTCGTGGAGGTACGCAAGCGCTCCCGCCGCGACTACAGCTCTGCGGCTGACAGCATCACGGCCGCGAAACGTCAGCGCATCGTGGCCACCGCACAGATCTATCTCGCACGCAGGAGAGACGACGTCCCCTGCCGCTTCGACGCGGTGCTCGTCGACGGGACAGGCCGGATCGAATGGGTACGCGACGCATTCGGGGCCTGACCGGGATCCGATCGTCGTCAGACCCCAGTGTCCGCGGCTATCGCCAGCGCCGAAGATGGGCAGGGCTCCCCCGGAACCATGCATGGCCCGCCCGGTCAGAGCCGGTGTCCGGCGGGACGGAACCGGACGCGGGCTCATGGGGTGGCTCTTGGGGGACCCGCCGGGGAAGCGCGCCGGTTTGCCACTGGGCATCGACGGTTCCGGCAGAGAAGCGCGCCGGCGCACAAGACCGATGCCATAATGATTCGTTTCATCAAGGACTCACCATGGATATCCTGGCTCGCATCACCCAGCATTTCCACGACAGCGCCGAAACCAAGATGCGTGCGCTGGAGACGCTGGCCGGTCCGCTGCAGAACGCCGCGGAAAAGATGGTTCACTGCCTCATGAACGACGGAAAGATCATGGCCTGCGGCAACGGCGGTTCGGCGGCCGACTCCCAGCACTTCGCGGCGGAACTGCTCAACCGCTTCGAGATGGAGCGCCCCGGCCTGGCGGCGGTCGCGCTCACGACCGACTCGTCGACGCTGACATCCATCGCCAACGATTACGACTATGTGCAGGTGTTCTCCAAACAGGTGCGGGCACTCGGCCATGCCGGCGACGTGCTCCTCGCCATCTCCACCAGCGGCAATTCGCCCAATGTCATCGAAGCGGTGAAGGCGGCTCACGACAAGGACATCTCGGTGGTGGCGCTCACGGGTCGCGATGGCGGCAAGATGACCGGTCTCTTCGGACCGCGCGACGTGCACATCTGCGTGCCCTCGCCCGTCACCGCACGGATACAGGAGGTTCACCTGCTTTGCATCCACTGCCTGTGCGATGCGATCGATCTGCAGCTATTCGGAGCAGCTTCATGAAAATTCGTATCGGTTCCCTTTTTCTCGCCGCCGCCTCCCTCGTGCTGGCGGTTCCTGCGCTGCAGGGTTGCTTTCCCCTCGTGGCGGCTGGCGCGGTAGGAACAGGCGCGCTGATCGCCGACGACCGCCGGTCGAGCGGCACCTATCTGGACGACGAAGGCATCGAGATCAAGACGGGAAGCCGCATCGGCGAGCGGTTCCGCGACGGCATCCACGTCAACGTGACGAGCTACAACAAGGTGGTGTTGCTGACCGGAGAGGTGTTCAACGAGGACATGCGCCTGGAAGTCGGCAAGATCGCGAAGGGCGTGGACGGAGTCCGCTACGTCGTCAACGAAACGGTGGTCGCACCCGTGTCGTCCCTGTCGTCGCGGTCCACCGACACACTGATCACCTCCCGGGTGAAGAGCCGGTTCATCGAGGCACGGAAGTTCCAGGTCAACCACGTCAAGGTGGTGACCGAGAACAGGATCGTCTATCTGCTGGGACTCGTCACCAAGGCTGAAGCCGAGGCCGCCGCCTCCATTGCGGCGAAGACCGGCGACGTGAAGAAGGTGGTCCAGGTCTTCGAGACCATCGAGGAGAAGGCGCAGAAGTAGCCTGCGCCGCCTGGCACCGCTGGCGGCCGGCTGGCGCAGCGCCTGCCGGCGCCCTTCATCCGGTCCCGCCGCCGAACTGCAGCGACGCAAGCCGCGCATAGAGCGCGTTCGTTTCGAGGAGGGATTCGTGCGTGCCCTCGCCCACGCGCCTGCCGCCATCGATCACCACGATGCGGTCCGCGTGCCGCACGGTGGCCAGGCGATGCGCGATGACCAGAACCGTCCGGCCTTGCATGAGAGACTCCAGCGCCAGCTGGACCATGCGCTCGGACTCCGCGTCCAGGGCGCTCGTCGCCTCGTCCAGCAGAAGAATGGGGCGATCGGCGAGAATCGCACGCGCGATGGCCAGCCGCTGTCTCTGCCCGCCGGATAGCCGTATCCCCCGTTCGCCGAGAAACGTGTCGTACCGCTGGGGCAACCGCTCGACGAATTCGGTCGCATGGGCCGCGCGGCACGCGGCCTCCACGTCGTCATCGCTGGCATCGGGGCGCCCGTAGCGGACGTTTTCGCGGACATTCGCAGCAAAGATCGCCGGCTCCTGGGAAACCAGGGCGATGCAGGAACGAAGCCGATGGACGTCGAGCGTGCGGATGTCCGTCGAGTCCACCCTCACCTGGCCGGACACAGGATCGTAGAATCGCAACAACAACTGGAACACGGTCGACTTGCCCGCCCCGGAGGGCCCCACGAGCGCGACCCGTTCCGCGGCCCGCACACGCAACGAGAATCCGTCGAGCGCGGGAGTCTCCGGCCTGGAGGGATAGAAGAAGGACACGTTCTCGAAAGACACGTCTCCCCTCACGAGATGCTCGAGCCGCACGGGGTTGGGCGGAGTCGTGACCATGGAGGGTGCCTGCAGGAGTTCGATCACCCGCCCAGCCGCGCCGGCGCCTCGCTGGAGGTCGCCGACGACTTCGCTGATCGCCCCGACGGCCGATGCCATCATGGCCGCGTAGAAGACGAACGCCGAAAGCTCGCCTGCCGTGATGCGGCCTGACAGGACGTCGTGTCCGCCGATCCACAGCACGATTCCCACGGCCGTGAAGACGAGAACGATGACCGCAGCGACCAGCGTGGCCCGGACCCGGATCCGGCGCCTTGCAGTCCGGAAGGAATCCTCCACGCGCTCACCGAAGGTGCCACGGTCCACGCTCTCATGGGTGTAGGCCTGGACTGTCCGGATTTCGTGCAGCGTCTCGTCCAGGAACACGCCCAGATCGGCAATGCGGTCCTGGCTCGCGCGTGACAGGCGGCGCACATTGCGGCCGAAGAGCACGATGGGCACCACGACCAGCGGAACGACGAGCAGTACCAGCCCCGTCAACTTGAGGCTGGTCAGAGCCAGCATCACGGCAGAACCGATGCCGAGCAGAACGTGGCGCACCGCCATGGAGAGACTGGTACCCACCACCTGTTCGAGCAGTGCGGTGTCGGTCGTGAGACGCGAGATCAGCTCACCTGTCCGCGCCTCCTCGAAGAATGCGGGCGAATGGGCAAGAAGCCTCGAGAACACCTCCTTGCGCAGATCCGCGACGACACGTTCACCCAGCCACGAGACGTTGTAGAACCTGAGGTACACGCTCGCGGAAAGGAGCAGGATGATGCCCAGCAGACTCAGCAGCGCCCGGTTGAGCGCGGTCTCGTCACCGTGGGTGAACCCGGAGTCCACGACCTGGCGGAGGCCCTGGCCGATGACGAGAAAGCAAGCCGCGGCGACGACCAGCGCGATCGCCGCAACAACGATGCGCGCCCGATAGGGTGCGGCGAAGGACCAGAGAACGAGGAGTGTCCGCAAGCCCGGATCGGCACGGATCGCCGCCGTTGCGGAGGTGCCGTCCGCCGCCTTCATGACGCAGTGGACCGGGTCGGCCGTGGAGGTGGAACGCCCTGGCAGTGCCGTGTGAACGGTACGGACATGAAACCGTGGGGAGTGGCAGAAGTGGGACCAGTCTAGCCGAAAGGCGCTGCCGGGACGGGGCGCTCCCGCATAATGGAAGGCCGTTCAATTCCGCCTCTAGCCATGACCCGCATCGCCCCCGACGACGTCCTCGTCCTCCCCGAGCCATTGCACGCTCTCGTGAAGGCCATTTTCGAAGCCGCGGGCTGGTCCTCGCGTGACGCCGGGCTCGCGGCAGACCACCTGGTGCTTTCCAACCTGAGCGGCCACGACTCCCACGGCGTGGGCATGGTTCCGCGCTACATCCTGTCGTCACGCAAGGGCCTGCTCAAGCGGGGCGACACGATGACCACCGTGCTCGACGCCGGAGCGCTGCTGACACTCGACGGCGGCATGGGACTGGGACAGGTGGTCGGCTTCGATGCGATGAACCTGGGCATCGAACGGGCGCGCCGGCACGGTGTGGCCATCGTCAGCCTGCGCAATACCCACCACCTCGGCCGCATCGGTCACTGGGGCGAGCAAGTGGCCGCCGCGGGGTTCGTGTCCATCCATCATGTGAACGTGATCGGCCGGCCCGCGCTCGTGGCGCCATGGGGCGGCACGGAAGCGAGGTTCTCCACCAATCCTGTCTGCATCGCCTATCCGCGCGGCGAAGGCGAACCGATCGTTCTCGACTTCGCGACCTCGCGCATCGCTCACGGCAAGACGCGCGTGGCCTGGAAGCGCGGTGTGCCGGTGGCCGATGGCAATCTTCTGGATGCGGCTGGCAACCCGACGAACGATCCGGCCGTGATGTGGACCGAACCGCTGGGTGCCCTGCTCCCGTTCGGCGATCACAAGGGCTACGGGCTGGCCTTCGTGGGGGAACTGCTGGCCGGCGCTCTGAGCGGCGCGGGAACGCTGCCGGGCCGCACGGATTGGGGTGTGATCGACAACAACATGCTGAGCATACTGATCGACCCTGCGAGACTGGGCGGAGCGTCCACGCAGGCCGGGGAAGCCGAGCGTCTCGTCGAGTGGGTGAAGTCCGCGCGCGTTGCCGGTTCGTTCGACCGCGTCCGCATCCCGGGCGAACCGGAGAGGGAAACGCGCGCCGCACGCGGAGCGCACGGCATTCCACTGGATGCCACGAGCTGGGGCGAAATCATCGAGTGCGCCGTCTCCCTGGGCATGGGCAGAACGCGCGCACTTTCGCTCGCAGGCGTATCCGGGTAAGCCGCAAGGAAGAACTGCGGCGTCCGTCGTCACGCAATGCCGCGGCCCGGATTCGTCGGGACCCGGTGCACCGGCAGTAGGCGAACGGACTCAGGCAGGGCCCTGTCCTGACGGCAGCAAATCGAATGCACGGATGATGCGTCCGCGGGACGCCAATCAGGCCACCGCTGCGCCGAGGTCGCGGCGCTTCAATCCCGCAAGGGCCAGCAGTTCTTCGTGGAACTCGAACCACACAGTGTGATAGCTGTCGGCGATGATCCTCGCGACGAACGACGTGTCACCGCCGGAGATGCGTGTGGCGGCTCGTTCCAGCCGGTCGCGGTATAGCGCCAGCCTCGGCACGGCCGCGGTCGCCTGCTCCAGGAAGGGAGCAAATCTCCGGTGCAGCGATGCCAGCCGTTCCAGAATCGCGGTGTCGTACGCGGCATCAGCGTGGTCGTTCACGGCCCCGTCGGCCTTCAACTGCCATCCGGTCATGATGCGCTTGAATTCGTCGTTGTGATCCGCGAACGCGGAATACAACGCCGTCAGGTGCGAGGCATCGACGCCCTGGCGCTCCAGCGCGAGCAGCCTTTCCAGTTCGGCACGCCCGGCCGCCGTGAGTCTCACGCCGGCGCCGAGCTGACACAATCCCCGCTGCGCGAGTGCGCGATAGTCCTTGTCCACGACAGGTTCGGGCAGTGAGAGCGCATCTGCGAGGATGGCCGTGCTGGCGCGACCCTTGAGCGCGGCCGCTCGCAGCAGGACGAGATCGGCCAGTCCGTCCGTGAAGTCCGCCGGGCCGGCCGCGCCGGATTCGTCCTGTGCCTCAGCCATTGCGACAGCGTGCAGGCAGGAGAGCGCGGCAGGCAGGCGCGCCCGGACGACGACCGCGCCCACGCCCGCATGAACGGATGCCTGGATGCCGGCCTCGGTTTCGAGAACCTGGCCGCGGACGGCGATTCCGGGACCCAACGCCTCGCGCCAATGGTCACCGAAGGCGTCGAGATCGACGGCATCTGCAGGAGCCGCGTCCGTCTCGAGCACACGCACTGTCGTCCGTGCAAGCGCCCACCGGATGAGCCTTCGAAGGTCGTCGTTCGCCTCTTCCCGCATGCAATCGACCGTCAGATCGCCGCGCCAGACTCGTCCCGTCGTCCCGTCCATGGTGACCAGGTGCCCCGCCAACCCCATGACAGTGCCGGAACCGCAGCCCACGACACAGGGCCGGCCCAGTTCCCGGCTCACCACCGCGGCGTGGGACGTGGATCCACCCTGCTCGGTCACGAGCCCTCGCGCCGCAATGACGCCGTGCAGATCCTCGGGGCTCGTGGTGGGACGTGCGAGGATGACATCCACTCCCCGATGCGCGCAGACCTCGGCCATCGCAGCTTCGGTCACGACCGTGCCGCGCGCCAATCCCGGGCTTGCAGGTTCGCCGCGCGCATCGGGCAGACGATCCTCGCACTCCGGACGAAGCGCGAGACGCGGCAGCGAACGCATCTGTTCGGCGTCGAGCCGGCCCAGTGCTTCGTCTTCCGAGATCAGCCCCTCGTCGACAAAGGCGATCGCCAGCCGGACCGATGCCTGCGGCGACCGCTTCGCGACGCGGCATTGGAGCAGCCACAGACGCCCCGCCTCCACCGTGTACTCGATGTCCTGCACGTCCTTCGCATCCGTCTCGAGCACTCTGGCCGCCTGCAGAAGTTCCCGGTGGACATCGGGCATCGCGTCGGCGAGGCGTTCCAGCGTATCCGGGGTCGTCTCACCGGAGACCACATCCTCGCCCTGCGCGCGTGGCAGCCACTCGCCCCACGGCAACGCATCCCCGGTGATGGGATTCCGGCTGAACAGCACCCCGGTACCCGAGCGGTCGTCGAGATTGCCGAACACCATCGCCTGGATGGTCACGGCCGTTCCCGCATCTTCGGAGAGTCCGCGGTTGCGCCGGTAGGCGCGGGCACGAGGCGAATGCCACGAATCGAAGACCGCGGCCACGGCTGCGCGCAACTGCGCCCATGGATCCTCCGGCACCGCCTCGAGGCGGCTTCCCAGGACGACGCGACGGTACAGCTGCACGAAGCGCTGCCGCGTGTCGGCTGCAAACTGTCCGTCGCCGGTTTCCGCCGTCAGCGCGGACTCGGCCGTCGCATTGAGCCCAAGATCGAGAATCGTGTCCATCATCCCGGGCATGCTGTGCGCGGCACCCGACCGCACGGAGAGAAGGAGTGGCCGCCGGGCCCCGCCGAATCTGCGATCCGTACCGTCCTCCAGACGTCGGACGTGCGACACGATCCGTCCCCACAAACCATCGGAGAGGATTCGGTTGGAAGAGAAGTAGTCCCTGCACGCGTGCGTCGTCACCACGAACGCAGGAGGCACAGGCAGGCCGAGTTCGCGCATCCGGTTGACGCCCCAGGCCTTGCCGCCGATGTCGTCGCGCGAGAGCCGGCAGGTACCATCGATCGCCGTGACGAGAGGCACCGGCCAGGGCGCCGGAATGTCCGTTGCCGTCATCCCTTCGATCGCTGTCAGAGAAGGGTGACCACGCCGGCGCCGCCATCGACGGTCACCATGCTGCCGTCGGGGATCCGGCTGGTGGCGCCCGTCACGGATACCACTGCCGGAATGCCCAGTTCGCGCGACACGATCGCGGCATGCGAGATCGCTGCGCCGGTTTCCACGACCACCGCGCCGGCCGCGAGGAAGAGCGGTCCCCACGATGCGTCGGTGATCGGCGCCACGATCACTTCGCCGGGTTCGAGATCGATGTCCGCTTCCAGCGATCTGACGATGCGGGCACGCCCCGTGTGGCATCCCGCCGAGACGCCGATGCCATGCAGTTCGCGACCTGCCGCCGCGACTCCCGATGCCTGGCCGTTCCGGTCGCGGAAGACCGCCAGCGGCGGAGGACTCCCTTCGAACACGAACGGAGGTTCCAGGCCCTCCAGCACGGCAAGTCTCGTCGCGCGTTCGGCGAGAGCCGTGGCGAAGACCGTCGGTTCCGCCACGAAGGCGTCGAGTTCGTCGTCATTCAGGAGCAGCACATGCCCCCAGCGCGGCAGGTGTCCACGCCCCGTCATCCTGGTCCCGAGTGCCCGCATGACCCGCCTCGCTTCGTCGTTGAGGCGGGTGCAATGTGTCTTGCCGGCCTCGCGCGCAGCCAGGTAGCGGGCGCACGCACGGGCGGCGCCGACGAACTGTCCCTGGACCTGAGGGTTGCCGGCGAGACGTGCGCTCACGTCGGCGATGGCCGCTTCCCTCATCCGCACCAGTTCGCCGGAACGGCGTTCCGGCGCGGCGTCGTCCGGCACCGTGCGTGTGCGTTCGAGCATGCGCAAGGCGATTTCCGGGTGGTCGCGATAGGTCGGCGAGCGCAGGTCCCACACGCTGATCCCGAGAAAGCCCCAACGATCCAGGAACTGGTTCCACGTATCCAGGAACCGGCGCGCGTCGGGGTCGTTGGACTGCTGCAGGCGTTCCAGCAGACCTTCCACACCGCGATCGAACTCGAGCGAGAGGGACGCCGACGCGCGCACGAGGCGAGACAGGGTCCAGAGCTCGAAGGATGGCTGAGCCGACTCCACGTCTCCCAGCCCCGCCGTGACCGCCGCAGCGAGGTCCTTTGCGCCGACGGCCTCGCAGATCTGCGCGATCACACTCGCCAGGACATTGGCGCCATAGCCGTTCAGGACGTGCTGCCTGAACAGGTGGCGGGCTTCGGGGAGATAGGACCGGAACCGGGCCACCAGTTCCTGGTCGGTCTGCGTGTCCATGGGGACGGTATCCGCGAGGAACGCCTCGAGGCGCCGCAGGTTGTCCGCATTCACCGGGCGCGGATCGTCCACGAACAGCGATTGCAGCCACTGAGACACGGCGGTGGTACGTTCGGGATTCTCGTCCCGCGGATCCGGACGATAGGGCGGGACGTCCGGATAGTCGCCGAAGAGCGATCGATCGATGGCTTCGACGGTCATGCCCGGAATGCGGACAGCCAGGACGCGCGTGACCGACATATTGATGTAGACGTACCCGCCGAAGCAGGCGGTGATCTCGGGCTGTCCCGCCGGCTTGAACTCCTCCGGACTGAATGCCCCGATACCGCAGAACGCGTCGCGCCAGGCCGGCTCCCAGGACTGGCGGCCGAACGCGCTCCACGTGAGCGGTGTCACTGCCTCCACGAAGACCTCGCCGACGTTCCCGCGGGTAAACACCGGAAACCGTTCGCTCGGTTCGTCGTCGCACACCCAGATCCGGCCGTTGTTCACGCTGTCACCCCCCAGGGTTCGTCCGACACCGGACATGAACGGACTGCCAGCTCCATGGATCCTGGAGGGCACTCGCGGACACGTTACCGTCACAATGTAGCGACGAACTGCCTTGGCGACTTGACTTCGATCAATTCACCCGTCTCCTGTCCGCTTCATGCGAGCGGCACAAGACGGGCGGGAGTGCGGACGGGCCGGCCCGTGGCTCCCGGCCGTGAGGGAACAGTGACGTTCGAAAGAACGGGGGGGGCGAAACCTGGTGCCGCGCAGGATGGCGAAGCGGTTCTCCTCATCCACCAGCAATGGGCGCCCGGCGCGATACGTCGGCACCTGTGGCGACCCGGCAGAGGAGTGGGAGAAAAGGGATCGATCCGGGGGAAATCCGGTTCGCGCGGGCACTGTGCGATGTTCCAGTGAAGGTCCTACCGGACCTTCACTGGAACGGACGATGGCGTTGCGCGACCGGCGTGAACCGATCGTCCCGCCGGTGCGCGTTCAAGCCAGAGAGCACAGACGCGCCGGACAACCGCGATCCGTCGTCCGGACCGTGTCTGTATCAACCCATCCGGCGCAGTACGCCGATCGCCTGGGAGAACGCCCCCCGAATGCCTTTCCGCGGCTTGGCATTCCCGCGATTATCGTCTGCCGATCGCGTCGCCCCGGAGGATGGAACGCGGTTTCCATCGATATCCTGAGGCGGCGGCGGGGCGCGGTTTCCATCGACTTCCTGTCGCGGAGGCAAGGCTCGGTTGCCCCGGGAGTCGTCGTCGGTGCGCTCCTCGGGACGCACCTCCTGGCGCAGGGCCTGTCCGGCCGGAGGACGCCGGCGCGCAGGATCGGAACGTGCGCCAGAGTCGGTTCGACGCGGTTCGGTCCGCGCGGCGCCAGGCTGCCTGTTTCCTGTCCTGTCGCGTTGTCCCTGCCGCTGATCCGCCCGGTTTCCCTGGGCGGGTCGCGCACTGCGGTCGCCACCGTGACGCTCTGCAGCGGGTTCGCTCCGCCTCTCGCTGTCCCGGTTTCGCTGCGGCCGTTCACCTCGCGGTGTTCCTTCCGCCGTGCGCCTTTGCCTCGATTCGTGTTTCGGGGCGCTGTCCGACCGGACATTCTCCGCGGCCGGCCTGTCCTGAGCCGCAGCGCGGCTTGCAGCCAGGGCCGCCGCCATGTCGAAGTCGGCGACCGTCTCGCGCGGAATGGGGCGCCGAAGCAGCTTCTCGATGTCGGCGAGGAACGTCTTCTCGTCACTGCCCACCAGCGATACGGCAATGCCATTGCAGCCGGCGCGGCCCGTGCGCCCGATGCGGTGAACGTAGTCTTCGGGCACGTTGGGCAACTCCGAAATTGACCACGACCGGCAACTCGATGATGTCGAGACCGCGCGCGGCGATGTCCGTCGCCACCAGCACCTGCAGATTGCCCTCCTTGAACTGCGACAGGGCCCGTGTCCGGGCGCCCTGGCTCTTGTTGCCGTGAATCGCCAGCGCCGGCAATCCGTCGCGCGACAACTGTTCTGCCAGCCGGTTGGCTCCGTGCTTGGTACGCGTGAACACGAGCACCTGGGTCCACTGGCGCGTCCGCAGCAGATGCGCGAGAAGCAGCCGCTTCGCGCCCTTCTCGACTGCGATGGCCCGCTGATCGACCAGTTCGGTCGGCGTATTGCGCCGGGCCACTTCCACGGTGGCCGGACGATCCAGCAGGCCGTCGGCAAGACTGCGGATCTCGTCGGAGAAGGTGGCGGAGAACAACAGGTTCTGCCGGCGCTTCGGAAGCATCGCAAGCACCTTGCGGATGTCGCGGATGAAACCCATGTCCAGCATCCGGTCGGCTTCGTCCAGCACGAGAATCTCGACGGCCGACAGATCGACCGTCTTCTGCCCGGCGTGATCCAGGAGCCGGCCCGGGGTGGCGACGAGGATGTCCACCCGTTCCCGCAAACGAGACGCCTGCGGCTGGAATCCCACACCGCCGAACATCACCATGGACTTGAGATCGAGATGGCGGCCGTATTCGCGGACGCTCTCTTCCACCTGCGCCGCAAGTTCCCGCGTGGGCGTGAGGATGAGCGCTCGAATGGGTGCGCGCTTGCCGGAACCATGGACCGGCGGGGTCGTGCTCAAGCGCTGCAGGATGGGAAGGGTGAACCCGGCGGTCTTTCCGGTTCCTGTCTGGGCCCCGCCCAGAAGGTCGCCGCCGGCAAGAACGACGGGGATGGCCTGGATCTGGATGGGAGTGGGTTCGGTATAGCCGCGCTCTGCGACGGCACGGAGGATGGGCTCGGAGAGCCCGAGAGACGCAAAGGACATGAAACTCCGGATGGCGACCGCGCCGGTCCGCATCGCCCGTGAGGCGATTCCAGTCAGGGAAACCGAAGCGTGGTTTGAAAGGTGATTCGAGGGGCGGCGAGGGGACTGGACGACGAGGCCGCGGGACGGACTGTAGCACAGAGCCGCCGCGCGCATTCAGTCGCGGCGGCTCCCGCTCATGACATGGGGATCGGACAGGCGAAGTTCAAGCGTCCGGCGCGCCCGTGGCGACCTTGCCGAACCATTCCTCGATGGACAGCAGACCGCCTGCCTTTTCGGCGCGGCCCCGGTCCGCCATCGGCAGATCACCCTGCACGAGATCGATCCGCTTCCAGCCGGCCAGGGGCGTCTCGCACTGGGCACGCGGCACGTAGCGCGATGCGGACACCTTCTCGTGACGATGAACGTAGCGGGGACAGTTGGGCCATACCTCGGTCACGTTCACTCGGACGACAAGCTGCGCCTCGACGAATTCCAGCAACAGCGGATCGTTCTGGTCAATCGTCGCCTCGCCCTGCACGCGCATCCGGTTGGGTGTCGTGAAATCGATGAACAGCAGTCCGACCTTCGCGTTTCCGGCCACGTTGCCCGCCGAGTAGAACATGCCGTTGCCGTCGTAGAGCGGAAAGGCGAGCGTCGTTGCGTCAAGCACCCGTACGAAGCCCGGGTCTCCGCCCTTGTAGGACACGGTCGGGCGGCCTTCGTGGTCCACGGTGGCGAGAAAGAACATGTCCCGGCTCTCGATGAACGCCTTGTCCATCTCCGAAACCTCCGTGTGCACGGCCAGTTCCTCGATCTTGTCGGCGAGGCGGCGGCTGTCGTGCTGATCCTGATAATTTCTGTGATGCGCTCCGTAGAGTCGGCTCACGGGAGATCCTCCTTCATTCATTGTTGGAATGGGTCCGGGGACAGTAGCACAACCTCCAGCGCATGCCGCCACGCGGGGACGACCGGGCGCGCGCGGCGTGCGTACAATCGGGAATGTCCAGTCCCGTGGTTCAGACCGTGTCCCTGATTCTCCCTTTCCGTGCATTGCGTCCTGCCCGAGGACGGGCGGCCGATGTCATCGCCCCGCCCTACGACGTGCTCTCCACCGACGAAGCGCGTGTCCTCGCCGCAGACCGGCCCTGGAGCTTTCTGCACGTCTCAAAGCCCGAGATCGACTTGTCCGCGGATACCGATCCCTATTCGGATGCCGTCTATGCCAAAGGAAAGGAGAACCTGCTGCGGATGATCGGCGAGGGCGTGCTCCGCCGCGACCGCACGGCGATGTACTACGCGTATCGCCTGCGCATGGGCGATCACGTCCAGACCGGTCTCGTTGCCGCCGCTTCCGTCGAGGCGTACGACGCCGGACGTATCCGCCGGCACGAGTTGACACGTCCGGACAAGGAGGACGACCGCGTGCGGCAGATCGAGGCGGTCGGTGGACACACCGGCCCCGTATTGCTCGCCTACCCCCCGGCGGGCGATGTCGACACACTGCTTGCCGAAGCCACGTCCGCCGCTGCTGACGATGTCGCGACCGGCCCCGGGGGCGTCGAGCACGCGTTGTGGAGCATCGGCTCGGGGAGGCTGCAACAGCAGCTATCCGATGCGTTCGAGGCCATGCCGGCGCTGTACATCGCCGACGGCCATCACCGGTCTGCTGCCGCCTCCCGGGTGGCCAGCCAATCGCCGAGAGTCAGGCAGTTCACCGGACCAACCGTCGCAACGGTTCCTGGTCGTGGCGTTTCCTCATCACCAGATGAAGATCCTCGCCTACAACCGCGTCGTCCGCGACCTCGGCCGCCATGGACCGGAAGCGTTCCTGCGTGCGCTGGAAGAGCGATTCGAGGTTCAGGAAGAGGCGCAGGCCGTGACGCCGTGCAGAGCGGCTCAGTTCGGACTGCGGCTGGGCCCTCGTTGGTACCGTCTCACGCTCAAGGCCCGATGGACTGAAGCCGGCGATCCGGTCGGGAAGCTCGACGTGAGCCTCCTCGCCGCGCACGTGCTCGAACCGCTGCTCGGCATCACCGATCCGCGGCGGGACAGGCGGATCGACTTCGTAGGCGGCATTCGCGGCGTGGCCGAACTCGACCGGAGGGTCGATGGTGGTGAATGGGCCGCGGCCTTCTCGATGTTTCCCACGCAGATGACGGATCTCATGGCTGTCGCCGACCAGGGCATGATCATGCCGCCGAAATCCACGTGGTTCGAACCGAAGCTCGCCGACGGCATGGCGTCGCTCATGCTGGACGGCTGATTCCTGCCGGACCGCCGGTGTTGGCGGCAGTCCGGCCTTTCGGACAACACGGACATCCTCCACTGAACTCGAGACATCAGAACAACATGGACGAACATCTCGAAACCCTGAGTCAGGTCAAGGTCGCAGCGGTAGACATCGCCATCCGGTTCGGTCCCAAGCTGTTCACCGCCGTCGTCATCCTCGTGGCAGGCGTCGTCGCGGGCCGATGGGTCGCCCGGGCCCTGGACGGGGGCCTGGACCGGTTCGAACTGGAGCCGCCGGTGCGCGCTCTGCTCACGCGGGTCGTGCGGATCATGGTCTTCGGCCTGTTTCTCATCATGGCGCTGCAGAATCTCGGTGTCGAACTGCTGCCGCTCATTGCGGGCCTGGGCGTTGCCGGCGCCGGCATCGCCCTGGCCATGCAGGGCGTACTCAGCAACGTGGTGGCCGGCCTCACCATCATCTTCACCAAGCCCTTCCGCGTGGGCGAATACATTTCGGTCGTGGGCGTGGAGGGCGAAGTCGCGCACGTTGCCCTGTTCAGCACGACGCTCCAGCATGTGGATCTCTCGCGCGTCGTGATACCGAACCGCAAGATCGTGGGCGAGATCCTGCACAACTACGGCCGCATCCGTCAGGTCAGGAACGTCGTGGGCGTGTCCTACGACACGGACCTCGGTGCAGCCCTGCGGGTCGTACGTGAAGTGCTGGCAGCGCACCCCAAAGTGCTCCAGGATCCGGCCCCGGACGTGCAGATCGAAACGCTGGCGGACTCCTCCATCAACATCGCGATCCGGCCCTGGGTGAACGTGCCGGACTACGGGCACGTCTCGGGCGAGCTGAACCAGGCCGTGGCCGAGGCGTTCCGCGACAGGCACATCGTGATTCCCTTCCCCCAGAGAGAAGTGCGGCTCGTGGGCGGCGTCGCATCCGCATGACCAGCCTCGCGGCTCTGCGCCGGCTCGCCGCCGCCTTTGCGACCGTGCTGATCGCGCCGTGCGTTCTGGCACAGTCGGCGCCCCTTCGCGAGACGCTTCAGCACGGGGGCCTTGCAAGAACGTACTTGATGCAGGTGCCGCGAGGTGGATCGGCCACCGTACCGCTCGTGATCCTGCTTCACGGGGGAACCCAGGACGCCGAGCGGATCTGGCCCAGGACCCGCTGGCCGGAGGTGGCAAGACGCGAAGGAGTGCTGCTGGTGGCGCCGGATGCCGTCGACGGCAACTGGAATGACGGCCGCCGCGTCTACCTGTCGGGCGGCGATCCCACCGCCATCGACGATGTGGGTTTCCTGTCCGAACTGGTGGGATCGCTCGTGGCGCGGCATCGCGCGGATCCCGGCCGGGTGTTCGTGACCGGCGCATCGAACGGCGGCGCCATGGCATGGCGGTTCGCCTGCGAACGCAGCGAGATCGTCACCGCCATCGCGCCGGTCATCGCGACGATGCTGTCCGATCCGGATCGGCGTTGCCCTGCCTCCCGGCCCGTCGCGGTACTCGCGATCTTCGGCACGGCCGATCCGCTGATGCCTTTCGACGGGTCTCCTGTCCGCACGCGTACGGGACAGATGAGCGAACCGCGCCTGTCCGCTGCCGCATCGGTTCAGTGGTGGGCGCAGCGCAATGGCTGCGGAACGACACCTGTCGCCGAGGATCTCCCCGACAGGGTCACGACCGACGGTTCGACGGTACGCCGGTTCGTCTATCCCGGCTGCCCCTTCAACGCCGACGCCATACGGATCGACGTGCTGGGCGGTGGCCATACGTGGCCCGGGGGACGGACGGGCTGGTTGCAGAAGCAGGTGCTGGGTCCGACCAACCGGGACATCGACGCGGCCGAGACTGCGTGGAACTTCTTCCGGGAAAGACGGCGCTGAGCGGCCCGAAAGCAGATGTTCAGCCGGACGATCCGAGCGAGAGCGCGTGCATGAACTTCATCGCAGCATCGGCATCGGCCGCGAGCGAGAGGAATCCGTCGGGACCTGCAAGACGCTCGATCAGCTCGCGGGACTCCCCGAGGCCGGCGTAGTTCATCGACCAGGCAGCGAACCGGCGCTGGGCCGGATAGCCGAACTGCAGGATCGTCACGTCGCGGTGCCGCGCATCCCGAAGTATCCGGTAGAAGGTCCGGCAGACGGCTTCCCGCGGTCCTTCCAGCAGTTGCAGGAACAGATCGCCCCCATACACAAGCATGCCGGTGACGCCGTCTGCGGCATTGCGCCGCCGCGAGGCCTCGAGAATGGTCATGAGTTCCCGGCTCGACGGAGCGTCCACCGCGAAACTCGTGTAGATGAGATGCACCAGTGGCATGAGTGATGTCCCCGACGAAGGCCCGATCGACGCGCGCGAAGGGCGCCGCAGGCAGAGTCGGGCGATGCACGGCGAAGTATGAGACGACCGGCGGTCCGAAGTGAAGCCTTGCCGCACGTGAAACGGGGCCCGGATCTGCATCCGGGCCCCGCGAGAACTTGGTGCTGGTGAGACGAATCGAACGTCCGACCTACTGATTACGAATCAGTTGCTCTACCGACTGAGCTACACCAGCGAAAGAGGGCGCGGAGTATATCCCACGCCCGCCGATTTCTCCAACCGGAAAAACCCCCTTCGAGGGGAAGGCGCCAGGCGTCTTCCTCGGGACCGCCGTATCGGATCCGGCCAGGGCTCATGCCCCGGACGGGACCGCGTCAGCGATGCTTGAACGCGGGCTTGCGCTTTTCCACGAAGGCCGACATCCCTTCCTTCTGATCCTCGGTGGCGAATGCGGAATGGAACAGCCGGCGTTCGAACCGGACACCTTCGGCCAGGGTCGTTTCGAACGCGCGATTGACCGACTCCTTGGCCATCATCACGATCGGTTGGCTCAACTCCGCGATCTTTGCGGCTGTCGCCACCGCTTCTTCCAGCAGACCGGCGAGCGGAATCACCCGGCTCACGAGACCCACCCGCTCCGCCTCGGCGGCATCCATCATGCGTGCCTGGCCCAGCAGCACCATCTCCATCGCCTTGGACTTGCCCACGAAACGCGGCAGCCGCTGCGTGCCGCCCGCCCCGGGGAGGATGCCCAGGTTGATCTCGGGCTGCCCGAACTTCGCGTTGTCGGCCGCCAGGATGAAATCGCACATCATGGCCAGTTCACAACCGCCGCCCAGCGCGAAGCCGGCGACCGCCGCGATGACCGGTTTGCGGCAACGGGTGACACGCTCCCATTCGGCCGTGATGAAATCGGACTTGTAGACGTCCATGTAGGACTTGGTCTGCATGTCCTTGATGTCGGCACCGGCGGCGAAGGCGCGTTCGCTGCCGGTGATCACGAGAGCGCCGATGTTCTCGTCCGCCTCGAAGGTGTCGATGGCCGAGGCAAGCTCGCGCATGAGGGCGGGCGACAGGGCATTCAGCGCCTTGGGGCGGTTCAGCGTGATGAGTCCGACCTTACCGCGGGTCTCGACCAGGATGTTTTCGTACGTCATGACCTTTCTCGATGACTCCGGCCGGCCTTCGCGACGCTTCTGGACCACGGCAAAGCGCCCTGACCGCAACCGGTGGATGGGATAATTGGGCCTCCCCGCGCGATGACCTCGCCGAGAGCAGGCGCGGCGGCACGATCGCGATGAGGATGCACGATGGACTACAGCTCGATTCTATTGGATGTCACGGAGGGCGTCGCGACCCTCACCTTGAACCGGCCCGACCGGTTGAATGCCTTCACGGCGTCGATGCACGTCGAGATCCGGGATGCGCTCACACGGATCGAAGCGCCCGGCGCGGCACGGGTGCTGGTCATCACGGGGGCCGGGAGGGCGTTCTCCGCCGGCCAGGATCTCACCGAATCCGGGAACATCGACGGTCCGGAGGCCTTCGACGCCGGCAGGGCGCTGGAGGACAACTACAACAAGCTGCTGCATCGTCTGCACGCGCTCCCCATGCCGGTCATCGCCGCCGTCAACGGCGTTGCCGCGGGCGCCTCCGCGAACATCGCGCTCGCCTGCGACATCGTCATCGCCGCGCAGTCGGCCACCTTTCTTCAGGCGTTCGCGCGCATCGGGCTGATCCCCGATGCAGGCGGCACCTACGTGCTGCCCCGGCTCGTCGGAATGGCCCGTGCCATGGGCCTTGCGATGCTGGCCGAACCCCTCTCCGCGGAACTGGCCGCGCAATGGGGGCTCATCTGGAAGTGCGTGGACGACGCATCCTTCGCTTCGGAGGTCTCCGCGCTGGCGGGCCGTCTGGCCGAGGGACCCACCGGAACCTACGCGCTCATCAAGCAGGCGCTCTACGCGTCGGTGGACAACGATTTCGCGAAGCAGCTGGCGTGCGAGGTGAACCTGCAGCGCAAGGCCGCTGCAGCGCCTGATTTCCGCGAAGGCGTGTCCGCCTTCCTGGAAAAGCGCGCCCCCCGATTCTCCGGCGGCTGACACCGCCGGCCGCGCACCGCGTCAGGCAGCGCCGTCCCTGCTGCCCTTGACGCGGATGATGAGATCCACCCCCGCGCACACCTTGCCGGAAGGAAGTTCCGGGAGTCCGGTGATCGATATGTGGGAGGCATCGATGTCGGTGATCTCGCCCGTCTCCACGTCGAACAGATGGTGGTGAGGGCCGGTGTTGGGATCGTAGAAGACCTTCGCCGGGTCGACGATGACCTCTCTCACGAGGCCGGTTTCCACGAACAGCTTGAGCGTGTTGTAGACCGTCGCCTTCGATGTCTCGGCATGCCGCTCGTTCACGATGGCCAGCACCTGGTCCGCCGAGACGTGGCTCATGCGGGAGAAGAGGGCGTGGGCAATCTCCAGGCGCTGATGCGTCGGACTGATTCCGAACGAACGCAGCCGCGCGGTGAGATTCTCGCGGGAAAGGCCATTTTTCATCATGTCCCGAAGTCTAAGATAAGAATTGGACTCTGTCTAATAACGTCGGAGCGGGCCGTGGACCTCGGTCCCGGGCACCAGGCCTTGGTGCCAAGACCCTGGTACCGAGACCCTGGTTCCCAGGAGGTTCGGGGCGGCCTTCGGCGGTCGATAGAGCCCAAGGCTGCGGCTGACCGGCCCTCGGGACCAGGCACTGAAGACTGTGGCTCGGGTCCGGAGAACCGCCGGATTCGACCGGTCGTTCCGTCAATCCGACCGCCCGTCGGGCTCCGGTGGTCAGCACGTCCCTCCCCTTCTACCCTTCCCATCGTCAAAAGCGGAGATGCGCCCATGAAGCAGCAAAGCGGTGTGACCCTCATCGAGCTCCTGATCGCCTGTGCCATCGTGGGTGTGCTCGGTGCGATTGCACTACCGGCCTATCGGGATTACGTGATCCGGGGCAAGCTGACCGACGCGCAGTCCCAACTGGGCGCCACCCGCACCCGTCTCGAACAGTATTACCAGGACAACCGCAGCTATCCACCCCAATGCGGCGGGACCGCGGCAGGTCTCCCGGCTTTCACGCTTCCGGAGACCACCAGCTATTTCGCGGTGACCTGCGCAGCCGGCGCAACTGTCGGCCAGACCTTCC
Organism: Betaproteobacteria bacterium; assembly: GCA_016713305.1. Classification (NCBI taxonomy): domain Bacteria; kingdom Pseudomonadati; phylum Pseudomonadota; class Betaproteobacteria; species Betaproteobacteria bacterium. The sequence continues at coordinate 465,781 of JADJPK010000031.1, forward strand.
TCTTGACCGCGACAGGCCAGACCGGAGGCGGCACCGGAGGCTTCATCTTCACCATCGACGACCAGGGCAATCGGAACACGACAGGCGTGCCCTCCGGCGGCGACTGGAGCACGCGGACCGGTTGCTGGGTCGTCAAGAAGCCGAACAACTGCTGACATGCGTGCCCGACAGTCTGGCGTCACCCTGATCGAGTTCATGATCGGATTCCTGATCCTGGGAATCCTGGTCGGGCTCGCCGTGCCGTCGTTCCGCGACTGGATCATCAACAGCCAGGTGCGCACCGCCACGGATTCGATCAACGATGGACTGCAGCTCACGCGGGCCGAAGCGGTCCGCCGCAACAGTCCGGTCCGCTGGCGACTGCCTGACGAAACCACGTCGGGCTGGGTGATCGAGGCGCTCAACCGCACCACGGCCGCGTGGGACCAGATACAGGTCCGAAATGCCGGGGAGGGAACCACCAACGTCGTGGTCGCTGCGTCCCAGACCACCGTCACCTTCGTCGGCTCCGGCTTCGTGTCGCCACTGCCGGCGCAGAACATCACCATCAACGTATCGAATCCCAACGGCGGTGACTGCCTCACCCAGGCAGGCGTGGGCGATGTGCGGTGTCTGCGAGTGACCGTCACCCCGGGCGGTTCGATACGCATGTGCGATCCGGCGTCGCCCTCCACCAGCGCGTCCGCCTGCTAGGAAGGTCATCTGTCATGCGCGCATCCCTCAGAACGGCAAGATCGCAGAGCGGCGTGATGATGCTCGAAGCGCTCATCGCGATTCTCATCTTCTCGCTGGGCATCCTGGCCATCATCGGTTTGCAGGCGGAGTCCATCCGCAACAGCTCGGAGGCGAAATTCCGGTCGGATGCGAGCTTCCTGGCCAATCAGGTGATCGGTTACATGTGGGCCGACCGGGCGAACCTCGCGCTGTACGCACACCGGCCCACCGGCCCCATCTGCGCACCGACGGGGGCGAACTCCGCGAACGCCAACGTGACGGCATGGCTCGCGAACGTCGCGGCGCTCCTGCCCAGCGCCACGTCCGCCAAGCAGTCGATCACCGTCAACGCGGCCAACCGCCAGGTCACGGTACGGGTGTGCTGGGAGTCGCGTACGGGCCAGCACAACTTCATCGTGACCACCCAGCTCAGCAACTGAGGAATCGCCATGGCTGAACGCTACCCGGGCCGCATCACCGATCAGCGCGGCATGAGCCTCGTGGACATCCTCGTCGGGATGGTGATCGGCCTGATCGGCATGATCATCGTGTTCCAGTCGTTCAATGCGTTCGAGGGGCAGAAGCGCACGACGACCGTCACGAACGACGCGCAGGAAGGCGGTCTCATGGCGCTCACGACCATCGAGCGCGAGATCCGGCTGGCCGGCTTCGGCATGTTCTACGCAGCCAACCCCATCTGCAATTCGTATCGCCAGTGGGCCAACAACGCCGTCGACACGGTGGCGAGCTTCATGCCGGTGACCGTGACGAACGGCGCATCGAACGCGCCCGATTCGGTGACGCTCGCGTTCAGTTCCTCCGGCTTCGGATCCACGCCCTCCCAGGTACAGGTCACTTTCAACGGAACCGTTGCCGAGATCGTGGTGGACAACGCGCTGGGCAATCGGGTCTACAACGTCGGCGACTACATCCTGGTCGGCAAGACCGGATCGGCTTGCACGCGCCTGCAGGTGAGTGGCACTCGCCCAAGTCCGGACAACCCCCAGTTCCTCGCGCTCAAGGTGGAGCCCACCACTGCGGCACCGGCCAATCCGCCGCTGGGCAATCTCGCGTCGTTGCTGCCCTCGGGCGGATACTCCAACGAGAAGATGACGCCCACCTCGCTGTCCGTGGTGAGCAACATGGGCCAGATGCGCCGGGTCACCTACGCGGTCGTGCTGGACGCCAACAACAACGGCAAGCTGCAGCAGCAGGACCTGACCGGTGGCGGTGCGGCCATCGATCTGGCCGAAGGGATCGTCAACATGCAGGCGCAGTACGGCATCTCCACGTCCGAATCGGTCCAGCAGGTATCGAGCTGGGTCAATGCCTCGGGCACCTGGGCGGCCCCGGCATTCTCGGATCAGGGCCGGATCAAGGCGATCCGCATCGCGGTCGTGGCGCGCAGCCAGCTGCGCGAGAAGGACATCGTGCAAAGCGTCAATGCGACGTGCTCCAACACCTCGGGCACGAACAACAACGGCCCCTGCGCATGGCGCGACAGCGTGGCCAACCCCGCGCCAATCATCGATCTCTCGGCGAACTCCGAGTGGCGCTATTACCGGTATCGCGTGTACGAAACCATCATCCCGCTTCGCAACGTGATGTGGCAGTACTAGGAGCTCTCCCGTGACCACAATCGCTCTTCACATGCGCAGGACGCAATCCGGTGTCGTGCTGGTGATTTCCCTGATCGTGCTGGTGGCGCTCACGCTGGCGGGCATCGCCCTGGTCCGCTCCACCGACACTGGCAACATGATTTCGGGAAACATGGCCTTTCGCATGGCCGCTCTCCAGGCCGTGGATACGGGGGTCGAATCGGCCTTCTCCGCGATCACGACGGCAGGCGGATTCGCGTCCGCGCCGACCACTCAGACAAGCACCGCGGCGGGCCGCTACTACCCTGTGCTCCTCGACGATACCGCCCCGGCGGACGGACTTCCCGACGTGGACTGGTCCGGCGTCCCCGGGACAGACATCTCCGGCAACACGGTGCGGTGGATCGTGGAGCGGATGTGCTCGCAGAACGTGTCGACATCCAGCGAGCTGGAGCAACGCTGCGCGGTCATGCCCAACAACCAGTTCGTTCAAAGCTACAAGGCGGGCGAGACGACGCCCAGTGCCAATGCGATCGTGGTGTCCTACCGGGTCACCATCCGCGTCGAGGGACCGAAGAACACGATCGTGTATTCCCAATCGGTGATCACGATGTGACGACGCGTCCTGCGCCGGATCGCTGCGCCGTCGTGGCAGCGCTGGTCGGGACGTCTTCGAGCTGTCAGGGTTTGCGAGGAAGAACGTTATGAACTCGACGTATTCGTGGAAGCGGCGCATCGGCGCCTACGCGGTGATCTGCAGCGTGACCTGGGCCCAGTTGATCCCGACGGTCCAGGCCGCGGCGACCGACATCGGCGACATCCCCATGGCCACCAAGGGTCGAGCCAAGCCGAACATGATCCTCGTGGTCGACGACTCCGGGTCCATGGACGGCGAGATGCTTCCCGTGAAGGGCTTCTCGACGAACGACGGCGCCGTGTGGTGGAACACGACGAGCCGGTCCTTCATCGGCTACGGCGCCACCTCCACCGCGAACGTGTGGCAGGGTGGGGGTACCACACCGACGGCGGGAGGAACCGGCTTCTTCAGCACGACGCCACCGACCGGTCCGATCAACTTCAACTTCGCCGGGGATGCCACGACCACCTGGCGGAAGTACATGTACCTGTTCCCGAACGGGCAGTGCGGCAGCAATTGCGAGACCCGCAGCTACTCCGATTCCGGCAACGATCACTTTGCGATTCCGCCGACGCGGGAGTTCGCCTGGACGCGCAGCCCGCTCTACAACGCGCAGTACTACAACCCGGCGATCAACTACGACCCTTGGCGCCCCTACAACAACGGCACCACGACGACCACGCTGCCCAACTACGACAACACGGCCGCGTCGTGGAGCACGGTACGCAGCCATCCGATCTACCCCACGAGCGGCACCGCCACGACGGTCAATCTGACCGCCACGCTGGCCCAGCCGGGCGATGCTTCGGCCACCAATCGCACGTTCCCCATGTTCGCCGGGATGATTCTTCCCGGCAGTTCGCGGTACAGGATCTGCGCGCAGGACGGGACAGGTTGCGGAACGTGGACGAACGCCGCCGCGAGCGAGCAGTGCATCGTCGAAACGGCAGCGCAGACGACGGACTATTGCCACTTCGCAGCCACCTACGGGGTGACCACGACCCTCGTGATCGGGGCGTCGAAGCGCCTCGACGTGCAGATCGCCTACTATCCGGCGACCTACTGGCTGCTCTCATCGGCCACCGGCCCGCTCGCTGCGGATGAGGCCTACGGTCCGGATGGACGCCGGATACAACGTGTCCAGGTGACCTCCTCGGTGACCAGCTACACCAAGCCCGCCACCCGGAGCGACTGTGTCGGCACCGTGTGCACCTACCAGGAGGAGATGACCAACTTCGCGAACTGGTACGGCTACTATCGCAAGCGGCACATGATGCTGAACGGGGCCCTCGGATTGGCATTCGATCAGCTGACTGGTCTGCGGGCCGGCTACTTCCTGTTCAACAACCAGTTCAACGTCACGATGCGCGACTTCGACAGCGCGTCGGACACGACGAACGCCAAGCGGCTGCTGTACGACCTCTACCGTACGAAAGGCGACGGCGGCACGCCCACTCGGGATGCCCTCGAGTACGCCGGGCGGCAATACCAGCGCACGGACGCAAGCGCTCCGATCACGGCCGCGTGCCAGTTCAACTCCGCATTCGTCATCACCGACGGCTTCGCGAGCAACGACGCTCCGCCGACGACATTCGCCAACTGGGATGCGACGACGTCCAACCGTTACACGATTCCCTACAGCACGACGGAACCGAACCTGAATTACGGCAATGCGACGCCGGCCGGGAACATTCCGTTGCCTCCGAGCAGTCCCCTGCCGGCCGTTACCGTCACACCGCAGCATCACTATGCCGATGCGGAAAGCAATACGCTCGCTGACATCGCGATGTTCTTCTATCTGGTCAATCCCCGGCCAGCGATGACCGCGCGCCAGGTGGCCGTGGACCTGCACGACGAGTCTCCCAACGCGGATCGCAACGATTACCTGCACATGAACACGTATGCGCTGGGCCTCGGTGTGCAGGGTTTGATCTTCGGCCGCACGGATACCGCCGACAACATCGCCATCAACGCCAATCCGTTCGACACTTCCGTGACCTGGACGTGGCCGACCGTCCGCAGCGGTGGCGGTTACCTGTCCCGACATCCCGCGGCCGTCGACGAACTCTGGCACGCCACGATCAACGGACGCGGCCTCATGCTCTCGGCCAGTTCGCCGGAGGAGACGCGCGTGGGCGTCGTCGATATCGTCAACAACGTCGGTGCGAAAGGCGGCGCCGGGGCCGCGGTCGCGGTGGCGAACCCGAACGTGGTGCCTGGCGACAACTTCTCGTATGCGTCCAGCTACAACTCCGGGCCCTGGGCCGGCGACATCAACAAGTACGAGATCGACACGGCGACCGGTGCCGTGAGTTCGTCGGCATTGTGGAGTCCCTCGCCGCAGAAACAGCTGGCCTCGCGCCCACCGGGCAACCGCGTCATCGCGACCTACGATGGCACGAACGCCATTCCGTTCCAGTGGGCCAGCCTCACCACGGCGCAGAAGAACGTGCTCACCTCCACGGTGAGCGGCGTCACCACGGTCGATCCCCAGGTGCTGGATTTCCTGCGCGGAGACCGCTCCCGTGAAGTGGAGAAGTTCCGTTCGCGCGGCCCCCGCCCGCTGGTCGACGCTGCCACGGGCGCGTATCAGCTGAGCGGCGGTTCGTACGTCTACGCCAACAACCGGATTCCCGACGACATCTCGGTGCTGGGCGACATCGTCAATGGCGAACCGGTCGTGGTCCGTCAGCCGAAGTACAGTTACTTCGACAACGGCTATCAGGACTTCAAGACGAACAACGCGTCGCGCTCCGGCGTCGTCTATCAGGGCGCGAACGACGGCATGCTCCACGCGTTCGATGTCACGACGGGCAGCGAACTGTGGGCCTACGTGCCCAGCATGCTGTTCAACAACCTGCGCAACCTGTCGGACCGCCTGACCTTCCGTCACCTCTACTACGTGGACGGCACACCCGCGGTGGGTGACGTCGATTTCTCCTATGTCGTCACGAGCGACCTGTCGAGCCCGCCGACGCCGGATTGGCGCACCATCCTGGTGGGCGGTCTGCGCAAGGGCGGCTTCGGCTACTACGCCATCGACGTGACGAACCCCAGCATGGGCAATGAGACGACGCTGGCCTCGAAGGTCCTGTGGGAGTTTCCCAACGCGCAGACCGACAGCGACGATCCCTCCATTCGCGCCAATGTCGGCTACAGCTTCGGCAAGCCGCTCATCGTCAAGACGCGTGCGGCGGGCTGGGTGGCGGTCGTCACGTCCGGCTACAACAACGGAACCGGAACCGGATCGAGCGGCGGTGACGGCATCGGCCGCGTCTGGATCCTGAATCCGGTGACGGGCCGTGTGATCCGCGAACTGTCCACCAATGTGGGCACATCCACGACACCCAGCGGACTCGCTCACCTGTCCGCATTCGCGCAACGGCCCGACGTCGATCCCACGGTCGAGGCCGCGTACGGCGGCGACCTGCTCGGAAACGTCTGGCGCTTCGATCTGTCCGGTACCACCACGGCGTCGTGGTACGTCGCCAAGGTCGCCGAACTGAAGAACAGCAGTTCCGAGTACCAGCCGGTGACGACCGAACCGGAACTGGGCGTGATCCAGGGCAAGCGGGTGATCTTCGTCGGCACCGGCCAGTATCTGGGAGACAGCGACGTGCTGAACAGTGCCACGGAGAACACGTCCATGTCCCGCCGCCGCCAGAGCTTCTACGCCCTGCGCGACGACCCCAACCACACGTCGTCCAGCACGGCCCTGATTCCGAACCGGTCGACGCTCATCCAGCAGACCGTGACGAAGTCCGGGACGTCGATCAGCATCACCTCGACCGCCGTGAGCTTCATCACCAACGCGGGGTGGTACATCGATCTACCGGAGACGGGCGAACGTGCGGTGACCAATCCCGTCCTGTCGGGCGGCATCATCGCCTTCACCAGCAACATCCCCGACAGCGTGGACCCCTGCAACCCGGGCGGCAGCAGCTGGCTGTACTTCCTCGACTACGCGACAGGCGGAAAGCTCGTCGGGGCGACCTCCGCCGGCAAGAAGCTGGGAACGTTCCTCGCGAGCCGGCCGGTGCTGATCAAGCTGCCCTCGGGTCAGATCGTCGGTCTGATCCGCACGTCGTCCGCGAATACCGTGACCGAGAATGTGCCGACGCGGCAGAACGTGACCTCAGGACGCAGGCTGTCGTGGCGGGAGATACCGGACACGTTGGACCACTAGGGAAGACCCCGTTCTCGTGCCCAGCCTGTGCGGGGCACGAGCCGCCCGGTTCGTCAGTCGAGATGCGGAGGCGGTGACCGCGTCGATGCGCGGTCAGACGACGAGTGACTTCGGCAGCGGAAAGGTGACGTCCTCCACCACGCCTTCCAGTTCCACCAGTTCGTCCGCACCGAAAGTCTTCAGCCGCTCGATGACATTCCACACGAGGATGTCCGGGGCGGAAGCGCCCGCAGTGATACCGACGGTGCCCGTGCCCTCGAACCACGCGCGCTCCAGCTGGTCCGCGTCGTCGACAAGATACGCCCGCCTGCCCGACAGCCGCGCGACCTCGCAGAGCCGGTTCGAGTTGGAACTGTTGGGCGAGCCTACGACCACCACGACTTCCGCGTCTTTCACGAGCGCCTTCACGGCATCCTGCCGGTTCTGCGTCGCGTAGCAGATGTCGTCCTTCTTCGGGCCGACGATGTCCGGAAACCGGGCACGCAAGGCATCGATCACGGAGCGAGCATCGTCCACGGAAAGCGTCGTCTGTGTGACGTAGGCAAGTTTCGAGGGGTCCGACACCTGCAGATTGGAAACATCGCGAGCGCTTTCCACAAGATGCATGCCGCCGGACGTCTGACCCATGGTGCCTTCCACCTCAGGATGCCCGCGGTGCCCGATCATGACGATCTCCCGGCCCTGGTCCCGCATCCGTCCGACTTCGACGTGGACCTTGGTGACCAGGGGGCACGTGGCATCGAAGACCCTCAGGCCCAGGGCCTGTGCCTCGTCTCGAACGCCGCGCGAAACTCCGTGGGCACTGAAGACGACCGTCGCGCCGGCGGGCACAGCGGACAACTCGTCGACGAACACGGCACCTTTGCGGCGCAGGCCGTCCACCACGAACTTGTTGTGGACGACCTCGTGGCGGACGTAGATGGGCGCACCGTGCTGGGCAAGGGCTCTCTCCACGATTTCGATCGCGCGGTCGACGCCCGCGCAGAAGCCGCGTGGATTCGCGAGAAGGATCTTCATGGCCTGTCCTGTGATGGAAGCGGCGACGTCATGACGGCTGCCCCTGCTGCGTCGACTTCCTGTCGAACACGCTGTCGAGAACCAGCAGCACGGCACCGCACGTGATGGCGGAGTCCGCAAGGTTGAACGCGGGCCACGAATACTGCTGAATGTGGAAGTGCAGGAAATCCACGACCGCGCTCAGGCGGAACCGGTCGATGAGATTGCCGACGGCGCCTCCCAGAATCATCCCCAGCGCAACCCCGAACATCCAGCGGGCCCGGTGCCGGACGATGAGGACGCTCATGAACACGGACGCGGCCAGCGCGATGATGATGAAGAATTCCCGCTGCCAACCAGACGCCGAGGACAGGAAACTGAACGCAGCGCCAGGATTGAAGATCAGGACGAGATCAAAGTAGGGCGTGATCATCACGCCCTCCCCCGGTCCCAGGTACTGCTGCACCAGGTGCTTGGTCCATTGGTCCAGCCCGGCCACGACGGCCGCGACGAGGAACCAGCGGCCGGACTCAAAAGCAAAGGCACGCGGCTCTCCGCTGCCGTACAGGTTCGCCGTGCAACGGCCGCAAAGTTCCGGATGCTCGGGATCGTGCCCGACATCGTCCCTGTAGTGCCAGCAGCGGCCGCACTTGGCGTGGCCGCTGGCCGTGATCTGCACGTACTCCTCGTCGAGCGAATCCACTTCGGCAAGAGCCGTGCGGGACGTGATCAGCACGAAGCGCAGATCGTCGCCGATGGACGCGCAGGCGGTGTAGCGGTGGCCGTGCAGTGCCAGCTCCGCCTCGGCCTGGAGCGAGGACCCGACGGTGCCGGATACGCGGACTTCCTCGATGCGTTTCTGCACCTCCGCGCGGACTTCACGCAATGTCTCCCAGCGCGCAACGACGGCGGGCTCGTCCTGCGGCTCCGGAAGCACGTGCCAGGTATGGAGAAGCACGCTGTCCTGGGGCTGGCCGCTCAGCACGGTCCACGCCTCTTCGGCCGTGAAAGTGAGGATCGGCGCCATGAGCCGCACGAGCGCCTGAGTCAGATGCCACAGCATCGACTGCGCCGCGCGGCGGGCCTCGCCCGCGGCCTGCGTGGTGTAGAGACGATCCTTGAGGATGTCCAGGTAGAACCCGCCGAGATCCTCGGAGCAGAACGTCTGCAGCCGATACACGACGGAATGGAACTCGTAGCGCGCATAGGCCGACGTGACGTCCTCCTGCAGCGCGCGCGTCATCGCCAGCGCGTAGCGGTCGATGTCAAGCCAGCGCTCCACGGGCACCATGTCAGCCGATGGGTCGAAGTCTGAAATGTTCGCCATCAGGAACCGCAGCGTGTTCCTGATGCGGCGGTAGCTCTCGACCACCCGTTTGAGAATCTCGTCCGAGATGGAAAGCTCGCCCGAGTAGTCGGTGGCGGCCACCCAAAGCCTAAGGATCTCCGCGCCCAGCGTGTCGGCGATCTTCTGCGGGACGATGGTATTGCCCAGGGACTTGCTCATCTTGCGCCCCTGGCCGTCGACGACGAAACCGTGCGTGAGCAGCTGGCGGTAGGGCGCCCTGCCGTCGATCGCGCAACCGGTCAGCAGCGAGGATTGGAACCAGCCACGATGCTGATCCGATCCCTCGAGATACAGATCGGCGGGCTTGTCCAGATCGTTCCGGCGCTCCAGCACGCTGACGTGGGTCGTGCCCGAATCGAACCAGACATCCAGGGTGTCCGGAACCTTCTCGTACTGGTCCGCATCCGCACCCAGCAACTCGCGTGCATCCAGCGCGAACCACGCCTCGATGCCGCCCTGCTCCACGCGCTGCGCCACCTGCTCCATCAGTTCCTGCAGACGGGGATGCAGCGCACCGGTTTCCTTGTGCACGACGAGCGCCATGGGCACGCCCCAGTTGCGCTGGCGCGAAACGCACCAGTCGGGCCGGTTGCCGATCATGGCCTCCAGCCGGGCTCGTCCCCATCCAGGGAAGAATTCCGTCGCCGCGACCGCAGCCCGGGCCACGTCGCGCAGGGTGCTCCCTTGGGGGCCCGTGTGCTCCATGCCGATGAACCACTGGTGCGTCGCGCGAAAGATCACCGGCGTCTTGTGACGCCAGCAGTGGGGGTAGCTGTGCTCGTACGCGACGTTCTGCAGCAGCAGCGTCTTCTCCTCCAGAACGTCGATCACGGTCTTGTTGGCTTCCCACACGGTCTGCCCGCCGACGAGCGAGAGGTTCTCGCGAAACCGCCCGTCCGCGCCCACCGGATTGTCCACTGGCAGGTCGTACTTGAGGCCAACCTCGAAGTCCTCGACGCCATGAGCGGGCGCCGTGTGCACGAGCCCCGTGCCCGCATCGAGCGTGACATGGTTACCAAGAATGATCGGAACCCTGCGCGGCTGGAACGGGTGCCACACCTCCAGGCGCTCGAGCCGGTCGCCCGTGACCGTCCCGACGATCTTGTAGTCGGCCACGCCGTACCGCTGCATGCACGATTCGACCAGGTCCTTCGCCAGCAGCAGGAAATACTTGGGCCCCTGGACCAGCGCGTACTCGAACTCCCGATGGGCCGAGATGGCCTGGTTGGCCGGAAGCGTCCACGGTGTCGTCGTCCAGATCACGACATAGGACGGAAGGGGCAGATGGGTGAAGCCGAAAGGCTGGGCGAGCTCCGTCGCGTCCTTGGCGGGGAACGCCACGTCGATGGCAGGAGACACCCGGTTCTCGTACTCCACCTCGGCCTCGGCGAGCGACGAGCGACAATCGAGACACCAGTGGACGGGTTTCGATCCCTGGTACAGATAACCGCGTGCCTGGATGCGCGCGAGCGACCGGATGATGTCGGCCTCGGTGCGGTAGGCCATCGTCAGATACGGATTGTCCCAGTCGCCCAGCACGCCCAGCCGGATGAAGTCCGCCTTCTGCCGGGCAATGTGGGAGGCGGCGTACTCGCGGCACAGCGTGCGGAACGCATTGGCCTCGACGCCCCGCCCGTGCTTCTTTTCCACCTGGTGCTCGATGGGCAGTCCGTGGCAGTCCCAGCCGGGCACGTAGGGCGCGTCGAAGCCATCGAGCGTCTTGCTCTTGATGATGATGTCCTTGAGGACCTTGTTGACGGCGTGTCCGATGTGGATGTCGCCGTTCGCGTAGGGCGGGCCGTCGTGCAGAACGAAACGCGGCCGCCCCTTGGCGGCCTCGCGAATCCGCTCGTACAGCCGGCTTTCCTGCCATTGCCGCACCCAGCCTGGCTCGCGCTTGGCGAGATCGCCGCGCATGGGAAAGGCGGTGTCGGGAAGATTGAGCGTGTTCTTGTAATCGGCCATGGGTAACGGACTTCTCGAGGGTTCAGACAGCGGCCCGCGCCGGAGGGCGCAGGCGAAAGAATTCGCGGGTGGCGCTCACGTCCAGACCGATCTGGTTCCGGAGCGCTTCCAGCGTCGGATACTTCTCTTCGTCACGCAGCTTATGCAGAAACTCGACCCGCACGCGACGTCCGTAGATGTCCCCGTCGAAATCGAGCAGGAAGACCTCCAGCGTCGCCTTCCCCGACGAATTCACCGTGGGACGCACGCCCAGACTCGCTGCGCCAATCTTCGGTGCGGTGCCGAGCCCGCGCACCGTCACTGCATAGATACCCCAGAGCGGGGGACGGTTCAGGCTCATGCGGATGTTGGCCGTGGGAAACCCCAATTCGCGGCCGATCCGGTCCCCACCCACCACCCGTCCGGTGATCGCATAGGGACGACCAAGAAGCCGCTGTGCACGTTCCAGCAGGCCACCGGCCAACGCCTCGCGGACGGCCGTGCTGGAGGCACGCACCCCGTCGACCTCGACAGTGTGCATGCTTTCCACTTCCATACCGAATTCCGGAGCGAGGCGGCGCAACAGATCCACGTCACCCGAACGGCGCGCCCCGAAGCGGAAATCGTCGCCGGTGAGCAGCCACTTCACGTCCAGACCGCGAGCAAGCGCGTCTTTCACGAATGCGTCGGCGCTCTGGGTCGCGAAGCTGGCGTCGAAGCGGCACACGTACGCCCGGTCCACCCCCAACTCGGCGAGGCGCTCCAGCTTTTCCCGGAGGGGAGACAGGCGGGCGGGGGCGTCCGCCGGCGAAAAGAACTCCCGCGGATGCGGCTCGAAGGTCATCACGGCAGCGGGGAGCTTCCTTGCCCGCGCAGCCGCAAGAAGGCGCCCGACCATCGCCTGATGGCCGCGATGGACGCCGTCGAAGTTGCCGATGGTGAGGGCGACGGGCACGTCCGCGCATCGCGGAATGCCCCGGAAGAGCCGCATGGAGGAACTGCCGGACAGCCGGAAAAGCTGCGATTCTAGGGAAGGTCTGACCAATGTGCACGGATCGCGTTGCGGCGGGCAACCGACGGTGCGGCCCGGCTGCAAACGGGACCGACTGTCCCTCGCCCCTGGAGAATCGCGCCCCCGGGGGTGAACGTGCGCGCGATTCAGAGCGCGGCCGATCGACTCTCCGTGCGTGCCGGCACCCCCACCCCCGCCGGAATCTCGTCCAGAAGCTCGCGGTACACCTCGCCCAGCAGCAGCAGGACGGGACCCTGCGACTCATCGACGGGAAGGTCTGCCAGCCGGGACAGCGTGGTGGCGCTGCGCCGCGAGCCCGGCAGGGACGCGTTCTGGACCACGACCACCGGGGTGCCCGCATCCACTCCTTCCGCCATCAGCGCCGCGGCTGTTTCGGCGCGGGCGCTCCCGGCCATGTAGAGCACGGCCGTATCCGCGGCGGCGGCCTGTGCTGCCCACTCCGAATCGCCTTCGCCAGGGCCGATTCGGGGCGTCGCGAAGGTCACGCTGCGGCTCGATCCCCGGCGCGTGAGCGACACGCCCAGGTCTGCGCTCGCCGCAGCGGCTGCCGTGATTCCGGGCACGACCTCGAAAGGCACGCCCGCCAGATTCAGAGCGTCGATCTCTTCCTGGGCACGGCCGAACATCATCGGGTCTCCGCCTTTCAGGCGCACGACGGTTCGGTGCTGGGCAGCAGCCTCGACGAGATGCCGGTTGATGAAGCGCTGATCGGTGGACACCCGACCGGCGCGCTTTCCAACCGACACCATCTTCGCCCGACAGGCCAGAGCCAGAGTGTCCGGGTGCACCAGGGCATCGAAATAGACGATGTCCGCCTGCTCGAGCAGCCGCACGGCGCGCAGCGTGAGCAGATCGGGACTGCCGGGTCCGGCACCCACCAGATAGACACGGCCGATCACCTGACGCAGTTCGCTCGCGTGCCGGGACGCCCCCATCATTCGATCAACCCCGCGGCAACGGTGTTGTTGGTGGCCTCGTCGATCACGATGAAGCTCCCGGCCGCACGATTGCGGGCATAGGGTTCGAACACCAGAGGCTGCGCCGTCTTCACGGTGACGCTGCCGATGTCGTTCATCGCGAGCGTCTCGGCGGGCTCGTTGGAAAGCGTGTTCACGTCCACTCGGTACCTGGGCTCGCCGATGAGGGCCTTTACCACGCGGGTACCGTGCTTGATCAGATACCGGCGGTTCCGGCCCAGCGGCTCGGTGTCGAACCATGCCAGCGTCGCATCGAACTCGCGCCCGACGCGTGGCGCGTGGCCGGCATGCACCAGCACGTCGCCCCGCGACACGTCGATCTGGTCGTCCAGCACCAGCGTCACGGACTGCCCCGCGATGGCGTCGGCCAAGATCACGTCGAAGGACCGGATGGCCTTGAGGCGGCTCTTGCGTCCGCCTGGCAATACGGTGACGGCATCGCCTTCGCGTACGTGGCCGGACTCGATGCGTCCGCTGTAGCCTCTTGCGCCTTCCACGCCGCTGTCTCCCGGACGCGCGACCCACTGGACCGGGAAGAAGAATTCACGCTGGGCACCGGAGCCTCCCGCATCGGCCTGCTCCAGGACCTCCAGCAGCGTGGGTCCGGTGTACCAGCCGAGCTGGTCGCCGCGTTCCACCACCATGTCGCCGACCAGGGCGGACAAGGGAATGGGATCGATGCGGTGGAAGCCAAGTCCCTGCGCGAACTCCTGGAACCGCGCCGAAATGTCGCGGAAGACGGCTTCGTCATAGCCGACGAGATCCATCTTGTTGACGGCAAGCACCACGTGCGGAATCCGCAACAGTCCGGCGATGAAGGCGTGGCGCCGCGACTGCGTGAGGAGGCCCTTGCGCGCGTCGACCAGCACGATGGCGAGATCGGCCGTCGAGGCGCCCGTGACCATGTTGCGGGTGTACTGCTCGTGACCGGGCGTGTCGGCGATGATGAACTTGCGGGTGGGGGTGGCGAAGTACCGGTAGGCCACGTCGATGGTGATGCCCTGCTCGCGCTCGGCCAGCAGGCCGTCCGTGAGCAGGGACAGATCGACCTCTTCCTGGCCTCGCCCGCGACTGGTGCGTTCGAGCACGGCGAGCTGATCCTCGAAGATCGCCTTGGTGTCGTAGAGCAGGCGCCCGATGAGGGTGCTCTTGCCGTCGTCGACGCTGCCGGCCGTGCTGAAGCGCAGCACGCCGGTGTCGATGGGAGAGAAGCGTTCGATCGCGGACATGGTGGTGTTCTCGGGGATTCGGGTGCTCACGCGCTCAGAAATAGCCTTCTTTCTTGCGCAGTTCCATGGAGGCCTCGGACGTCTGGTCGTCCATGCGCGTGGCGCCCCGCTCGGTGATGCGTGTGACGGCGGTTTCGGCGATGATCTCGGCAGGTGTGGAAGCCGTGGACTCCACCGGGCAGGTGCAGGTCATGTCGCCGACCGTGCGGAAACGCACGGTGATCTCCTCGACGGTTTCGCCGGCCCTGGGCTGAACCAGTTCAGACACGGGCAGGAGCCCGCCGGGGCGGCGAACCACGGGCCGGCGATGGGCGAAGTAGATGTCGGGGACGGCGAGCCCTTCGCGCTCGATGTACTGCCACACGTCGAGCTCGGTCCAGTTGCTGATGGGAAAGACGCGCATATGCTCGCCGGAATGCACACGAGTGTTGTAGAGGCTCCACAACTCGGGGCGCTGATGCTTCGGATCCCACTGGCCGAATTCGTCGCGGAAGGAAAAGACGCGCTCCTTCGCCCGCGCCTTTTCCTCGTCGCGGCGGGCGCCTCCTATGCAGGCATCGCACCCGTGCTCGGCGATCGTGTCGAGGAGCGTGACCGACTGGTGCGGATTGCGGCTCTCGTCCGGATGGCGCAGGCGCACGCGGCCCTTGCGGATCGATTCCTCGACACTGCCCACGATGAGCCGCTCGCCAAGCTCGCTCGCGCGGCGATCGCGAAAGGCGATCACTTCGGGAAAATTGTGGCCGGTGTCGATGTGCAGCAGCGGAAAGGGAAACCGCCCGGGCCGGAACGCCTTCTCCGCCAGCCGGAGCAGGCAGATGGAGTCCTTGCCGCCGGAAAACAGGAGGGCCGGATGACGGCACTCCGCTGCGACTTCGCGCAGGATATGAATGGCCTCCGACTCGAGCCAGTCGAGGTGCCCGAGGCGACGGGACGTGATGTCCGCAGCAGTGCTCACGCGCGTGTGCTCCCTGTCATGGTGCCGGCCCCGTCCATGACGGAGGCCACGTGCAATCCGCATTCTCGGCTGTCCGAGGATTCCCACCACCAGCGTCCGGCACGGATGTCCTCACCAGGACGGATCGCACGGGTGCAGGGCTCGCAGCCGATGGAAGGATAGCCCTTGTCGTGGAGGGGATTGTAGGGAACGTCGCGGTCCCGGAGGTATTGCCAGACGTCGGCCTCTTCCCAATCCGCGAGAGGGTTGAACTTGAAGATGCCATGCTGTTCGTCGAAAACGCGTTCCGGCAGGTCGTTGCGGGTCGCCGACTGCGAGCGACGCAGCCCGGTGATCCAGGCATCCGCAGAGGCGAGCGCCCGGCGGAGCGGTTCCACCTTGCGGATGTGGCAGCAGCGTTTGCGCAGTTCGATGCTTTCGTAGAATGCGTTGGCGCCGTGAGACGCCACGTACCCCGACACTGCCTCGGCATCCGGCCGCACGATCTCCACCGCGCAGCCGTAACGATCGGCGATCCGGTTCACCAACCCCAGCGTTTCGGCGTGAAGACGGCCGGTATCGAGGGTGAAGATGCGCACGGGGTGCGCCCCCGTGAGAATGGCGTCGGCCAGCACCATGTCCTCGGCCCCCAGGCTGCTGGCGAAGGCCACCCTGGGAAACTCGCCGGCGATCCGGGCAAGACGTTCGTGCAGGGATCGATGCAGTCCATTCGCAGATTCGACCGCACGCCCGGGCGCTGGCGTGCTCATGCGGCCACCTGCCCTTCCCCGCGGGTCAGATCCGCCTGAGGACGCGCTGCCCGGCGAAACGCCGGGAGCGGTTCATCCCAGGACCCCTGGTAGGCATCGCTGAACGCGGCGAGAGCCTTCAGCGCGTGCTCGGCCTTGCGGTCGGGCCGGAGGGCGAACGAATCGAATCCGACCCTGGCCATGTAGAAGACCTGGTCGGGCAACACATCGCCGATGGCCCGCAGTTCGCCGCGGTACCCGTAGCGGGTGCGCAGGAGATACGCCGTGGAGTAACCCCGGCCGTCGGTGAACCTGGGAAAATCGATGGCGACGAGCGCCACGCTGCCTATGAACGGGAGCAGAAGCTCCGGTTCGTCCGCAGGTGCCAGCCACACGCCCACGCCGCTCCGGGCGGACAGTTCGTCCTGCCGGGCGATCCAGAGCGCCAGCGGTACCACGATCGGGCCGTCCGGAAGGGACACGTCGGAAAGCACGGCGCCGGCCTCGGGACGAACGACGGTCCAGTCGTCCTGTACCACCTCTCTTCCGCGAATGACTTCAGGCATGGGCGATCTCCCGGGAAGCAGCGCCGGACGATGACGGCGATGGCACATCGTAGACGGCCGACTTGAATGGCGCGATGCCCAGCCGGGCCACCGTGTCGACGAACCGCTCGCCGTCGTGTCTCACTGCAACATAGGTCTCGATGAGTCGTGCGATCACGGCGGGCACGTCCGGCGCATGGAACGACGGGCCAATGACCTTGCCGATGGCACTCCGGCCCCCGCCGGCGGCAGATCCGTCGGCTCCGCCGATGGAGATCTGATACCACTCGTCACCGTCCTTGTCGACACCGAGAATTCCGATGTGGCCGGCATGATGGTGTCCGCACGAATTCATGCATCCCGATATGTTCAGGTTCAGCTCGCCGATATCGTGCAGATAGTCGAGGTCGTCGAAACGATCCTGGATCGCGTTGGCGATGGGAATGGACTTGGCGTTGGCAAGGGAACAGAAGTCTCCGCCGGGGCAGGCGATGATGTCGGTCAGCAGGCCCGCATTGGGCGTCGCCAGTCCGGCCTCCTTGGCCTCGGTCCAAAGGCGGAACAGATCGGTCAGCCGCACATCCGGAAGGATGAGATTCTGTTCGTGCGACACGCGGATCTCGCCGAAGCCGAAACGTTCCGACCAACCGGCCACCAGTTCCATCTGCTCGGCCGTGACATCCCCGGGTGCAATGCCGTTTGGCTTGAGGGATAGCACGACGGCGCGGTACCCCGGCACACGATGAGGTTTCACCGAACGACCCGCCCAGCGGGCGAACGCCGGGTTCGAAGCAAGCGTGGCAGACGTGTACTCGTCCTCGTCTGCAAGCGGGGCATACTCGGGCGCCGTGAAGTGCGCCTTCACGCGCTCCAGTTCCTCCCCGGTCAGGGTTCCCGGGCCACCTTCGAGATGCGCCCACTCCGCCTCCACCTGTCGCGCGAATTCCTCGGAGCCCAGCGCCTTCACCAGGATCTTGATCCGCGCCTTGTACATGTTGTCGCGGCGACCGTGCCGGTTGTAGACGCGGAGGATCGCCTCGACGTACGTTGCCATGTGCTGCCACGGAAGGAAATCGCGAATGACCGCGCCGAGGATCGGCGTGCGCCCCATGCCCCCGCCTGCGAGCACCCGCAGACCGATGCTGCCGTCCGCCGCCCGGACCACATGCAATCCGATGTCGTGGAACGCCACGGCGGCGCGATCCTCCTCCGAACCGCTGATGGCGATCTTGAACTTGCGCGGAAGAAAGGCGAACTCGGGATGGAAGGTCGACCACTGCCGCAGGATCTCGCAGTAGGGACGCGGATCGACGATCTCGTCGGGCGCGATGCCGGCGTATTCATCCGAGGTGATGTTCCGCACGCAGTTGCCGCTGGTCTGGATGGCGTGCATTTCCACCGCTGCAAGATCGGCGAGGATGTCGGCGGAGTCCTCCAGCCGGGGCCAGTTGTACTGGATGTTCTG
Source organism: Betaproteobacteria bacterium (assembly GCA_016713305.1). Classification (NCBI taxonomy): domain Bacteria; kingdom Pseudomonadati; phylum Pseudomonadota; class Betaproteobacteria; species Betaproteobacteria bacterium. The sequence goes on from JADJPK010000031.1 coordinate 484,139, forward strand.
ACGGGTGGTCAGGTGCCCGTAGCCCCGGTCGTACTTCCGCGCGATGCCGGCAAGCGCCCTGAGTTGGCCCGCGGAGAGCAGGCCATAGGGAATCGCGACGCGCAGCATGGGCGCGTGTTTCTGGACGTAGAGGCCGTTCTGGAGGCGCAGAGGCCGGAACTCGTCCTCGGACAGTTCCCCCGCGAGGTGCCGCGCGAGTTGATCGCGGTACTGGGCGACACGCTCCTGCACCAGGGTGCGGTCGATGTGGTCATACACGTACATCGTCGTGCTCGTTCCTCGGGACAGATCGCGCGCGGGCGACCGGATTTGTGCAATGGCAGACGCCGCAGGAGAAATAACCCGGCGAAGCGTGGGCGGGATTTCAGTCGTGGTCCGCGGTACTGAATCGCGGAAGGACGGCGAGCGCTGCTGTTCGAGGACTGGATACTAGGAGGGAGGGAATATATTCTCTACGACTTTTTCGTAGATAGTTTATCGATGCCAGGCATAAGCGGCTCGGTCACGCGGCGCGCTTCTGGAAGTCCGAGGGACGCACGCCCAGAGCGAACAGCGTGGCGAAATAGGCGATCGCACCGGCCACGACGACGACCGTCAGCCGGATAGACCGCGCGACCACACTGCCCTCCAGCCAGTACTGGTCGGGGCCGGCGGCGAACCAGATCACGCATCCCATCACGGCCATGGCGACTGCCAGCCTGCCGAAGAAGCGCAACCAGCCGGTCTGCGGAGCGTAGATGCCCTTGTCGCGCAGTTTCCGGTACAGCAGACCGGCATTGAGACAGGCGCCCAGGCCGATGGCGAGCGCGAGTCCCGCATGGCCCAACGTCCAGACGAAGGCGAGATTCAGGACCTGCGTGACTGCCAGCGTCACGACGCCAATCTTCACAGGGGTCCGGATGTCCTGGCGAGCATAGAAACCCGGGGCGAGCACCTTGACCAGGATGAGCCCGATAAGTCCCAGGCTGTAGGCCGCGAGCGCCCTGCGGGTCATCTCCACGTCGTGCGCAGCGAAAGCGCCATGCTTGAACAATGTCGCCACGAGCGGCAGCGAGAGCAAGGCCATGGCAAGAGCCGCGGGGGCCGCCAGCAGCAGCGTGAGCCGCAGCCCCCAGTCGAGCAGTCTGGAGTATTCGGCCACCGACCCCGATGCGTGGCTGCGGGAAGGCTCGGCAGCAGGATGGTGCCGAGGGCCACGCCGAGCACCCCGGTGGGAAATTCCATCAGCCGGTCGGCGTAGTACAGCCACGACACCGAGCCCGTCTGCAGGAACGAAGCGAAGATCCCATTGATGAGCAGCGATATCTGTCCGATCGACACCCCGAAGATCGCCGGCCCCATGAGCTTCAGGATGCGCCACACACCTTCGTCGTGCCAGTCGATCCGGGGCCGCGGCAGCATGCCGATGCGCTTGAGGAAGGGAAGCTGGAAGCCCAGCTGCAGAATCCCGCCGAAGAACACGGCCCAGGCAAGCGCCATGACCGGCGGGTCGAAATACGGGACGAGAAACAGGGAGACGACGATGAACGAGACGTTGAGCAGCGTCGGGGTGAACGCCGGAACGGAAAAACGGCTCCACGTGTTGAGGATGGCCCCGGCGAAGGACGACAGCGATATGAACAGGATGTACGGAAACGTCACCCGCAGCAGGCTGGTCGTCACCCGCATCTTGTCCGGATCGCTCGCGAAACCGGGGGCAGTGGCATAGACGATGAACGGCGCGGCGACGATGCCGATCACGGTGACGGCGAACAGCGCAAGGGCGAGCAGCGTGGCGACGTGATCGACGAGGTCCCGCGTCGCCGCGTCGCCGCGCCGACCCTTGTACTCGGCGAGCACGGGAACGAACGCCTGGGAGAATGCGCCTTCCGCGAAGATGCGGCGCAGCAGGTTGGGCAGCTTGAAGGCCACGAAGAACGCGTCGGTGGCGAGCCCCGCCCCGAAGGACCGCGCGATCACGGCATCGCGGACGAAGCCCAGAATGCGGGACAGCAAGGTCATGCTGCTGACGGTGGCCAGCGCCTTGAGAAGATTCACCGGAGTTTTCGTTCTTCGACAGGAATGGGTCCTGGGTGGAGCGGCCGCCCACCTTGCGTGACCCGGGAAAGGCCGGTAGTATCGCGCACTTTTCCTGAATTTCCCAAGGATCGGTAACCGTCATGGCCAATACGGCACAAGCCCGCAAGCGCGCGCGCCAGACCGAGAAGCGCCGGCAGCACAATGCCAGCCTGCGTTCCGAAATGCGCTCCGCCATCAAGAACGTCCGCAAGGCAATCATCGCCGGCGACAAGACCGCTGCCCAGAACGTCTTCGTCAAGGCTCAGGCCGCGATCGACTCGATCACCCGCAAGGGCCTGTTCCACCCGAACGCAGCATCCAGGTACAAGAGCCGACTGTCGAGCGCGGTCAAGGCGATGGCCTGACGCGACGCACAGTCCGCAGGACGCCGCCGAGGAGGCAATCCCGGCGGCGTTTTGTTTTTCCCGGAGCGCCGTCGCACCTGCCGGGTCGGCAACCTGATGGCGAGAAGGGCCGAAAGCGGCACAATGCTTCTTTCGTGAATGAAACCCGAGGGCGGCAATGCAGCTGCCGGATGGCCATGTCGAGGTGTTGAAACGATGCACCTGATGAACACCTATGCCCGTCTGCCGGTCGCCTTCGAGCGCGGCGAGGGAGCGTGGCTCTGGGACACGGAGGGGCGGCAGTACCTGGACGCCCTGAGCGGCATCGCGGTCTCGGGCCTTGGTCACGCGCATCCCCGACTGGTGGCGGCCATCGCGGCCCAGGCTGCCCGCCTGATCCACTCCTCCAATCTGTACCGCATCCCCGAGCAGGAGCAGCTTGCTGCGACACTGTCCCGGCTGGCCGACATGGATCGGGTGTTCTTCTGCAACTCCGGCTGCGAGGCGAACGAAGCGGCCATCAAGCTGGCCCGCCTTCACGGCCACCAGCGGGGCATCGATCAGCCGGCCATCGTCGTGATGGAGAAATCCTTTCACGGCCGGACCATCGCCACGCTCTCCGCAACGGGCAGCCGGAAGGTGCAGGCCGGCTTCGAACCGCTGCTGGGCGGATTCGTCCGGGTTCCCTACAACGACCGACACGTCATCGAACAGGTCGCCGCCCACAATCCCGGCATCGTGGCCGTCCTGGTGGAGCCGATCCAGGGGGAAGGGGGTGTCAATGTTCCCGACGATGGATATCTCGCCTACCTGCGGCAACTCTGCAACGAGCGGGGCTGGCTCCTCATGCTCGATGAGGTGCAGAGCGGGATGGGCCGCACCGGCAGGTGGTTCGCTCACCAGTGGACGGGCATCCGGCCGGACGTGATGACCCTGGCCAAGGGTCTGGGCAACGGGCTGCCGATCGGTGCCTGCCTCGCCAGCGGTGCCGCAGCCGATGTGTTCTCGCCCGGCAAGCACGGCTCGACGTTCGGGGGCAACCCGCTGGTCTGTGTCGCCGCGGCAACGACGCTGCAGATCATCAAGGACGAAGACCTTCTGCTCAACGCAGCACTCATGGGCGAGCGGATTCGCACCGGGCTCGCCCAGTCGCTCACGGGATTGGACCTGGTCAAGGACATCCGTGGCATGGGACTGATGATCGGCATCGAACTCGATCGCCCGTGCGGCGAACTGGTGCAACAGGGCCTCGCCGCCGGCGTGCTCCTCAACGTCACGGCGGATACCGTCGTGCGCCTTCTCCCCCCGCTCATCCTTCAGCCGGCGCAGGCCGATCTGCTCGTGCAGAAGACGGCGGAACTGATCCGCGCACTTGCGCGCACTCCCGTGCCCAGCGCGGCAGCCGGCTGAGACCGGACAAACGTTCGACGGGCATTCGAGCCATGGCCACTCCAAGACACTTTCTGCAGTTCCGGGATCTGGACCGCGACACCATCGACTACCTCTTCGACCGCACGAGGTGGATCAAGGAACGGTTCGCGCGATACGAGCGGTACTGGCCGCTGCAGGATCGCACGCTGGTGATGATCTTCGAGAAGCAGTCCACCCGGACCCGGCTTTCGTTCGAGGCAGGCATGCAGCAGTTGGGCGGTGCGGCCATCTACCTGAACACGCGCGACACACAACTGGGCCGGGGCGAGCCCGTCGAGGACGCGGCCCAGGTGATTTCCCGCATGTGCGACGCCGTGATGATCCGGACCTTCGAGCAGGAGATCATCGAGCGCTTCGCGCGCAACTCGCGGGTGCCGGTGATCAACGGACTCACCAACGAGTACCATCCTTGCCAGATCCTCGCCGACATCTACACCTACGTGGAGCACAGAGGATCCATCCGCGGCAGGACGGTTGCGTGGATCGGCGACTCCAACAACGTGTGCAACACGTGGCTTCAGGCGGCCGAGATCCTGGATTTCAACGTGCATGTCTCCACTCCACCCGGCTACGAAGTGGAGGCCGAGCGCGCGGGACTGTACGGCAACGACCACTACGAGCAGTTCACGGATCCCATGGAAGCCGCGCGCGGCGCGGATCTCGTGACCACCGACGTGTGGACCAGCATGGGTTTCGAGGCGGAAAACGAGGAACGCCGCCGGGCGTTCCAGGACTGGCAGGTGGATGCCGACATGATGCGCGCCGCCTCGCCCAGTGCCCTCTTCATGCACTGTCTGCCGGCTCACCGGGGCGAGGAAGTCACGGCCGAGGTGATCGACGGGCCGCAGAGCGTGGTGTGGGACGAGGCCGCCAACCGGATGCACACTCAGAAGGCCTTGCTGGAATTTCTCCTGCTGGGCAAGGTGTGAGCCTGCCGGCCGGGATCCGTGCCCGGTGGCGGGGACTGGGCAAACTTCACGGATAGGAGCACACCATGTACTTCGCGACCTTCCTGCGCGCTTTCGCCGGATTTCTCATGCTGCTGCCGGCCGCGGTGCCGGCCGACGAGAACGTCAACTACATCCGCGACCAGAATGGCTGCGGAATCGTGAATCCCTCGCCGCGTGCGGAAGAGACCGTCACCTGGTCGGGTGCGTGCAAGGACGGCCTGGCGGAAGGCACCGGCGTGCTGCAGTTCTACCAGTCCGGTGTGGCGGACGAGCGCTACGAGGGCGAGATGAAGGCCGGCTACGCGGAGGGCAACGGCGTCCAGACCATGCTGGACGGCGGGCGCTACGAGGGAGAATTCTCCCAAAGCCGCCAGCATGGCGAAGGGACCTTCTACGCGGCGGACGGAAGCATCTACAAGGGCGGCTGGAAGAACGGCAAACCCCACGGATTCGGCTCGTATCGGACGCCCGAGGGGCGTGTGATGCGCGGCCAATGGATCGACGGAGAATTCCAGAACGAGGAACCGGCCGATCCGAACCGCACCTGATCCACAACTCCAAGACGACGAACAACGGAACATGAGCGCCATCAAGAAAGTGGTACTCGCCTACTCGGGCGGGCTCGACACCTCGGTCATCCTCAAGTGGCTGCAGGACGTCTACAAGTGCGAAGTGGTCACGTTCACCGCCGACATAGGCCAGGGCGAGGAACTCGAGCCGGCACGCAAGAAGGCCATCCAGATGGGCATTCCGCGCGCCAACATCTTCATCGAGGATCTGCGCGAGGAGTTCGTGCGCGACTTCGTGTTCCCCATGTTCCGGGCGAACACGGTGTACGAGGGGGAATATCTGCTGGGAACGTCCATCGCCCGGCCGCTCATCGCCAAGAACATGGTCGAAGTGGCCAGGCGGGTCGGTGCCGACGCCATCTCCCACGGAGCCACGGGCAAGGGGAACGATCAGGTCCGATTCGAACTGGGCGCCTACGCGCTCATGCCGAACGTGAAGATCATCGCGCCCTGGCGCGAATGGGATCTGCTCTCGCGCGAGAAGCTGCTGGCCTACGCGGACAAGCACAAGATTCCGGTCGACTTCAAGAAGCGCAAGGGCGGCGCCCCCTACTCCATGGATGCCAACCTCCTGCACATTTCCTACGAAGGCGGCATTCTCGAGGACCCCAACTACGCGCCCGAGGAGTCCATGTGGCGCATCACCGTTTCGCCCGAGAAGGCGCCCAACCGGCCCGAGATCCTGGAACTGGAGTACGAGAAGGGCGACATCGTGGCGATCAACGGCAAGAAGATGACGCCCGCCAAGGTGCTCGCGACGCTGAACACCGTCGGCGGCAAGCACGGCATCGGACGCCTGGACATGGTCGAGAACCGTTACGTCGGCATGAAGTCGCGCGGCTGCTACGAGACCCCGGGCGGCACGATCATGCTGAAAGCGCATCGTGCGATGGAGTCCATCACCCTCGACCGCGAAGTGCTCGCGCTCAAGGACGACCTCATGCCGCGGTACGCCCGGATGATCTACAACGGATACTGGTTCAGCCCCGAGCGCGTGCTGCTGCAGGGGCTGATCGATGCGTCCCAGGCAAGCGTCAACGGCGTCGTCCGTCTGAAGCTCTACAAGGGCACCATCATGTGCGTCGGCCGCGAGTCCAAGAATTCGTTGTTCGACGCCAGGATCGCGACTTTCGACGACGATCAGGGCGCCTACAACCAGGCTGACGCGGCCGGTTTCATCAAGTTGAACGCGCTTCGCATGCGCATCGCCGCCAATCTCCGCAAGCCGGCGCGCCGCGCGGCAGTCCGCAAGGGGAAGTGACATGGACAAGTTCGACAACGTCGCCGTCGTCAAGAAAGCCAACATCTATTTCGACGGCAAGTGCGTGAGCCATACGGTCGTGTTCCCCGACGGCACGCGCAAGTCGGTCGGTGTGATATTTCCCAGCAAGCTCGTGTTCAACACGGGGGCGCCGGAGATCATGGAACTGAACGCGGGCCGTTGCCGGGTCAAGCTGCCCGGCACCGCGGAGTGGACCACCTACGGTGCGGGCGAGAAGTTCAGCGTGCCGGCCAATTCGTCGTTCGAGATCGAGACCGTCGAAACGTTGGACTATGTCTGCCACTTCGGCTGACCGGCGCGGCAGGACCGTTCCCGGACCCGGGTTCATGGGTGAACCGCCATGACCACGGTGGCCGTCGTCCGCAAGAACGGCATCGCGGCCATCGCGGCCGATACGCTGACCAAATGGGGGCCGGTCAAGGAATCGGCCACCTATGTGGTCAACCACGAGAAGATCCTGCGGGTGGGCGAGAGTTACATCGCGATCACCGGCAACGCCACGTTCAAGCACATCGTCGCGGACTACTTCGAAGGCTTCGAGGAGGCACCGCGCCTGGATTCCGTCGGAGAGATCTTCCGGGTCTGGAACCGGATGCACGCGGACTTCAAGGATCGTTACTTCCTGCAGTCCGAGGAGGACAAGGAAGAAGCGATCGAGTCGACGCGTCTGGACGCGCTCATCGCGAACTCCAGCGGGATCTTCGGCGTCTCGGGCCAGCGCACCGTGCAGGAGTTCGCGAAGTTCTATGCCTACGGCAGCGGCAGCGACTATGCGTTGGGCGCTCTCTATTCGGTCTATGACCGGCCGGAACTCGATGCGGCCGCGGTTGCCCGGCATGCCGTTCGTGCCGCGTCCGAGTTCGACGATGGCACCGGCGAGCCCATCCACTGTTTCACCGTGCCCCTGCTGCAGAAAGTCTGATCTGCGGGGCACACATCATCGTCACTTGAAGTAGCGGAGTATTGACCATGCCTTCCTTCGATATCGTCTCCGAGGTGGATCAGGTGGAAGTCCGCAACGCGGTGGACCAGTCCAACAAGGAAATCACCAACCGTTTCGATTTCAAGGGGTCGGACGCCCGCGTGGAACAGGCGGAGAAAGTGCTCACCGCCTTTGCCGACGACGATTTCAAGCTGAGTCAGGTGCGCGATGTCCTGACCGGCAAGCTCGCCAAGCGGGGCGTGGACATTCGCTGCCTCGATCTCGGTCAGATCGAGAAGATCAGCGGCAACAAGGTGAAACAGGTCATCACGGTGAAGACGGGCGTGGAAACGGAACTCGCCAAGAAGATCGTGAAGCTCATCAAGGACAGCAAGCTCAAGGTGAGCGCGTCCATCCAGGGAGACGCGGTGCGCGTAACTGGCGCGAAGCGTGACACATTGCAGGACACCATCGCCCTGGTTCGCAAGTCGATCACGGATTTCCCGCTCCAGTACCAGAACTTCCGCGACTGAGCGGGCCAGGGGGGCGATCCGGCCCCGATCAGAACACGAAGGGAACCAGCCGCCAGGACCTCGACCGGTAAGCCGCGTAACCGGGGAAGTGTCGCAGCAGCAGCCGCTCCTCGAACGAGAGCTTGGCGACCAGTACCAGAGCCAGCACCAGCACGACCGCAATGGAACGCGCCGAGGGTTCCACGATCGCCGGCGGAAGCGTCACGGCGAGAATGGATGCGTACATCGGGTGCCGGATCCAGCGATAAGGCCCGTCCTGCACGAGGTGGGAGTGTCCCGTCGGATCCGGCGAGACGCGGAACAGCCGCCTCTGGGCGCGGGACATCGTGACGAATGCCCACCCCGCGAGCACCAGGCCGCCGGCTTGAACGGCCAGAGCGGCCGTGCCCTGGGCAATCGTGGCGCGGCCCGTCAGCCAGAGACCCAGCAGCAGGAACTGCGCTGCGACCAGCCCGCGCGCATACCAGCTTTCGCGCCTTGAGACGGACACGGTCTGGCCAACGTGGCTGTCTGTCACCGGCGGGCCCGTCAGGTCCTCGCCACGCCTTCCATCCAGTGATCGTAAAGGCGCTCAGCGACGGCGTGCAATGCCTGGACCCGGGAATCGATGTCCTTGTGAATCTGGGCCCGGTTCTGCACTGCGGGTCCCGGGCTCGCCTCGATTTCGCCCTGCCCGCTCTCGCACCAGGATCCGATCAGTTGCTGCGTCATTTCGACGTGGCATTGCATCCCCAGATGCTTGCCGATCGCAAAACCCTGATTGCCGCAATACTCGCTCGCCATGATGCGGATCGCGCCAGGCGGCAGGGAGAAAGTCTCGCCGTGCCAGTGGAACGACAGGAACTCGCGTATCCCGGGCCCGAACCAATCATGAGCCACGGGATTGTCCTCCACGACGATGCGCCCCCACCCGATTTCCTTGGTGGGATTGCGCGATACCACCCCGCCCAGGGCCTTGGAGATCAGTTGCCCCCCGAGGCAATGTCCGAGCAGGGGAACATCCGCGCCGGCAGCGGATCGGATGAGTTGCAGCTCCTGAGGAATCCACGGAAGATCGTCGTTGACGCTCATGGGCCCGCCCATGAAGACCAGTCCGCTGTAGCGGGTGGCATCGTCCGGCACGGGCTCGCCGGCGTCCACGGCGACGAGTTTCCAGGGGACGAGGTGGCGATCCAGATACTCGGCGAAATAGCCGGGCCCTTCGGTGGGAGAGTGGCGGAAGATGGCGATGGGCTTCATGCGGTTCCCTGCGGCAATGCGGCGTTGCATCAATGCTAGTGCACTTATCGCTGCGGCGACAATGCCGTGTGCGAACGCATGGTGCACGGAGGTCCAGGTCGTCGGCCTGTTCAGCGACAAGGCGCTGGTCGTGATCGACGGCGGGCGGCCCAAGGCGATGTCGGTGGGGCAGGCAATCGGTGGCGTGAAGCTGGTCTCCGCCTCCTCGGATTCCGCCATTTTCGAGATCGACGGCAAGCGCCGGACCCTGTCCTTGGGCACCACCTCGATCACGGGCAACTACAAGTCCAGCCAGCCCTCCGTGACGCTTTCGGCCGATCACGGCGGCCACTACTACGCCGATGGGACCATCAACGGCGCGCCCATCCGGTTTCTCGTGGACACCGGGGCCACCATGATTTCCATCGGAAATTCCGACGCACGGCGCATGGGCATCAACTATCTGGCGGGCGAACGGGCCATCAGCCACACGGCGAATGGCCCGACCGTGGTCTACCGGGTGAAGCTGAACGTGGTGAAGGTGGGCGCGATCACGCTGAACGGCATCGACGCCCTGGTGCACGAGAGCAACGACTTGCCGTTCGCACTTCTGGGCATGAGCTTCCTCAACCGGCTGGAACTCAAGCACAGCGCCCAACAGCTGACCATGACGCTGCGCTTCTGAACGCCAGCCAGGTCGACGCGCTGCAGCCGCGGCGAACCGTCCGGAACGTCAGACGGCCCGCTTGTCCTTCTCGATGCGGGCGTAGGCGGAGTGGTTGTGAATGGACTCGAAGTTCTCGGCTTCCACCACGTAAGCCAGCACGCGGGAATCGCGGTTCAGCACGGTGGCGACATCGCGGACGATGTCTTCGACAAACTTGGGATTGTCGTAGGCCCGCTCGGTCACGTATTTCTCGTCGGGGCGCTTGAGCAGCCCATAGACCTCGCAGGAAGCCTGTTCCTCGGCCACCCGGATCATGTCCTCGATCCAGACGAAGCCCTCGGTCACAGTGGAAATCGTGACGTGCGAGCGCTGATTGTGGGCCCCGTAGTCGGAGATCTTCTTGGAACACGGGCACAGGCTGGTCACCGGTACCACGACGGTCATCCTGAACGTGTACTCCCCCTTGTCCACCTCGCCGACGAAGGTCACTTCGTAGTCCATCAGGCTGCGCACGCCGGACACCGGTGCCGCCTTGTCGATGAAGAAGGGGAAGGTCATCTCCACGTGGCCGGATTCCGCCTCGAGGCGATCTACCATGTGGCGCAGCATCGCCTCGAACGAATCGACGGCAAGTTCGCCCTCGTGATCGTTGAGGATCTCCACGAACCGGGACATGTGCGTGCCCTTGAAGTTGTGGGGCAGATGCACGTACATGTTGAACATGGCGACGGTGTTCTGGACACCGCCGTTGCGGTCCCTCACCCGTACGGGGTGCCTGAGTGACTTGATGCCGACCCGGTCGATGGCGATGCGGCGGGTGTCGTGCGACCCTTGAACGTCGGGAATCGCCATGTGCTCTCTGGAATTCATGGACCGATTATAGTCGCCCCGGGGCCTGCCTTCAGCGATGGAGCCAGGGCTGGATGGATCGGTGGATGCCCTCGGCGTCGAGTCCGCAGAGCGAAAGCAGCGAGGCCGGATCCCCGTGTTCGACGAAAGCGTCGGGCAGTCCCAGACGCAGGACACGCCGGTCGATCTTCTGCCTGGCCAGGCTTTCCAGCACCGCGCTGCCTGCTCCGCCGTCCAGGACGTTCTCTTCGACGGTCACGAGAAGCTCGTGGGACAGCGACAGTTCCGCCACGAGGGCGTCGTCGAGAGGCTTCACGAACCGCATGTTGGCGACCGTGGCATTCAGGCGCTCCGCGGCCGCCAGCGCCGGCATGAGCATGGCTCCGAAGGCGAGGATCGCGACGCCCTGCCCCTTGCGGCGAATCTCGCCCTTCCCCACCGGCAGGGCCTGCATGGCGGACTCGAGCGCCACGCCGGGACCGGTGCCTCGGGGATAGCGCACGGCCGTCGGACTATCGAGCATGAATGCGGTATAGAGCATCTGCCGGCATTCGTTTTCGTCCGAGGGCGCCATGACCGTCATGTTGGGCAGACAGCGCAGGAACGACAGATCGAAGGCGCCATGGTGAGTGGGCCCGTCGGCCCCCACGAGCCCGCCCCGGTCGAGCGCGAAGACGACCGGCAGATTCTGGATGCACACGTCGTGGATGAGCTGGTCGTAGCCGCGCTGGAGGAACGTCGAATAGATGGCGACAACGGGCTTGAGCCCCTCGCAAGCCAGCCCGGCTGCGAAGGTGACGGCGTGCTGCTCGGCGATGCCCACGTCGAAATACCGGTCCCGGAACTGCTGGGAGAACCGGACCAGGCCGGAGCCCTCCCGCATCGCCGGGGTGATGCCCACCAGGCGGGAATCGAGTGCGGCCATGTCGCACAGCCAGTCGCCGAAGATCTGCGTGTACGAAGGCTTCGTGGCGGGCTTTGGGACGATCCCGGCGGCGGGATCGAACTTGGCCACGCCGTGATAGAGGATGGGGTCGTCCTCCGCCAGGGACATTCCCTTGCCCTTGCGGGTGATCACGTGGAGGAACTGCGGCCCGTCCAGCTTGCGCACGTTGCGCAAGGTCGACACGAGCACCTCCAGGTCATGGCCGTCGATGGGGCCGATGTAGTTGAATCCGAATTCCTCGAACAGCGTGCCCGGCGTCACCATGCCTTTCACGTGTTCCTCGGCGCGCCGAGCCAGTTCCCACGCAGGCGGCACAGCCCGCAACATGCGTTCGCTCGCCTTCCGTGCGGTCGTGTAGACCCTTCCTGACAGGAGACGGGCAAGATAGTTGTTCAACGCCCCCACGTTCTCCGAGATCGACATCTCGTTGTCGTTCAGCACGACGAGCAGATTGGCGTCGGTCGCCCCGGCGTTGTTGAGCGCCTCGAACGCCTGCCCGGCGGTCATGGCGCCGTCGCCGATCACAGCGACCGAATGGCGGCGTTCGCCCTTGAGCCGGGAGGCCATGGCCATGCCAAGCGCCGCACCGATCGATGTGCTCGAGTGCGCGGTACCGAAGGTGTCGTAGCGACTTTCCTCCCGACGGGGAAAGCCCGCGAGGCCGTGCAGCTGGCGCAGGGTCGACATGGCCTCGCGCCGTCCCGTGAGCACCTTGTGCGCATACGTCTGATGACCCACGTCCCAGACGATCCGGTCATCGGGTGTGTCGAACACGTAGTGCAGCGCGATCGTGAGCTCGATCGTGCCCAGGTTGGAGGACAGGTGTCCGCCGGTACGCGACACCGAGTCGATGATGAATTCCCGCAATTCACGCGCGAGCTGGGAAGCTGGCGGCGATCGAGCTTCCGCAGATCGGCCGGGTCGGAGATGTTCTCAAGCAGCCGCGGCGGCTCTGTCATGACTTGCGCGTCACGATGTAACGTCCCAGCTGCTGGAGCCGCGCCGCCCGTTCACCGAGCGGGCGCAGGCCGCTCAGCGCGTCCGCGAGCAATTCGCCGGCAAACTCCCGGGCTCGTTCCACGCCCAGTACGCTCACGTAGGTCGCCTTGTCGTTGGCCGCATCCTTCCCGGCCGTCTTGCCCAGGGTTTCCGTCGATTCCGTGGCGTCGAGAACGTCGTCGACCACCTGGAATGCCAGACCGACGAACTTGGCGAAGTGCGAAAGACCTTCCAGTTCATCGCCGGAGAGGCGGCCGCAGGCGGCTCCGAGGGTCACGGCGGCACGGATGAGCGCCCCCGTCTTGTGGATGTGCATGAATTCCAGCTCGGGCACCGTCAGCGTCTTCCCGGTGCTCGCGAGGTCCACGGCCTGCCCACCTGCCATGCCGCGGGATCCCGCAGCCCGTGCGAGCAGGCCCAGCATATCGACCTGAGCGGCCGCATCGTCCGTCAGCGGAACGCCGGTCAGGCATTCGAACGCGAGACTTTGCAGGCTGTCCCCCACGAGCAAGGCCGTCGCCTCGTCGTACGCCACATGAACCGTGGGGCGCCCGCGGCGCAGGACGTCGTCGTCCATGCACGGAAGATCGTCGTGGACCAGCGAGTAGACATGGATGAATTCCACTGCCGCGGCTGCGCGGTCGACTCGCGCCGGATCGGCGCCTGCCGCCTCCCCGGCCGCATAGGCCAGCAGAGGCCGCACGCGCTTGCCGCCGCCGAGCGCCGCATAGCGCATGGCGTCGTGCAGGCGTTCGGGCGCAACGGTGGCCGCCGGCAGCAACGTCTCCAGGACGGTTTCGATGCGTGCCTGGTGCGTGCGCATCCAGGCGGAAAGATCACTGCTGGGAGTCTGCACCCGGGAAGTCACGCAAGGTGTCGCCCTCGAGCACCTTGATCTGCTGCTGTGCATCTTCGAGGACGGAACGGCAGAACCTGAGCAACTCGGCCCCGCGCCGGTAAGCGGCAAGCGACGCTTCCAGAGTGAGCTGCCCGCTTTCCATGGACGCGACGACCCCTTCCAGTTCGCTCATTGCGGATTCGAAGGAGGCGGAGCCGGCCGGCTGACAGGATTCTGTGGATGGAGGAGCCATTTGGCGCCCGGAAAACCTGTGAATCTACCCGAAGCCTCGTCGGGGGGTCAACGAACCGGTGCTCCCTGGCGCAGGCGCTGGACCGCTGGCCCGTTTCCACTGGCCCTGCCGCCGAGCGGCCCCATACGGCGTTACTGCCGCATCCGAGTCCTCACAAGAGGTCTGCAGCTTGCCCCGCTCCCGGAATGAGGGGAGAATCCACCGGCTGGGGTATGGGGTTTTGTGACTGCGTATCAGGACCTTGCTCACATATCCCGGAGTGTGGGCCGTTCCACGCATGGTAGCGGGGGCGGCTTTTTCATTTTCATCCGACACAACGTCGAAAGCGGTTGCCATCCCGGTTGGCGCGGATGCGGCCGCGGACTTAGGAGGTGGCACGCGCATCATGACCGATCTGGCCAATCTTTCGGCTCTCACCACGACGCCCACCCAATTGCCGGTGGACTGGTACTTCGACCGGGGGATCTACGAACTGGAGCTGAAACTCCTCTTCGACCAGGGGCCCGGCTACGTCGGCCATGAGCTGATGGTGCCGGAGACCGGGGACTATCACACGCTGGAGTGGTCAGGGCACGGCAAGACGCTGTTCCGCAACGCGAACGGCATCGAACTGCTGAGCAATGTGTGCCGTCATCGCCAGGCGATCATGCTGAAGGGCCGCGGCCGCAGCGAGAACATCGTCTGTCCGCTGCATCGGTGGACTTACGACACTCAAGGCAAGCTTCTGGGCGCCCCGCACTTCCCGGGCAATCCATGCCTGGATCTGGGCAAATCGCCCCTGCAGAACTGGAACGGACTTCTTTTTTCCGGCAAGAGGAACATCGCGGCCGATCTGGCAAGCGCGGCGCTCAGGCGCGATTTCGACTTCTCCGGCTATCTGTACCACAACACGGTGATCGAGGAATACCCGATCAACTGGAAGACCTTCATCGAGGTGTACCTCGAGGACTACCACGTCGTGCCGTTCCACCCGGGACTGGGGCAGTTCGTGAACTGCGACAGCCTCAACTGGGAGTTCGGCGACTGGTACAGCGTCCAGACCGTAGGTGTCTTCCAGCGCCTGGGCAAGCCCGGCACGAACACCTACAGGCGCTGGCACGAACAGGTGCTGAAGTACTACGGAAACCAGACGCCTCCCCAGGGTGCGATCTGGCTCACGTACTACCCCAACATCATGGTCGAGTGGTACCCGCACGTGCTCGTGATCTCCACCATCATTCCGCGCGGCATCGAAGCCTGCACCAACGTGATCGAGTTCTACTATCCGGAGGACATCGCGCTCTTCGAACCGGAATTCGTGGCTGCCGAACAGGCAGCGTACGACGAGACGGCGGTGGAGGACCGCGAGATCTGCGAGCGCATGCAGGAGGGCAGGCGCGCCCTGTGGTTGCGGGGGGAGAACGAAGTGGGGCCTTATCAGTCGCCGATGGAAGACGGCATGGTCCACTTCCATGAGTTCATCCGGCGCCACCTCGAACCCGCTCTGACGTCGTTCAAGTAGTACCGTACCGACAACGCGGGGAGGTCCGCCTCCTCGCGCCGGTATCCTCCGGTTGTCCCGGTTTCCTTGCCCGGCCCGACCGGCGTCCGCCCCCCTCCGTACCCTACCTCACCCATCGTTCCTTCCGCCGATCGCCATGGGATCGCTCTGGATGCTCGCCGCCGGACTGGCCTTCGCCAGCATGGGCGTGTTCGCGAAGCTCGGTGCCGAGCATTTCTCCAGCGCGGAACTGGTCTTCTACCGGTCGGTGGTGGGCACGGTGACGCTTGGCGCCCTCGCCAGGTTTCGCGGCTGGCGGATCGCCACTCCCCACTGGCCGCTGCATCTGACCCGGGGACTGTTCGGCGTGGTTTCGCTGGGCCTCTATTTCTACTGCATTGCACACCTGCCGCTCGCGACGGCCGTCACGCTCAATTACACGTCGCCGCTCTTTCTGGCCGTCATCACCATGGTCCTCCTGCGTGAGCGGCCCCATGGACCGCTCGTGGTGGCAGTCCTCGTTTCGTTCTCGGGCGTGTTGATGCTGCTCGAGCCCACGGTGAGACAGGAACAGCTCTTCGAAGGCGCGCTCGGTCTGGGGTCCGGTCTGCTGGCAGCCTTCGCCTATGCGAACGTGAAGCGTCTGGGCGCCAGCGGCGAGCCGAGCTGGCGGGTGGTCTTCTACTTCACGGCGTTCTCCACGGTCATCGCAGCGATTGCCATGGCTTTGACGGGGGTGCATGCGCTTGGCTGGCACAACCTCTGGATCGTTCTGGGCATCGGGGCCACGGCGACGATAGGTCAGTTCGCGATGACCCGGGCCTACCACACGGGCAACACGCTCGTGGTCGGCGCCCTGTCCTTCTCCACGGTGGTGTTCTCGGCCCTGCTGGGGTGGACACTCTGGGACAAAACCCCGGCGGCGGCCGGATGGACGGGCATCAATCTCATCGTCGCCGGAGGTCTCATGAGCCTGGGTACCATGGGCCGATTGCCCAGGAAGACCTGAAGCGCCGCTCCCGGCCGCCCGCTCGAGCCGTCCGTCTGCAGTCACGGTATGCTCCGCCTGTCCAGGCCAATACGCGTTCCCACACCATGATCACCATTCAGCACGAAGGCGCACTCATCACCGTCGGAGTCTTCGGCGAGTTCGCCGTGAACGACTATCGCGAATTCGAGAAGGAAGTGCTCGCGACCGTGCGTCTTTCCGGAAAGGTCGATCTGCTCGTGGACCTGCGGGACATGATGCGCTACACGCTGGACGTCGCATGGGAGGACATCCGCTTCGTCCGTGCCCATGCGCACGATTTCCGCCGGGTCGCCGTGATCGCGCGCGACGAGCTGACCGTGTGGCTGGGATGGCTCACCCGGCTCATTTCCGGCGCGGACGTCCGCGTGTTCGACGACGAGTCGCAAGCACGCGAATGGCTTGCCGAGAACGTTCCCTCAACACTTCCACTCACCACGATGAACTTCACCTCGCTCATTTCGATCGCCGATCTCGCCCGCAACCTCGGTGACCCCGGCCTCGTTGTCTTCGATTGCCGCCACGATCTCGTCAACAAGACGATCGGCACCGAGTCCTACGCCAAGTCACATCTGCCTCGCGCCCGCTTCGCGCACGTCGACAACGATCTCGCGGGGGCCCTGACGGGTACGAACGGCCGCCATCCTTTTCTTGAGCGGGACGCGTTCGTGGCATGGCTGGGCCGCATGGGCGTCACGCGCGACACCCAGGTCGTGGGTTACGACGCCAGCGGGGGCACCTACGCAGCACGCCTGTGGTGGATGCTCAAGGTCTGGCTCGGCCACGAGAAAGTGGCCGTGCTGAACGGCGGCTGGGACGCCTGGGTGCGAACCGGCCATCCCACGACCGTCGACGTGCCCTCGCCCAGCCCCGTCCGGTACGAACCGCGGGGCGGCGCAGATCTGACCGTGGATGCCGATCAGATACTCGCGCACATCGGCAAGGGCGAACTCCTGGTGATCGACGCGCGCGCGGCAGACCGCTTCCGGGGTCAGAACGAAACCATCGACCCCGTGGGAGGGCACATCCCCGGTGCAGTGAACCGCTTTTTCCGGGACAACCTCGATCCCATGGGGTTCTTCAAGCCGGCCGAGGAACTGAGGGCCGCCTTCGCCCCCCTGGTGGGGTCCCGTCCGCTGTGGCAGGTGGTGAATTCCTGCGGTTCCGGCGTCTCCGCCTGTCACAACCTGCTGGCCCTCGAGATTGCCGGCATGGGAGGCACCAAGCTCTATCCCGGTTCCTGGAGCGAATGGTGCGCCGACCCGGCTCGGCCTGTCGAAACCTGACCCCCGGTCTCGATCATGGCGTGGGCGGCCGACCTGGTGCTGGTGGTCCACGCGGCCTTCGTGCTCTTCGTGACCGGAGGCTTCGCGCTGATCTGGCTGGGCCATTGGCGACGCTGGGGCTGGATCGGGAATCGTGTATTCCGCTCCCTTCATCTGGCCGCCGTCACTTTCGTCGCGATCGAAGCGCTCATCGGGTTGGCGTGCCCCCTCACCGTGTGGGAGGACGCCCTGCGGGGGCACACGGACGATCGTTCCTTCGTGGCCCGTGTGCTGCATGCGGTGATCTTCTACGATTTTCCCGAGTGGGTCTTCACCGCGGCCTACGTCGCGTTCGCTGCAGTCACCATTGCGACCAACCAGGTCGTGCCCATGGACGGCTGGCGGAGCCGGCGACGGCCGTGATATCCGGTTTCATGCTCCGGCCGTCCGCCCCCGGTTGACCGACTCACGATCGAATCCTGCCGTCTGCTTGTAGCTCCGGGCGATCTCCTCGAGCTCCGTCCGCGGAATCACCTGAAGGATGTCGTCGAAGCCGTTCGGCGCTCGGTCCTCCGCCAGTTGCAGCACCCGGTCGGGCCCCCCCTTGCGGTTGGCGTGCACGACCGCGGGCGTGGCGGGAAGCCGGGCAGCCTCGTAGGCGGCGAGCGCGTCCTCGACCGTCGGCGCGGAAGTCCACTGCCGTGCCAGTTCCGCCGCATCGAGAATGGCTTGCGATGCTCCGTTGGAACCCACCGGATACATGGGATGCGCGGCGTCCCCCAGCAACGTCACGCGGCCGTACGTCCATCGCGGAAGAGGATCGCGGTCGACCATCGGGAATTCGAAACAGGCCTCCGCCCCGTCGATCAGTTCGGGCACGCTCAACCAGCCGAAATCCCACCCCGCGAACGGTTCCCGGAACACCGACTTGTCGACTTTGCGGTTCCAGTCGCTGCGGGGCGGCGTGAATTCCAGCGGCACCTGCAATTCCGCGATCCAGTTGACCAGCGAGCGGCCACGCCTGCGTGCGGGCTCGGAAATGGGATAGCACACGAACTTCTGCCGGTCGTGGCCGGCCCACACCATGGATCGCCCGGTCAGGAACGGGGCTCGCTCCGTGGTCGCCCGCCAGAGCATTCTTCCCGAGAATCGAGGCAGACCCTCGTCCGGATAGAAGGCACGCCGGACCATCGAATGGATGCCGTCCGCGCCGATCAGCGCACAGCCTTCCACATCCACGTGCGTGTCCGAATCGCGATCCAGGAAGCGCGCGGCCACCCCTCCTTCGAGTTCTCGAACGCCGACAGCGTGCACCCCGTCCGGACCGATCCTGGCGGCAACGCGGCCATGGCCGCCCGATGGAGGATCATCTGCAGTTCGCCGCGGTGGATGGAGTACTGCGGCACCACATAGCCCGCCGCACGCCCCCTCGGCTCCTGCCAGATGTGCTGGCCGAACTTGTTCACGTAGATCAGTTCGGCCGTTTCGATCGCCGTGCAGGCAAGCGCCTCCTCGAGACCCAGATCGTGAAGCACCCTCACGGCGTGGGGCTGGAGATTGATGCCCACACCCAGAGGCCGCACTTCGGCAGCCGCCTCGTAGACTTCCACGGCTGCTCCGGCGCGATGCAGACACAGCGCCGTGACGAGACCGCCGATGCCGCCCCCGGCGACGATCACCTTGCCTTCATTCATTCGTGCGCTCCCTTGTCCGCTTCCCCGGGTGTCCGCGTTTGCCGACCGGCCGGCATGACGGCCATGGTGATCCGCGAAAGACAGACGCGGCGTCCCTCCCCGTCCCGAATATCGATCTGCCACACGTGAGTCGACCGACCAAGGTGGATGGGGTCGGCTCTCCCGTGAACCCACCCGTCACTCACGCTGCGCAGGTGGTTGGCATTGATGTCCAGCCCCACGCAGTAGAACCTGTCGCGGTCCAGGCAATACGCGGCTGCGCAGCTGCCGAGCGTCTCCGCGAGCAGCACCGATGCGCCTCCGTGGAGAATGCCGTGAGGCTGTCTGGTGCGCCCATCGACAGGCATCCGGGCCGCGAGGAAATCGTCTCCGATCTCGGTGAATTCGATGCCCAGTGCCTCCACCGCCGTATGGCGATGGCTTGTGGCGAGTTCCTGCAGGGTGGGGCGCGTCATCCAGATCATGGGGGAATGCCGATAGAGGGAATCCAGGCCCAAAGATATCCGGAATCCGGAACCGGTGCGGGTCCGTTCGGCATCCGCCCCGTCGATCCGACGTCCGCCGGAGAGTACCCTTCACGGATGGAAACCTGGCCCCTTCGTCTGAAACCGGGAACGGATCTGCGGCAGGAACTCGAAGCCCTGACCAGGGAGAAGGCCTGGATGGCCGCCTTCGTGGTGGCGGGCATAGGCAGTCTCTCGAAGGCGTCCCTTCGCCTCGCATCCGCGCCGCTCGCCTGCCGCATCGACGGAAATCTGGAACTTCTCTGCCTCTCCGGAACGCTCTGTCCCGACGGTGCGCATCTTCATGCGAGCGTATCCGACGCTGACGGCCAGATCCTGGGCGGGCACGTGGGACAAGGATGCATCGTCCGCACGACGGCGGAGATCCTCGTTGCCGTACTGCCCGAGTGGCGCTTCGCGCGGGAGTTCGATGCATCCACAGGCTACGTGGAACTGGTGATCCGCGAGGCCACGGCACACTCGACGTCTGAGATCGCGTATGGCAGTCCCGGTTTGGTCCCCCAGCCCGACGGCGCGCCCCGCCGTCAATCGCCGCACGATTGACGCATGTCAGCATGCATGTCGGTACTGCACGGTAACGTGGCGGTGAATCAGGTAAGGGCGTTTGATCGCGCCTTGTCTGGCTGACGCAACATCACATCACCGGGAGAAGCGCACATGAACGACAAGCCGGACACGTTGGGCCGCCGCCGGACTTTGCTCGCGGGTGGCGGGTTGGGTTGCGCACTCGCAGCCCTGGGCGGTGTCGTCCTTTCGGCCCGTGCGGATGAGCACTCCGCGCATCGTGCGGGAGCCAAGGGTGTTCCGGCCGTGGTGGTGGATGGCACGCGGGAGGGCATCTGTGCAACCTGCCGGTTCTGGGGAGGAATGCGAAGGGTCGCCGACGACCGGAAGTCCGTGTTCGCGGAATCGCTCGGCTGGTGCAACAACCCGGACAGCCCGCACTTTCAGTCAATGCGCTCGCCGGAAGCGGGACCCATGAAAGGCTGGCGGAAGTGGGAGGCGCTGGGTTGAGGCGGGCCTGACTCGCGCCTGATCCGCTCGCGGCGCATGGCCGGAGATGCGGGTCAGGCAAGGTCCGATGCAAGTGGAATGGGCGCGGTCGCAACGCAGGCAGCGGCGTGGCGGATGTTGCGAATGACAGTCAGCTGCATGCTGGAGCACGCCAGGCTCCGGCAGACAAGGTCAGCCGGCCGCCGGGCCGCGCCCATGCCGGTGGTACTGGACCCCGGCGCTGGGAGCGTTGGATGGTTCGGCGAGATGTCCCATCTCACCGCGACCTCCCGCCCTGCCATCGCCCGATTCCGCGTGTCGCACGATTGGGTCGTACATCGGAACCGACCTTCCCGTCAGTTGAGCTGCACGCGCTCTCCGAACGGTACCGGCGCCCGTCCCTTGACGAGCCACAGCACCGGATAGGGGGGCGCGCTCTCCGGGAACTCGCCCTGCGCATCGGTGAAGTAGATCAGAACGTCGGGGCGCACCCTGTCGGCCTCCACCCAGTCGAAGACCGGCGTGAATCGCGTGCCGCCGCCTCCTGCGAGCGTCTGGGGAAGCGCGACGGGCTCCCAGGGATCGAATATCCATGGCCCTTCGGGGGCGAGCCGCTCATCGCACGCGTGCAGGACCAGTTCCGCCCGGACCTGCCCTTTCAGGGCGTCCAGTTCGCCGGTGAATTCGTTCAGCTCGCGCGCGGTGATGGAGCCGCTGGTGTCCAGAATCGCGACCACGCGCAACGAGCCCCGCGCCAGCCGTGGAAGGATGGCCTCGCTTTCCCGGCGCGGAGGTTGCTGGAACGTGTAGTCGTCCCGGGCAGCGGTGACCAGGAACCGGGCAAGCAACGCCCGCCACGGCAGTGGCGGCTCGATGAGCGCCTCCAGAATCCGCATCCACGATCGGCCGAGCCGTCCCGCCTCCCGCGCCTCCTGGGCCGCCGTCGCCAGGCGTGACTTCCACCACTGTTCCAGTTCGGCCATGTCCATCGCCGGCGGCGCCTCGGAGAAACCAGAGTCGGATGGAGCGGAACGCCGCGCTTCCTGTCCTGCGTCGTCCCAGCCCTCGACAGTGTCGACCTGCGCTCCGAGGTCCGCCCCTGGTTGCGCCACGGTTGCGCGGTCGCCTCCCTCCCGGCCATCGCCAAGCGCTTCTTCGCCCAGCCAGCCGGACAATCCTCCGGCCGAAGTGCCTTCCTCGAACGCATGGAGGTCCAGAGGCGGGGTTGCCCCCGACTCGGGCATCAGCGGATAGATTTCCTCGGCAGACAATCCACGGAAGGACGGATCCACGATCACCGTGCGCGGAACGAGGAATCCGTCGTCCTGCAGCAGGGCGTTCACGGCGTGATCGCATGCGGCGTCCCAGCGGTCACGCACGCGATGGCGCCGGCGCGCGAAGTGTCCCAGCGCGCAGTGGAGGGCAGCATGGGCGAGCCAGAACTGCAGTTCCGGCATGGCCACCGATTCGACGAAAGCGGGATTGAACCAGAACTGTCTGCCATCCGTCCCTACGGTGGGACATGCGGCGGGATCGGCCGGCCGTTCGATCAGGTGCAGCGAGAGCGCGCCGACAAAAGGACGATCGAGAATGAGCCGCGTACGCGCCACCGCAAGCCGGGCACGCGCGCGGTCCAGGGTTTCGCTCATTCGCCGGGCGCCGCCCGATCGTTCAGCACGAGATCGCCGAGGCTTTGCGCCCAGTCGGAGAACCCCGGCACGTCGATGAGCGGTCTGCCGATCGAGCGCTGCAGATCGGCCACCAGCATCACGCCCAGCTCGCGCTGCGGCAGCAGGCTCGCGTACCTCAGAACGCTGGACAGGCCTGCGGTGCCGCCGGCCGCCTGGGACTTCACGGCGCGGCGGACAAGCGCCGCCGCGACGCCGTATTGGAGATCCACGGACTGGGGAACCGGCTGCGCTTCGCCGCGAATGATCGCGTCCACGTCGGGCAAGCGGTCCATGTGCTCGACGAATGCCACGAGTTCGGCGGCCGCCGCCTTGCCGACACAGGCCTCCAGCGCCCCGGCCAGCAACGTGGACCGGCCGGAAAACTTCTCCAGTGCGCGGTGCGCGTATTCCCAGGTCCGGGGGGAAGGAAACGCGATAGGACTGCGCGCCGGTTGGAAATCGAACAGCAATTCCGGACGAAAGCGGATGAAGGCGACGATCCGGCTGTCGATTCCGTGTGCGTGAGCCCAGGCCACCCAGTCGTCCACGTGCGGCTCCAGCTCATAGTGCGTGAAGCGATTGGCCAGAGGGGCGGGCATCGCGTAGGTGACGCCGCGATCGCCCTGCCGGTTTCCGGCCGCGAAGATGGCCCAGCCCTCGGGCACGGCGTAGTCGCCAAGACGGCGGTCCAGTATCAGCTGATAGGCGGCCGCGGTGACCGTGGGCGCGGCAGCGTTGATCTCGTCCAGGAACAGGATGCCCTGGCTGCCGTGTCGCGCCGACTCCGGAAGCAGGGACGGAACGGACCACTCCACGCGCCGCCCTTCCCTGAAGGGAATTCCGCGCAGGTCCGTAGGCTCGAGCTGTGAGAGGCGCAGATCGATGACGCCCACGCCGGCCCGTCTTGCGGTGTCGCGCACGAGCTCGCTCTTGCCCACGCCCGGTGGCCCCCAGATCATGACCGGCGTGTGCAATCCGCCGGCGGTGGCGGCGAACTCGCGTTCCAGGATGGCAGCAACGTGCAGGGGTCTCATGAATCGAATCAGTGAAGGCGACGTGCGATTCTACGGCGGCGGCGGAGGCGGCAGTCAGCGACGGCGAGTGATGACGAACCAGTCCTTTCGAGGATAATGGAGTCATCCATCCAAGCGCATGCGCCATGAAATTCTGCAGCGAATGTGGTGACCGGGTGTCGCGCAAGACGCCTCCGGGGGACAACCTTCCCCGCTGGGTGTGCGATTCCTGCGACACCATCCACTACGAGAACCCCAAGCTGGTGGTCGGCTGCATCCCCGAATGGGAGGACCGCATCCTGCTGTGCCGCCGCGCCATCGAGCCCAGGCACGGATTCTGGACGGTACCCGCAGGTTTCATGGAGAACGGAGAGACCACGGCCGAAGGGGCCGCCCGCGAGACGCTGGAAGAGGCGAATGCACGCGTCGAGAATCTGACGCTGTACGCCATCTACAACATCCCGCACATCGACCAGGTCTACATGCTGTTCCGCGGACGTCTGCTCGACCTCGACTTCCACCCCGGTTCCGAGACGCTCGAGACCCGTCTGGTCAGCGAGACCGAGGTTCCGTGGGACGCGCTTGCGTTCGCGACCGTCCGCAACACGCTCAAGCACTACTATGCCGACCGGCTGAAGGGCGAATACCGCTTCCATATCGGCACGATCGAGCCGATGGGTACACCGAGAAAGACATGACCAGGAGGAGCTTGCCGTGATCCACCGCAGCCCGTGGCCGGATGTGGCCGTGCCCGATGCCGGCCTGTACGAAACCGTCACCGCCAGATTCGCCGAATTCGGGGACCGCGCCGCGGTGATAGACGGTCCTTCCGGGCGCGTGCTCTCGTACGTGCAGCTCCATCGGGATATCGACCGCATGGCAGCATCGCTGGCGGCGCGAGGCTTCGCCAAGGGCGACATGTTCGCCATCTGCAGCCCCAACGTTCCGGAATACGCCATCGCGTTCCTGGCGGTGAACCGTGCCGGCGGCACGGTCACGACGATGAATCCGCTCTACACGGCGGAGGAGATCGCTCACCAGTTGGAAGAAACGGGGGCGAAGTTCCTGCTGACGGTCGGCGCGCTCGTGGAACGGTGCGCCCAGGCCGCGAAGGGCACGGCGGTCGAGGCGATCTTCGCGCTGGGTGCGGCCGAAGGCGCGATCGAATTCGGGGAACTCCTGCAGGCAGCTGTGCCTCCCGCACCGGTGCAGGTGGACCCGTCCAACGACCTGGCGGCGCTGCCTTACTCGAGCGGAACGAGCGGTGTGCCCAAGGGCGTCATGCTGACTCATCGCAACGTCGTGGCTCAACTCGTCCAGGCGGAATCGTTGCTGCAGCGGGACGCGAGCACGGTGTCGATCGCGGTGCTGCCGTTCTATCACATCTACGGAATGGTGCTGATCCTGCTGCATGGCCTGCGAAACGGCAGCACGCTGGTGTCCATGCCGCGATTCGATTTCGTCCAGTTCCTCGAGTGCGTGCAGAAGTACAGGGTGACGTATGCGCCTCTGGTCCCGCCCATCATCCTCGGCCTCACCAAGCACCCCGCCGTCGACCAGTACGATCTGTCGAGTCTCAAGCAGATCGGCTCCGGTGCAGCGCCGCTGGGCGCGGAGGTGGAGCAAGGGTGTGCGAAGCGGCTGGGTTGCTCCGTGATGCAGGGCTACGGCATGACCGAGTTCGCGGGGGCATCCATCTCCAAGCACGAAGGCCCCACGCCGGGCAAGATCGGGTCGGTGGGCTGGTGCTGGCCCAGCATGGAGGCCCGCATCGTCGACGTCGAAACCGGCCAGGATGTCGGCGTGGGTGACCGTGGGGAGCTGTGGATGCGGGGACCGAACGTGATGCGTGGTTACTTCAAGCGGCCCGACGCCACCGCCGACATGCTGCTGGCGGACGGCTGGCTGCGCACCGGCGACATCGCGTTCGTGGACGCCGACGGGGAGTTCTTCATCGTCGATCGGGTCAAGGAACTCATCAAGCACAACGGCTATCAGGTGGCACCCGCTGAATTGGAAGCCGTGCTGCTGCGCCATCCGGCGATCATGGACGCCGCCGTGATCCCGAGCCCGGACGAGGAAACCGGCGAAGTCCCCAAGGCGTTCGTGGTGCTGAAATCTCCGGTGGAGACGGATGCCATCCTCGCCTTCGTCGCCGAACACGTCGCACCGTACAAGAAGGTGCGGCGCATCGCGGTCGTCGATGCGATTCCGAAGTCGCCTTCGGGAAAGATCCTTCGCCGCGTGCTGATCGAACAGGAGAGAGCGTCGCAGTCGCGCTGAATGCCTGCGTCACCGGCGCAAGTGGTGCAAGCCGGGTGGAGGAACAAGGACGGCGCTCTGCACACGTTTGCTACGCCCGGCGACTTGACGTCAAGAACGTCCGGGCGGCAGTGGACCGCGCCACCGCCCGCATGATGAACCGGTATCGGTCTTGACCTTCGTCAGATCCTCGGACGCAGAGCCTCAGACGCCGGTCGCCGGGCCGTGTCCCCTGCCCGCAGAAGGGGCAGACGCGAAAAGCGGGCTGCCGGCCTCGCATGAATTGAGCAGTTCGATGATCGATGCGAGCGAGATCAGATCGTCCCGGTTGTGATCGAGGATGCGGGGAATCGCCTCCGCGTCTGCGCGGGTCAGCCAGCGCTGCCACGCTCCGGGCACTTCCGGAACCCGGAAGATCGTCCGTGCGGTCGAAGCCCAGCGCGCGTGACTCCGTGGTCTTCAACCGGCAGTCGGGCCAGTCCCGCTTCAACAGCCGCCGCGAGGCATGCAACAGATCGCCGTGCAGTTTGCCGGCAAACGGATCCTCCCGGCGGGCCAGTGCGCACCGCGTTCTGAGCACCGGCACGTCGAACGACTTGCCGTTGAACGTGACGAGGCATTCCGAATCCCGCAGTTCTTCGGTCAACGCATCCAGAAGCCCGGCTTCTCCCGCGAACCCTGTGGCAAGGTACTGCCGCACGGTCAGCGCTCCATCACGGACCTTCGCCAGACCCAGCAGGAACACGAACGTGCCGGTCCCGCCGGAGAGGCCACTCGTTTCCGTGTCAAGGAACAGCAGGCGTTCCGCCGGCACGGTGACCGAGAGTCTCGCCCGCACCGGCACACAAACCGGCCCCCCGAGCGCGGGCCCCAGGCGCACGCGCCCATGCATCGAAGGTAGCGCCAACGTCTTCTCGGCCAATGCGAAGCTTTCTCCCAGCGGACGAGCGCCCGTCAGACGAAGCAGCTGGGCGAGTCCCTGCGCTCGCGATGCACTGCGTGCCCGAGCCATGCGTCCCAGACGCTCCGACAGCGATCGCCGGTTCTCCGCCTGTTCCGCCGGTGCGTTCAGACCAGGATCGGCCACGTCCGCCGGTTCGGCCGGAAGAGAGCACGCGGGTGCCTTCCCGGTGTCGGTAGCGCCCGCCTGACGGCGCAGTGCCGAGAGCCGGTTCCGCAGCATCGTGGTCACTGCGTCATCTGCGGTAGTCCGGCAGCCGTATCGCCCTGCATGAGTGCCAGAATCCTGAGCGCGGAAGACTTGGGGGAATGTCTGGCCCGCGCATCGGGCGGCAACACCGGTCCGATGCACGCAGGACAGCCATGGGTGCACGGGCAGTCGCGAACCAGCTCCGTGGCGCGCTGGACGACAGCCGATCGCAGATCGAACAGCGGCGCGCTCAGGCCGATGCCGCCCGGATAGTTGTCGTACAGGTGCACGGCCGGGTGGAATGGAAGATGCGCCGCGCCGATATCCACGGGCTGCCCGTCGAGCGACTGCGCGCTGGGCCGCCCCTGGGCATCGAGCGTCGCCGACCACCCGGCCTGACCGTCGCCGACCGAACGTCCGATATCCCGCAGTTCTGCGAGACTCAGCATGGCTGCCATGTGGTGCAAGGCGTAGGCCGCTCCGAGAAATCCGTCCAGCGCCTCGAAGCGGCTCGCGAACTCCGCAGCCAGGATGTCCGGCTCGAGCTGCCACCAGACGGCGGTCGTGTGCATCTCGTGGTCCGGCAGATTCACGTTGCCGTAACCGATGTTCTCGTGGGTGTAGTAGCGAATCTTCTTGTACCCGGCCACCCGCCGCACGACGTGCACCTCTCCATGCCTGCAGGAGCCGTCGGCATGATCCTGACGCTCGAATTCGTCGAGCACCTTCAGCTTCGTGTAGTCGATCGCATCGGTGTAGTAGTCGACGGCCACCTTTCTCGCATAGGCCTTGCGCCCTACCCAGTCGAGCTTTTCCACCTGCCAGGGGGATGCCTGGATCAGATGAATGGCACCTTCGTAGAGTGTGACCGCTGCCGCGGAGTAATCGACTTCCGCGATGATGCGCTTGGCACCGTCCGTGATGTCGACCACCAGGAAGTTGCCTTCCGCGATGGATCGCAGACTCACGGCGTTGGCGGGATAGCTGTCGGCGATCCAGTGCCAGCGGTTCGCCTCACGATGCAGTACGCCCTGCTCTTTCAGATAGTCGAGCGCCTCGCTCACGGCGAGGCCGCCGAAGGTTTCGCCGTCGTCGAACGGCAGTTCGAACGCGGCGCAGCGCACGTGATCCATGAGGATCAGCAACTGATCCGGGTCGATGCGCGCGTGTTCGGGGCTCGCCTCCAGAAAGAACTCCGGGTTTCGTGCCAGGTACTGATCGAGCAGATTGCTGGAGCACACCAGGACACCCAGTGCAGGCCTGTTGCGGCGGCCGGCCCGGCCGATGCGCTGGAGTGCACCGGCGATCGTTCCCGGATAGCCGTTCAGTACGCACACATCCAGGGCACCGATATCCACGCCCAGTTCCAGAGCGGACGTCGCGACCACGCAATCGATGCGCCCGGCTCGCAGTCTCTTTTCCTTGTCCCTGCGGTCTGTCGGCAGATATCCGCCACGATAGGAAGCCACACGCGGAGGGGTGCGGGGATCATTGTCGAACGTGTCCTTGAGGTACTTGGTGAGCACCTCCACTTCCAGCCGCGAATTCGCGAACACGATGGTCTTGAGTCCCATCCCCACGGCTGCTTTCGCGATGCGGGTGGACTGGGAACGTGCCGAGGCCCGGAGCCCAAGGTCGGCGTTGACCACGGGGGGATTCCAGACGAGCAGCTGTTTGCGCCCGTGAGGGGCGCCCGATTCCGTCACCGCGCTGACCGGCGATCCCAGGAGCCGTTGCGCGAGTTCCGCCGGATTCGCGATGGTGGCCGAGCACAGGACGAACTGCGGTTCCGCCCCGTAGAACCTGGCGATCCTCCGCAGCCGGCGGATCACGTTGGCCATGTGCGAACCGAAGACGCCACGGTACGTGTGCAGTTCATCTACCACGACGAAGCGCAGGTTCTCGAAGAACTGCGCCCACTTGGTGTGGTGCGGCAGGATGGCCTGGTGCAGCATGTCCGGGTTGGAGACGACGATGTCCCCGTGCGTCCGTACCGCGCGCCGTGCGTCGCCCGGCGTATCGCCATCGAAGGTCATGGCGCGAATGCCGAGGTTCCCCGCGGCGTTGAGTTCCAGGATCTCCGCCACCTGGTCCTGTGACAGCGCCTTGGTGGGAAAGAGATACAACGCCTTCGCACGCCCCGACAGCGCCGCCTGCAGCACCGGCAGGTTGTAGCAGAGCGTCTTGCCCGAGGCGGTGGGCGTGACGACGACCACATGATTCCCGTTCGCCACGTGATCCCAGCACTCGCGCTGATGGCTGTACAACCGCTCGATGCCACGCTCTCGAAGGGCGCCGACCAGGCAGGGATCCAGCCCCGGAGGAAACTCGGCATGGCGCGCCTGTCTTTCCGGTACGACGAGTTCGGCGACGATGCGCTCCGGATGCCGGCGCTTCAACGCAGCTGCCAACGCATCGGCGCTGCGAAGGCGGGGATGGAAATCCGTGTCGGGCACGAGATCGAAAAACAGGTCGCCACCGCCTGCGCCGGACTGTTCCATGGCTGTTGCTCCTCGCATTCCTTTGCAATCATTGTGTGCATCGGGGTGGCTCATGGGATGAGCCACCCCGGTTCGATGCGGCCGGTATCGCGCGCAAGATCCGGCTCGGCCCCTCGGGTCAACCACCGCGCAACGACAAAGGAGGTCTGGCCATGGCAATCAGCATCGTCCGGCTCGGTTCGCCCCGCGAACCCGGAGAGGGACTGCGCCTGGGAACGGTCCGCAGGCCGCCCCGAGGCGTGCCCAAGGCCGAGTTCTCGTCAAGGGACTTCTACGATGTCTGGCTTCCGTCGCTCGCACCGAGCGAGGTGTTGCTGAAGGAAGCCCGCCTGGCCGGAGACGAGCGGGCCTGGAAGGCGTTCGTCCGGCGTTTTCGTTCCGAGATGAAGCAGCCCGATGCCGCCCATCTGATCGCCCTGCTCGCCGCTCTTTCTCACACCACGGACTTCTCCGTGGGCTGCTACTGCGCCGACGAGGCGCACTGTCACCGTTTCGTTCTGCTCGAACTGCTGCGCGCGGCAGGCGCGCGGCTTCGGGAGGTCTGACGATCGGATGAGTGTCGCCGGTCACTCGGTGGGCGGCCGACCTCTTGGGAGTTCTTCCCAGTCAGATCGTTGAAAGCACGGAGAATCCTGCCCTGCAACAGCACGATGGTTGACACGCGTTAATGAGAACGATTATCGTTACTTCATGCGTGATCAATCAGACCAGCCCGACGGCGATTCGCGGGGAAACCGTGCCGGCAACGGCAACGCGCCCCTTGCGTCCGTTCGCCGGGTGACATCCAAGGAACTGATCGGCCCGGCGGGAATGCTCGAGATCGAGCACGCGGGCCGCATCTACTGCCTTCGCATCACGCAGCAAGGGAAGCTGATTCTGACGGCCTGACCGTTCGCCGCCTGTCCTCGACGGAACAGGCGGGTGTCCGTGCCGGGTGTCATCGTCAGCGCTCCGCCAGCCAGCCGCACCGGTTCCGGTGCCTGCCAGCACGCCGAGCAATTCGATTCGTGACTGGAGGTGACGAGGAATCGCCATGGAGATCATCCGGGGTGTGATCGAACCGTCCGCGCTGCGCGGGCGCTGGGAGCAGTTGAAGGCAGAACGCAAGGTCCGCAACCGTGAGGCGGCATCCTTGCTGGGCGTCAGTGAAGGGCAGCTCATCGCCTCTCTTTGCAAGACGGCGGCAACGCGGCTTGATCCGCGTTTCCCCGAGATCCTCAAGTCCCTGCAGAACGCAGGCCGCACCATGGCGCTCACGCGCAACGAAGCGTGCGTGCACGAGCGCGTCGGCGTCTACGAGGACGTGTCGCACGACGGGCCCGTCGGCCTGGTCCTCGGTCCGGACATCGACCTGCGCATCTTCTACCGCGGCTGGTCCGCCGGCTTCGCCGTCGACGAGTCGCACGATGGCGGTCCGGGCCGCAGCCTGCAGTTCTTCGACAAGCACGGCCAGGCGATCCACAAGATCTACATGCGCGACGAAGGCGCCCGGGGCGCGTGGGAGCAGGTGTCGCGCGAGTTCGCCTTCGGCGACCAGTCGGGAACCCTGGCCGTCGAGACCTACACCCCGCCGGTGAAGAACCTGCGTCCCGACGAGGCGGTCGACGTCCCCGGATTCCGCAAGGCGTGGGCCGGACTGCAGGACACCCACGACTTCTTCGGCATGCTCAAGAAGTTCGATGTCGCGCGCACCCAGGCAATGCGGCTTGCCGACCGGCAGTTCGCGTGCCCCGTGCCCCTGGACGCTCCCACGCAGGTCCTGCGCGCCGCCGCGGAATCGGGAGTACCGATCATGGTGTTCGTAGGCAACCCCGGATGCATCCAGATCCATACCGGCGCGGTGAAGAACGTGCAGGCCATGGGACCGTGGATCAACGTGATGGATCCGGAATTCAACCTGCACCTTCGGCAGGACCTGGTGGCGGAGGCGTGGGTGGTACGCAAACCCACCGTCGACGGCATCGTCACTTCGCTGGAGATCTTCGACAGCGAAGGCGAACTGATCGCGCAGTTCTTCGGCGCCCGCAAACCGGGCATTCCGGAGAAGGCCGAATGGCGCGACCTGCTCGACGCGACCTTTCCCGCCCTGATCGGCACCCGGCAATGAGGCAGGACCGCAGACGCCTCCTCGCGGCGCTGTGCGCCGCGGGAATGGTGTCGCCATTCGTCGCATACGCAGGTCCGCCGCGCCGCGTGGTGTCGGTCGGCGGGGCAGTCACGGAGATCGTGTACGCACTCGGCGCGGGCGACCGTCTCGTCGGCGCGGACTCGACCAGCCTGTTTCCCGAGGCGGCACAGAAGCTCCCGCGGGTCGGCTACATGCGCCAGATCTCCGCCGAAGGCGTGCTGTCGCTCCGTCCGGAACTCGTGGTCGCGACGGCGGAGGCCGGGCCCCCGGCCGTGCTGACCCAGATCGAATCGGCGGGGGTGCCGATCAAGCGGCTGCCGGTGCGGCATTCGTTGGAATCGCTGCGGGACAACGTCCGCGAAATCGCGGGCGTCCTGGGCATGCCTGAAGCCGGCAGCCGTCTGCTCGCGGATCTGGAGGTGCACTGGTCGAGGACGTCCCGGCGCGTGGCGTCCTTTCCGGGCCGGCCCAGGGCGCTGTTCATCCTGGCGCATGGCGGAGGCGCTCCGATGGTCTCCGGCGCTGGCACCGCGGCGGACGCGATGATCGGATACGCCGGCGCAGTGAACGCCGTGCAGAGCCTGGAGGGCTACAAGCCGCTCACGGCGGAGGCGGCCATCGCCTCGGCACCCGACGTGATCCTCATCACGAGCCAGGGGCTGGACGAAACCGGCGGCATCGACAAGCTGCTGGCCCGGCCCGGCCTTTCGCTGACTCCTGCGGGGCGCAGCCGGCGTGTCGTCGCCATGGACGCGTTGTACCTGCTGGGTTTCGGTCCGCGGCTGCCTGAAGCGGTGGCGGATCTGTCGGAGAGGTTGCGCAAGTCGTGACCGCCGCACAGGCCCGGGCACAGGATGCCCGCATCCGGGGCTTTCTGCCTTCGCCCCACTCCCGGCACGGACGGCAGCGGCTGCTGGCCCCGGTACTGACCGTGCTCGTCGCGATGCTGTTCATCGCGAACCTCAGCACGGGCGCCTTCGCGATTCCCGCCATGGAGGTGGTCAGGGCGCTCGTCGCGATGAGCGGCCTCGGCAGCAGCCTGGATGTCGGTGCGCAGGAACTGGCAGTGCTCACCGGCATCCGGCTGCCCCGGGCGATCATGGCGGCCGGGACCGGTGCAGGCCTTGCCCTGGCCGGCGCGGTCCTCCAGGGCCTGTTCCGCAATCCGCTCGCCGACCCTGGCGTCATCGGCATCTCCGGCGGTGCCGCCTTCGGCGCTGCGGTCGCCATCGTCGGCCTGGGCTACCTGCCGACCGGCTGGAGGGAAACGCTGGGCGGCTACGCGTTGCCTGCCACCGCTTTCGTCTTTGCCCTGATCACGACGCTCGTCGTCTACCGGTTCGGGCGGGCCCACGGCGGTTCGTCTGTCGCCACCATGCTTCTCGCGGGCATCGGATTCAACGCCCTGGCGCTGTCCGGAATCGGGTTCCTGTCTTTCATCGCATCCGACGAGCAGTTGCGCAATCTCGCTTTCTGGAACCTCGGCAGCGTCGGCGGGGCGACCTGGAACCAGCTCGCCCTGAGCGCCGTCGCGTGCGTTCCGGCAGGCATCGTCCTGCTGCGCCTCGCTCCGCCGCTGGACGCGCTGGCACTCGGATTCGCCGAAGCGCGGCACGTGGGCGTCGACGTGATCCGCCTGCAGAGGACGGTGGTGGTGCTGTCCGCGCTCATGGTGGGATGTCTCGTGGCTTCCACCGGAGTCATCGCTTTCCTGGGACTCATCGCGCCCCACATCGTCCGCCTGGCGATCGGACCGGCGCATTCCCGTCTGCTGCCTGCCTCCGCGCTGCTCGGCGCCGCGTTGCTGCTGGCCGCGGACCTTGCCGCGCGGACCCTCTTCGCTCCGGCCGAATTGCCCGTGGGCATTCTGACGACCGCGGCCGGCGCGCCGTTCTTCCTCTGGCTGCTGCTTCGCTCGCGACGGGAGGCCTTCGCGTGAGTGCGCCGCTCGTGGAGGCCAGGGGCGTGCGGTGCCGCCTCGGGCGGCGGATGGTGCTCGACGGCATCGATCTGTCGGTGCGCTCGGGTTCCCTCATGTGCCTCCTGGGACCGAACGGCGCGGGCAAGTCGACCTTGCTGCGCATGCTGAGCGGCGAACTGGCCGCGGG
Source organism: Betaproteobacteria bacterium (assembly GCA_016713305.1). Classification (NCBI taxonomy): domain Bacteria; kingdom Pseudomonadati; phylum Pseudomonadota; class Betaproteobacteria; species Betaproteobacteria bacterium. The sequence goes on from JADJPK010000031.1 coordinate 517,813, forward strand.
TGAAGGCACTGTGCAATTCGACGCGCGGGATCTCGCGTCGTGGTCCCCGGTTGCACTCGCCAGACGCCGGGCGGTCATGTGCCAGAAGCCCAATGCGGCCTTCGAGTTCCACGGCACCGAAGTCGTGCTGCTGGGCCGCTATCCGCACTGCGAGGGCAGGCCCGGGCGAACCGACGAGCGCATCGCGGAAAGGGCCCTGGCCGACGCGGAGGCGGCGCACCTCGCCTGGCGGATCGTGACCACGCTGTCGGGAGGCGAGAACGCCCGCGTGCATTTCGCCCGCGCGCTCGCGCAGGTGGCCTACGAGGAAGACGGGTTGCCCCGCGCGCTGTTCCTGGACGAACCCACCGCCAGCCTGGACCTCGCACACCAGCACGCGCTCATGCGGCTGGCGCGAGATCTTGCACACGGACAGGGACTGGCGGTGGTTGCCGTGGTGCACGACCTGAACCTGGCGGCCCGCTACGCCGACGAAGTCGTGCTGCTCTCCGACGGACGGATTGCCGCCGCGGGAACGCCGCGCCATGTCCTGACCCGGGAGCACGTCAAGGCGTGCTTCGGCGTCGACGTGATTGCCGTGACTGCCGCGGGACAGGATGCACCCGCATTGCTGGTGACGGCGTGATGAGAGGCCAACGACATGAATCCCCGAGATGACGTGAAGGCCAGATTGCTGGCCGTGTACGAAGAACTCCTCCGGCACGAAGGCTACGGCTCCTTCAAGGTGGAGATGCGCATCCTCAAGCGGGGGCAGAAGGAAGTGATCGTCGATTGCGGCAAGCAGTACCGCTTCGTCGTCGACTTCCGGCCGGCATCGGCCCTTCACGAGTTCAAACCCGGCGACGAGGCGTCGCGGGACATCCCCGAAAGAACGCAGCTGACGGAGCTGCAGGGCCTGTCAGCCTGACACGGGTCGGGTGAAGGTTCGAACAGATGGAGACTGGACGCATGAACACCAAGACTCTGCCGCGCATCGCGGCACTAACGGCAATGCTGGCGATGGCCGGCAGCGCCTCCGCGGCGACGGGAATGTGGGATACCGCGCTGGGACCGGGCAGCGGAAACGGCGCCACCAGCGCGACGCCATGGATCGCCTCCCCCGCCGCCGGCAGCCTGTACGCCGAGTGGAATTTCTTCAACGACAGCGACTCGTCGACGCCGCTCACGATCCAGGATGCCACGCCCGACATTGCGGCCGCAGGATTGGGCAGTGGTGTGGCCCAGTTCGCGGAGACGACGGGCGGTGCATTCATCACCGGCGGCGGAAACGTCTACAGCCCCACCGTGGCAACGGCCTTCACGGTGAGTCTGCCGGGTGTATCCGGAGCGACGGAGGTGTGGTTGCGCGCGGCCACTCTGGGCTCGCTCCTGGAAGCGTCCGCCACCCTCAACGGCGTGGCGGCGGAGGCGCAGGAGAGCTACAGCGTGCCGATCCCCGGAGGCGGCTTCGGCGGTGACGAGAAGGAGTGGTACTGGCGCTGGACCCTGCCCACCGCCGCCAGCTCGCTGCAGTTCTCGTTCGCCTCGTCGGCCTCGTCGGTAAGTCTGGACCAGGTCGCGGTCTATGCGGCACCGGTGCCGGAGCCCGGGACCTACGCGATGTTCGGTCTCGGACTTGCCGGCCTGGCAGCCTTCGCCCGCCGCTGCGCGAAGCGCTGATCGACGTATCCGCGGCACGGAGGGGAACGTGCCTCTGTGCCGCGGCCGGGCCGCTCGGCCATGTCCGCCGTCGGCTCGCTCTTCCGACGGCTCCCTCCACGACCACTGCGCGGGCCGGCTCGCGTGACCTTCGCCGGAATGCGCCCGTCCTTCCCACATCTGCTGTTCGCCGCCTCGGCACTGCTGTCCATCGCGGCGTCCCCGGTTCGTGCCCAGGTGACGGCTCCCACCGTGACGGTCACGGGCGCGACACCCGGGGAAACGGATGCGGCAAAGGCCACGTCGGTCACCAGGATCGACCGGACGCGGATCGAACGCTGGCAGCCGAGCACCGTCTTCGAGGCGGTTCAGGGCACTCCCGGGGTGGCGCTGAACGGTGGTCCCCGCGCAAGCGGCATGTCCTTCAACATCCGCGGCTACGGTGACAGCGAGGACGTGCTCATCAAGCTCGATGGTGCACAGAAGAATTTCGAGAAGTACCGCTTCGGCGGCACGTTCATCGAACCGGAACTGCTGAAGGGCATCGCGATCACGCGCGGGCCCGATCTTCTGTCGGGTGCCGGTGCGCTGGGCGGAACCGTCTCCGCCACGACGCGCGATGCCGCGGATTTTCTCCGGCCCGGGCAGAGATTCGGAGCGCGACTCAAGTACGGCACGGCCACAGGCAACGACCAGATCGAGCGCAGCGCCATCGGGTTCGCACGTCCGCGCGAGGACGTGGACCTCGTGGTCGCGGCGACCCGCCGCACGGCGGGTGACTACCGGATCGCCGATGGCACCACCCTGCCCGACTCCAACCTCAATCAGCGCAGTCTGCTGGGGAAGGGCACCTGGTTCGTGACAGAGCGCCTGTCGCTGGGCTGGTCGAGCGCCACCGTCGACAACCGCAGCCGCGAGGCCTACGACGCGACCGGCGGCGTCCCGGGGATCTTCGGCAGCGTCGTGCGCGATACCGAGGATGCGACACACACGTTCAATACGCGCTACGAAGGTGCGGGCGGGCTCGTCGATTTCGCCGGCACCGCCGGCCAATCGACCACGCAGGTCAAGGATCTGCACCGGCCCGGGCAGTCCCTTTTCGCCAACAACATCACCGGGAATCTCAACGATTCCTTCGACTACGACGTCACCACGCTGGACCTCAAGAACACGGCGCGATTCCGCACGGGCGCCGTCTCCAACGAGCTGGTGACGTCGATACAGGGCGTGCGCAATGCGCGGGAAGTTCGCCGGGTCGCGGACAACCCGGCCATCAATGCGTCCCTGTACCCCGGCGGCTTCAACCCCGCCCAGCCGTCCGGCACGCGGGAAAGCATGGGCCTCGTCGCAGTCCACACGTTCGGCTGGGGACCGTGGACATTCTCGCCAGGCGTGCGCTGGGATCACTACCGGGTCACGGCCGACGGCCGCGCGCGCGAGAACATGATCCGGTTCGGCCAGGCGTGGGAAATCACCGAGGTCGAGAAGAGCGGCAGCCTGGCGGGCACCTGGCGTCTGCCCGTGTCGGTGCCCCTGCTGCTCGGCTACCGCTACGTCCAGGCCTTCAAACCCCCGCTCATCGACGAGTACTTCACGCAAGGCGCTTTCAGCCGGTGCACGGTGCCGAATCTGGGGCCGCTCACGCCCGCGTCCGGCATCTGCGGCTCGCTGTATCGCCCGGAACGGGCGGACACCCAGGAATGGAGCCTGACGCTCCCCGCGCTCGCACTCTCGGGGGGAATCAAGGTGGACAGCCGCCTTGCCTACTTCCGCAACGAGCGGCGCCATCTGCTCTTGTCGCTCAAGCGGGTCGGGAACGAGGTGGGGCAACCGGGCTGGGAACACCGCGAAGGGTTCGAGTTCGAGGCGAACGCGACGGGCCGCGTTCTGTTCGCTTCGCTCGCCTACACCGCCATTCACGGCCGCGTGTACGACGGCATCTTCCACACCGACCTCTTCGACGCGCCAGGCGACACGGCAGCGGTCACTCTGGGTGCCCGTTTCCTCGGCGGCATCTTCGACGCCGGACTCAGGTACCGCGACGTGGGGGCGCGCTCCGTTGCCATCGGCCTCACCACCGGCAACCGGCCCGTCGTGGGGCGCCAGGAGGGCTACGAACTGGTGGACCTGTTTCTGGGTTACCGGCCTTCGGCCGACGTGGAAATCCGCGTCGCTCTGGAGAACGCGACCAACGAAGCGTACTTTCTCAACAACGGATTCGGTGGCAGCATCGGGGCACCGGCGCCGGGCCGGAGCCTGCGGTTCGCGGCGGCGCTGCAGTTCTGATCGATCGTACCGGGGTCGTCACGGCGCCGGATTCCGCGACGTCGCGACACCGGGGAGCGTTGCCCCCCCTCCGCCTTCGTTCACGCTGCAACCCCATGGATTCACCGCCCCCCGATTACAGCGACGAAGTCCGCAAACACCGGTCGTTCACGGTGCGTGTCGTCCTGGTGGTCATCGGGTCCGGATTCGTGGTGCTGGGGATCGTGGGCGTCTTCACGCCCGTGCTGCCCACGACGCCTTTTCTACTGGTGGCCGCGGGTTGCTATGCGAGAGCATCCACCCGCTTCTACAACGCTCTGCTGCGGCAGCCCACGTTCGGACCGCTCATCCGGGAATGGCAACGGCACCGCAGCATCCCCTATCGCACCAAGCTGCTGGCGATCGCGATGATGGCGGTATCGCTGTCGGTGTCGATCGTCTTCTTCGTGAAGCCGCCATGGCTTCAGGGAGCATTGGCCGTGATGGGCGCGGGGCTCGCAGCCCGGATGTACCGGATTCCGTCCCGGGACCATCCCGCGCCGCCGCATCGGCGGCGGCGGCAGCGGGAACCCTGACGTCCCTCAGGGAGCCATCTTCGCGGCGAACTCCTCGAAGGAACCGGCAGACACGTCGACCCGGACGGTGGGCCCGGGTTCGCCGGTCGACGGGCCGAACTCGTCGAGTTGCGCCACGTGCGCCGTGCTCAGACCCGCGGCACCCGCAGCCTCCAGGTCGTTGCTATGGGCTGCGACCATCATGCACTCCTTCGGCACGAGGTTGAAGGCTTCCGCGGCGACCAGGTAGACGCGAGGCTTCGGCTTGTAGTCTCCCGCGATCTCGGCGCCCAGAATGGCGTCCCACGGGAAATTGTTGCGCCGGGCCAGATCCGCCATGAGCGCGATGTTGCCGTTGGAGCAGGGCGCGAGGAGATAGCGGGAACGCAGCTGATGAAGAGCGGCCGTCACGCCGGGCCACGCATCGAGCTTGTGCCAGGCGAGATTCAGGGTCTGGAGCGTCGCCTCGTCCAGCTTCTGCAGCCCGAATCGGGGACGGATGCGTTCGAGCATGCCTCTGTGAACGATGTCGAGCTTGGAGAACGGCTTCCTGCCGGAGCGGATCTCCTCCATCCCCGGCTGATACTCCGCCCGCCAGGCATCGGCGAAGGCGATCCAGTCCAGCTTGTAACCGAGCGGCTCGAGCAGGGCCTTCGACTCGCGCGCCACGCCCGTGCGCCAGTCGACCAGCGTGCCGAACACATCGAAGACCATCGCTTTCACACCGTTCATGGGTTCTCCCGCTTGCGTTTTCGACCAGGCGGGGCGAGCCCCCGCCACTTCCAATCCCCCGAGCAATGCCGCCGTGCCCAGCATGCCGGCTCGGCTCAGGAATGCCCGGCGTGGTACCGAGTTCATGAGAGATTCTCCCTTTGGGTTCTTGACACGGGCTCGCCTACCGATGCGTTGGCGCTCCGACGGCTTCGCATACCGCGGCAGTCACGTCGTCCGTCGTGGCCGTGCCACCCAGGTCGCGGGTGTGCAGCGCGGGCATGGCGGTCACCTGTTCGATGGCGGCCATGACCCTGCGCGCCGCGGCCTGTTCCCCGAAATGTTCGAGCATCATGACCACGGACCAGAACGTGCCGATGGGATTGGCGAGTCCCTTGCCCATGATATCGAAAGCAGAGCCGTGTATCGGCTCGAACATGGACGGAAAGCGACGTTCCGGATCGATATTGCCCGTCGGCGCGATGCCCAGGCTGCCCGCGAGCGCCGCGGCCAGATCGCTGAGGATGTCCGCATGCAGGTTGGTGGCGACGATCGTGTCCAGGGACGCGGGCCGGTTCACCATACGGGCCGTGGCCGCATCCACCAGTTCCTTGTCCCAGGTCACGTCCGGAAACTCCCGGGCGACCCCGGCCGCCACTTCATCCCACATCACCATCGCGTGACGTTGCGCATTGGACTTGGTCACCACCGTGAGCAGCTTGCGCGGACGCGACTGCGCCAGACGGAAAGCGTAACGGATGATCCGTTCCACCCCGGCACGGGTCATGATGGTGACGTCGGTGGCCGCCTCGATGGGAAAGCCCTGGTGGACCCGGCCACCGGCTCCCGCGTACTCGCCTTCTGAGTTCTCGCGGACGATCACCCAGTCCAGCGCACCCGGGGCACACCTCTTCAAGGGGCCATCGATGCCCGGCAGCAGGCGCGTCGGCCGCACGTTGGCGTACTGGTCCAGTCCCTGACAGATGCGAAGGCGCAGGCCCCAGAGGGTGACATGGTCGGGAATGTCCGGATCGCCTGCGGATCCGAACAGAATGGCGTCCTTGCCCTTCAACTGCTCCAGCCCGTCGGCCGCCATCATCACACCGTGCCGGCGGTAGTAGTCGCCTCCCCAGTCGAAATTCTCGAATTCGAAAGCCAGGTTGTCGTCCGCGGCGGCGAGAGCCTCCAGGACTCTCCGGCCTGCGGGCACGACTTCCTTGCCGATTCCGTCTCCGGGGATGGTGGCGATGCGATACGTGGTCATGGATGGCTCGGTGAACGTGAAGGAAACGCTAATGTAGGATCGGACATCATTTCACGAACGTGCCGAAAGTGAATCCACCGTTAACTGGAACTCAACAATGGCGCTGACCCGCCCGACCGTCGTGCCCACCGATCTGAGCTTCTTCGCCGCGCTGGCGGCGTGCGGCAGTCTCAGCGCGGCGGCGCGGGAACTGGGAGTGACGACTCCCGCCGTGAGCAAGCGGCTCGCGCTGATGGAAACCCGGCTGGGCACGGCGCTGGTCAACCGCACCACGCGCCGGATGAGCCTCACACCGGAGGGAGAGCTGTTTCTCGAGTACGCTCGGCGAATTCTCGGCGAGATCGACGAACTGGCCGAATCGTTGAGCGTTGCTGCCGCCGAACCGAAGGGCCTGCTGCGCGTGAACGCCACGCTCGGCTTCGGGCGGCGGCACGTGGGTCCCGTCATTTCCCGCTTCGTACGTCAGCATCCTCAGGTGCAGATCCAGTTGCAGCTTTCGGTGGACCCGCCTGCCCTCACCGATGACAGTTTCGACGTATGCATCCGGTTCGGCGCCCCGCCGGACGCGCGCGTGATCGCCACGCGGCTCGCCCCCAACCGCCGCCTGCTGTGCGCGTCTCCCGCCTACATCCAGCGGCACGGACAGCCGCGCACCCCGAACGATCTGTCCAGGCACAACTGCATCTGCATCCGCCAGGGGGATGACGCCTACGGGGTGTGGACGCTGTCGGGCGGCCGCGGCGGAAAGCACGTGGAGACGGTGAAGGCGCGGGGAAACCTCATCACCAACGACGGCGAGATCGCCGTGCGGTGGGCGCTCGACGGGCATGGCATCCTGATGCGCGCGGAATGGGACGTCGCCCCTCACATCCGTGCCGGCCGCCTGGTGCCGGTACTGTCTGCCTACCGGACCGCCGATGCCGACATCTACGCCGTGTACCCGCGGAGGCGGAACATCGCCACGCGTGTGCGCGCGTTCGTCGACTTCACCGCAGAGGCATTTGCCCGGAGCCTCGAAGCCGCCAACTGACCCGCCCCCGCGGCGATCGTCAGCCGTGGCGAAGCGCGTGCGCCGTCCACAGCGCCAGGGCGAACAGCACCAGGGCGCCACCCTGGTGTGCGGCGCCGAGGGCCACGGGCACATGCATCAGCAGAGTGGAGATGCCCAGACCCAGTTGAACGAACAGCATGGCAAGCAGGAGATTCAAGGGCCGCCTCGCGGAGGCGGGGAGATCGGCCTTGCGGGCTCGCCACCAGAACAGCGGAATCGCCACGAACAGACCCCATGCGATGAGGCGGTGGTCGAACTGCACCGTGGTGATGTTGTGGAACAGGTTGTCCCACCACGGTTCCATCGCCCCGAGTCCGGGCGGCACGACATGGCCGTCCATGAGGGGGAACGTGTTGTAGGCATATCCGGCTCGCGTGCCGGCGACCAGTGCGCCGGAGAGGACCATCACGAACACGGCCGCAGACAGCCACCCCGCCAGCCGCGCGAGCCGCGCCTGATCGGCCGCGGGACGGAACCTGCCGCCGTCCGGCGTCAGCAGTCCAAGCGCGGTCCACCACATGGCCGCGAAAATGAGGAAAGCCATCCCCAGGTGAATGGCCAGGCGCACGTGGCTCACGCGCGGCGTATCGATGAGCCCGCTGCTCACCATCCACCAGCCAATCGCACCCTGGAGTCCGCCAAGGCAGAAGATCGCCAGGAGCCGGGGAATCATGGCCTTCTCGACCCGGCGCCGGGCCAGAAACCACAACAGCGGAACGATGAAGACGATCCCGATGGCTCGCCCCAGCAGGCGGTGGATGTACTCCCACCAGAAGATTCCCTTGAACTCGGGGAGACTCATGCCCTGGTTGACCTTCAGGTACTCGGGCGTCTGGCGGTACTTCGCGAACATCTGTTCCCACTCCGCCTCGTTCAGGGGCGGAAGCGTGCCCGCGATGGGTTGCCATTCGACGATGGACAACCCGGAGCGCGTGAGCCGCGTGACGCCGCCGACGACGACCATGACGAACACCAGGGAACAGCAGACCAGCAGCCAGAGGGCGATGCGGCGCCGCGAGGCGGCGGATCGGGCCGGCGCGGAGCCGGAGGCGAAAACGGAGAGTGTGTGATCCATGGGGGAATTCTAGCCCGGGCCACAGAGCAGGCCGGGGTTCGACATCGCCCCGTGTCGAGCGCTTGCGCTTGGCCGGATCCTCTTTGACCTTGAAGGAGCGGCGCGCGACCACCATGTCCCGGAGGAGGCCATGGCCGCCGGCCGCGTTTCGAGCTGCGCTAGGCCGAGTCGCATATCGACGCGGGATGCGCGCCGGCGCACGCTGGCAACGACCCTGCCAGCAGCGTCTGCCGCCTCCATGACGGCCGGCCCGAAACTCGCTTCTCGTTGCGAGGGGTCTTTCCGGTGATTTCGATCCTCGTTCACCGGGACACCGTTTGACGGTCGGACACGGGCGCGCCCGATGAGGCGCCAGGACGACCGGGGAGCCATGCCGATGCCGTCTGAACTCGATCTGCCGATCAATCCTTCCGCCTACGAATGGAGCGGCCGGTTCATGCGGTTCCTGCGGCGAGTGCTCAAGGTGAACATTCGCCTGCATCACGACGAAGGCCAGATCGATTCCGGCGACATCTTCGTCTTCAACCACTTCGCGCGCTTCGAGACGTTCATCCCGCAATACCTGTTCTGGGAACATTCCGGCGCGTACTGCCGCTCGATCGCGGATCGAGGACTGTTCGCCCGCCGCGATCGGTTCTCCCAGTATCTGCAGGCTGTCGGCGCCGTCCCGAACGATCATCCGCACCTGCTCACCTTCCTGGCGGCGGAAGTGCTGAGGGGCCGCAAGATCATCGTGTTTCCGGAAGGGGGAATGGTCAAGGACCGGCAGGTCGTGGACGTCGACGGCGAGTACAGCATCTACTCGCGCACGGCGCAGGAGCGGCGCAAGCAGCACAGCGGCGCGGCTGTCATCGCCATGGCGCTGGAAGTGTTCAAGAAGGCCGTCGTGCTGGCAGCGGAACGGGATGACCGCGCGCGGCTGGACTCGTGGTGCTCGCTGCTGGGTGCCGAAAGCCATGACTCGCTGCTCGCGAAAGCCAGGCGTCCCACCCGGATCGTGCCCGCCAACATCACCTTCCACCCCATGCGTGTGCAGGCCAACGCGCTGCAGCGTGGCGTCGAACTGTTCAACCGGGGCATCAGCCCGAGGATGCGCGAGGAACTCCTGATCGAGGGAAACATCCTGCTTCGCGACACCGACATGGACATCCGCCTGGGCGATCCGCTGCGTGCGACGAGTTTCTGGACGCAACGCGAGCATCGGATGGTCGCCGAAAGGGCGGCACGGCTGGGAATGCTGGAGGATGCCTTCACGGCACACGGGGACCGGGCGGACCGCCGCATGCACGCAAACGCCACGAGGCTGCAGCCTGAAAAGCTGCGCGATGCCTACATGCACGAGATGTATCAGCTGCTGACGGTGAACCTGGGTCACCTTGCGGCGCTCCTTGTCTATCGTCACCTCGACGGCGGCGAGACCTCTGTGCCGGAGCTCGCGTTCCATCGCACCCTCTACCTCGCGATCAAGTATCTGCAGCGGGAAGACGGCGTCCACCTGCATCGCAGCCTTCGCAACCCCGATCGCTACGCCGGCCTGCCGGACGGCGCCTGCGTGACGCTGCAGGAATTCATGGCCACCGCGGATCGCCTCGGCCTCATCCGGCGGGAAGATGGCAATTACCGGTTCCTGCCCAAATTGCGGCAGGACCATCACTTCGACGAAGTGCGCCTCGAAAACCCCATCGAGGTGTCGGCGAACGAGGTCGCACCCATCCGCGCCGCGCGGGACTGCGTGGACCGCGCAATGCGTGACGCGGCGGCGCTCTCGGCGCCGGATCTGGCAGGGCTTCTCTTCGACGACGAGCGACGCTCGCACGACTGGGACCGCAACAGCTTCAGCAAGCCCCGCCACGCGGCCATCAACGCATTGCAGACCCATCGGGAGGATGCCGCTCCCTTCCTTCACCATGCCGACGCGCCCCGCCGAATGGGCGTTCTGCTGGTCCACGGATTTCTCGCCTCGCCCGCCGAAGTGCGCGAGTTCGGCCGGCACCTCGCTCAGCACGGATTCGTCAACATGGGGGTTCGTCTGAAAGGCCACGGCACCTCGCCGTGGGATCTCAACGAAAGGACGCGGCACGAGTGGATTGCATCGGTGCGACGCGGCTACGAACTGCTGGCCCCTCTGGTCGACGAAGTCTGCGTGGTCGGGTTCTCGACCGGAGGTCTGCTGGGGCTCGAGCTGGCTTCAACGCTTCCGGCCCGGCTCGCCGGCGTGGCGGCGATCTCCGCACCCGTGCGCTTCCGCAATCGCAACATGGCCTTCGTACCTCTGGTCCACGGCACCAACAAGCTCGCGAACATGGTCGGGCGCAAGGGCGTGGTCACCTTCCGGCCGAACGCGTCCGAGCATCCGCACATCAACTACGTGCACCTGCCCATCCGCGCACTGTACGAGCTCGGACGCCTGGTCGACCAGGTACGCCGCAGACTCGCCCTCGTGCAATGCCCGGCGCTGATCCTCCAGGGCGATCGCGATCCCGTCGTCGATCCGCTGAGCGCCATGCTGCTCTTTCGCGATCTGGGGACCGGCGACAAGCGGGTCCGCATGTTGCCTTCCGCTCGCCACGGGATTCTCTACGAGAACGTGGGCGGCACCTGGACGGAAACTCTGGCTTTCCTGCAGCATTGCGAAGCCCGCCCGGCGATGCCCGAAGTTCCGGATGGCATTTCCGCCATGCCGGTCGAAGCCGTGGCCTGAAGGGCCGGCACCGCTCAGGCCCGCGGCCCCGCGGGCCGATCGGCCCGCGCGCGCGAATCGACGCAGGCCGGTCAATCGCTGCTAACCTTCCGCTTTTATGTTCCGAACCCAGGTGACGACCATGTCCGAACGTCCCGACGAATCGATGGATGCCGAAATGGATGCATCCGACCTTTACCGCGAAGAAATGATCACCGACCGCCGCGTCGGAACCATTCGCGTCCTGCAACCGATCACCGCGGCAGGCGCGCCCGATCCTGCGCGCAAGGCGCAGTACATCGGAGAGGCGCAGATCATGACCTCGATGGGCGCCCTTCCGCTCAGCTTCGAACTGCCCGACGATTCCCTGGCCGCGGCCGTGGCCGGTTACGGCGCCGCCGCCAAGACAGCGATGGAGCGCGCGATGCGGGAACTGCAGGAACTTCGCCGCCAGGCCGCGTCGTCCATCGTGCTCCCGCAAGGCGGGGCCGGCGGTGCGATGGGAGGCGGCGGATTCGGCGGAGGCGGATTCGGCGGACCAGGCCGGGGGGGCGGCAAGCTCCAGATGCCCTGAGCGGCATCACCGGACGGCGGATCTCCTTGCGGCGCGGTGATGCAGGCACCGCGCCGCGTCAGAGTCCCATGAGCCAGGTCATGATCGACTTGGCGATGAAGCCCAGCATTCCGAACGACAGGACGAAGAAGAGCACGAACGTCCCCAGCCGGCCCGCCTTCGATTCCCTGGCGAGATTCCAGATGATGAAGAGCATGTAGCCGATGAAGGCGGTCAGGCCGAAGGTCAGGCCGAATTCCGAAACCTGCTCTTCGCTCAGACCGAACATCGCATCGTCCTATCGCCGCAGAGGCAATCCATCGGTGTCCACGAGATCCAGATAGGCATGCCAGGTGGCGTGACCGATCAGGGGGATCGTCACGATGAATCCGAGCAGGCCGGTTGCGAGAGACAGCATGGTGGCGGCGAGAATGATGCCGGCCCACAGAGCCATGGCGACGGGGTTGTCCCCCACCGCGCGGACACTCGCCAAGAGCGCGGGCCGCAAGGCGATATCCCGGTCGAGCAGCAGCGGCACCGACACGGCCGTCAACGCGAACACCACGGCAGAGCCGAGCCCGCCGAGAACCAGCCACAGGGCGAAAAGACCTTGGCCCTGCGACACGAGCGCATAGCGCAGGAACTCGGCGGGTGTGGCGAACCGTTCGCTCACGAACAAGCCAAACAGCAGGGCGGATACGACGACCCAGGCGGTGGCAGCGGCGAGCAGAAGCAATCCGAGCTGGACCAGCGGCCGCGTTCCCCTCCGCCATGAAGCAACGACGTCGGAGAACTCCGCGGGCCGCCCGAGCCCACGAAGACGGCTCAATTCGTACAGCCCGGTGGCAAGGATGGGCGCTATCAGCACGAACCCGGAGAACGTCCCGGGCAGCAGCGGCCAGAAGACAAGCGTGACGGCGAGAATGACCCATCCACCAGCCGTGACGGCGACGCCGTGGGCAACGCTGGGCCACCCGACTGTCAGGAAATCACGCCATCCGCGCGCAAGCCACTGCAGCGGGCGCGCTGTGTCAACGATGCGGGCGTTGGGAATGGCGACGTTCATGGGTGGGGTCCCTCCGCAGTGCGCGGCAGACCCCGAAAGGGCAGGGGCTCGTTCATGTCAGGCATCGATCTCGTGGAGAAAACCATCGGAGGCGATCAGCGCGGTGCGGATCCGCAAGCCCGGCCAGAGCAGCGATGCGGCTGCCCGGTACTCGCGCAACTGGACGATCCACGGCGAGTCCGCCGGCAGATCCTGGCGCAACGACGTTTCCCCTGTCTTGTAGTCGATGACCCACAGCTCGTCCTGCAGGCACACGACGCGATCCATGCGTCCCAGCTCGCCGTCCCCTCGAACGTAGGCGACTTCGTTGCGAGCCCACCGGTATTGTCCGGGATCGAAGAAGCGTTGCAACCCCGGGGATGAAAGCACCGAGCGCGCGACCTGCAGCGCCTCCTCGAAGAGTTCTCCCGATACGCCGAGCCGGCGCCTGATCCACGAAAGGTCCGCGACCGATGCGGGCGGTGCGAGATGCTGCAGCAGCCAGTGGATCCGGCTGCCGCGTTCCGTCGCGGGAGTGGAATCCTCGTTTCCGCGAGATCCGAACTCGCCGGTCCACACCGGGAATTCGTCGAGGACAGCCTGCGACGCTTCTGCCACGGTCGGTCCGCCCTGGGCGTCGGATACCTCTTCCAATCCGGCGCCGTGGCCGTACTCGTCCCCCAATGCGCAAAGAGCGGTCTCGATACGCCGATACCAGGTCGACGGTGCGGGCCGGGAGGACGAGGTTCCGCTCACGACGAGCATCTGTTTCGCGCGCGTCATCGCGACGTACAAGGCGTTGGCTTCCTCCCGGTTCGCATTGGCGGCTGCGGAGTCGAGCAACGGCCGTGCAGACGGGACGTCCTCTTCGCGCCTGGTCCGCGCGTGAAAGCGGGAAGGCGACCGACGGCCGGCCGGCCACTCCACGAGGATGTGAAACGAGTCGGTCCTGTCGAAGACATGTGCATCCACGACAAAGACGATGGGCGCCTCGAGACCTTTCGCCCCATGGACCGTGAGAAGCCGTACGGCATCCTCGCCGGCGTCGGCGATTCCTTCATCCGGCGCTTCGTCGTCCGTGCCCCCGAGGAGGTCCTCCAGTGCATGCAGGAATCCCGGCAGGCTCGGATAGCGCCCGGAATCCAGCGCAAGGGCCAATTCCAGGAACGCATGAAGGTTCGCGGTCACCGATTGGACCAGGGCCGGCGGAACCGCCGCGCGATATCGGCGGACCACGTCCGCGTCGAAGAAGATACGATCGAGAAGATCGTGCACAGGCAGGCGGTCCGCGACTGCGAGCCAGGACTGCAGAAGTCGCCGTGCCCGGGCAAGTGCCGGACTCGCGCGGCCCGCGACGTCGATCGACTGCAACCGTACCCACCAGGTCTCTCCGTCCGACGCGGCAATGGCCTGAAGGTCGGCATCGCTGCAGGAGAAGACCGGCGAGCGCAGCGCACGTGCGAGATCCAGGTCGGCGAACGGCGTGATGAGGAAACGGAGCAGCGCCTGGAAGTCGCCGCTCTCCAGACGCTCGAGCAACCCGCCCTGCCGGCTCGTGACATAGGGAACGCCGGCAGCGCGCAGCGCCGCTTCGAAAGCGTCCAGGTGCCTGCGTTTGCGGATGAGGATCATCACATCACGGTAGCGGGCCGGGCGCGCCACGCCCCGGTCATCCACGAGCATCCTGCCCACGATCTCAGCGATTCGCAGGGCCACCTCGCCGGCCTCCGCGGCGCGCGGACCTCCACTGAGCGTGGGCGGGGGACGGCTCAGCGGATCGGCCTGTCCCATCCCTTCTCGAGGCACATCGTGGTCGATCTCCGGCACCGGAGCGAGCGGCAGCAGTTCGACCCGGCCGCGCAAACCTTGCCGGGCGGACTCGTGGGGGACGAAGCCGTCGTATACGCCGTTGTCCCCGAACACCTGGTTCACGACGTCCAGTACCGCAGAAGCACATCGATACGAGACATTCTGTTCGCTCACTGCCGCGCCCCGATGAGACCTGAGGTGTTCGCGAGCCTCCCGGAAGAGACGTGCATCCGCCCCACGGAAGGCATAGATGGATTGCTTGGGATCTCCCACGAGGAACACAGTCGGTCCACTGCCCGCTTCCTCGGCCGCGCGCAGCCATGCGAGCAGCACCTGCCACTGCAGAGGATTCGTGTCCTGGAACTCGTCCACCAGAATGTTTTCGTATCGCGCGTCGAGCCGATGCAGCATGTACTGCGCGTTGTCGGACCGCGAGACGAGCTGGTGGACCCGCCATTCCACGTCGGTGAAATCGACGAGCCGGCGGTGGGCCTTGAGTTTCTGCAATTGGTCGAGACAGGCGGCCCCGCAACGGAACACGGCCGCGTTGACGCGGAAGGCGGACTGTTCCGCCCGCTGGGTGCGGACCTCCATGAACCGGTCAGCACACGACGCGTGGAGTGCGAGAAAGCGCTCCTGACCAGCCACACCCAGGCGATTGGCCCCTGCGTTCGTCGCCTTGCACTGGAAGGGATCGCCCCGGCCACCTTCCTTGAACAGGGCCTGGCACACGTGCTCGAAGAAGCTGTCGTCGTCCTCGCTGTCGAGCGCATTCAGCAACAGGCGGGCGCGGCTTTCGTCGCGCGCAACACCCTTTTCCCCACTCACGGCAAGCAGTTCCGCCAGCTCGCGCAGCTCGGCCACGGCTTGCGCGGACGACCGGGCTTCCGCGATCAACGGGGCTTCGGGATCCACGGGCGCTTCCTGCCGCAGCAGACGCAGCGCCGAATCGAGCGCATGTTCGCCTCCGCCCGTCCATGCCCACCAGTCCGCCCGCCGCCGGACGAACTCGCCGATCAGTGCGTGAGTGTTGTGAAGATCGTACCGATCGACCAGGAAGTCGAATGCGGCGACGAGTGCGGGATCCTCCCCCGGGCGACTTCCTCTGCGAACAAGCGACGAGCTTCCTTCAGCAGCGGCGACAACCGTTCTTCCAGCATGCCACCCACGGAAGGTTCGTCGAGGGGTGCGCGCTGCAGGAGTCCCAGGAACCAGCCGTGAAACGTGCTGATCGTGATGCCGGGCACCGCATCCATCGTGCTTTCGAGCAGCGCTCGCGCAGCGTCGATGTGCGTCGCCGCCTCGACCGGATCGACCGCGCGCTCCTCCAGAAAGGCGAGTATGGTGCGATCGTCGGCGCGTGCCAGCTCGCGCAGCCAGGTCCGCAGGCGCGACTGCATCTCGAGCGCCGCCTTGCGAGTGAAAGTGATCGCAAGAATCGACGAAGGTCTGGCCCCCGCGAGGAGGAGCCTGACGATGCGGGAGACGAGCAGCCATGTCTTGCCCGAACCCGCGCACGCTTCGACGACCACGGATCCGGAAGGATCGAGCGCAGTCCCGTTCCGGGAGATCGTCATGGATCGTTCCAGTGATCCTTGCGGCACAGACCGCGCATCTCGCAGTATCGGCACGCGGACTCATCGCCGTTCGCAGGCAAGGGAACGCCCGCGCGCACGTCGGTGAAGACACGGCGCAACCGTTCGATCTCAAGCCGGGCAGCCGCCCCGGCCTCCTCCGTCAGAGGAAGCTCGACGACCTCGCGGTCGTCGATGCAGACATAAGCGGCATGTGTGGCGTCCGGCTCGAGAATGGCATAGCAGGCCAGCTGGACGTCACTGCCGGCTTTCAAGGCATCCTGGAGACTCTTGCGGGCCCGGGTCTTGTAATCGAGCACGGCCGTGTGCCGACGCACATCGCCATCCCGGCGCTCGTCGATACGGTCGATGCGTCCATGCAGCCGGACCGTCCCGCCGTCATCCAGCGCGATGTCCGCCGCGCGTCTGACTTCGGAGTCTGCCCAGCGCCAGCCGGCATCCTCCCGTTCGCGCTGAAACTGCAGATACGCGGGAATGTGCTTGCGCCATTTGCGTTCCCACGCACGGGCGAGGGGGTCGCGATGTGCCGCCTCCGCGAAGACATCCCCGGTGATCGACTCCAGCTCTTGCTGCAGGCGCGGCCCATCCTCCGCGGCCATCAATGGAAACCGTCTATGAAAGCGATCCAGGATCCGATGGACGAGTTCACCATATTCGCGCTTCTCCAGATCCTCGCGCAGCGCCTCGAGGTCCTGCAGCCGCAACAGTTCCGCCGCAAAGTAGCGATACGGACAGGCGATGAGCGCCCCGTATGCGCTCACGGATACGAAGTGCGTCGCGGCAATGCCGGCGACGGGCGCGGGCGCCCGCGTGCGAACGGGCACTTCGGAGACATCCGGCACGGCATGGGAATCGCGCAGCCAGCGCCGGAACCAACGATCGTCGATGAGCCGCCCGCCGAAGACTTCCTCGTGCAGCGTATCGAGCAGCTCGAGCCACGGGCTCATCGGAACGGGTTCCCCAGCGTCTTCGCTCTGCCAGACGGCGAACACATCCCCCGCATCGGCCACGAGCGCCTCGAGGTCGTCCAGCAGGACGCGCCTGCGCTGACGGGACGTGGGCAACCCCAGTTCGGAACGCACGTTGTCGTTCAGGAACAGCCCGGTCGTCTCCGCGGCCGGCAGGCGTGTCACGTCCGCACCGAGCAGCAGCACTGCCTCGAACACCCGCCCCCGGGCCGCGCCGAGATGCGTGATGATCACCGGGCTGCGGATGTCGCGATCACGAAAAAGTGCCGACTCGAACGCCGTATCCAGCCACTGCCGCCATTCCGCCAGCGACAGGAGCACCTTGTCACCCTCCACCGCATCGCGCAAGGATTGCAGCCGGTCCAGAACCTGCCGTCCTGCGGCGTCCTGCGCAAGCCCGGCCCGCACGCCCAGGGTCTCGAGTGTCCTCTCCAGCGCATCGAGCCACTTGCCTGCGCTGCGGCGTCCCGCGGGCCAGCTTCGCACGGCGTCGAGCAGCCGCGACACGGCCTGCTCACCGGGCAGGCCCGTCGAACCCCCGCCGAGCGCTCCACGCAGTCCCTGGAGGCCCGACACGAGATTGCGGGAACGCACGCCGCGTTCGATCTCCACGATCGCCGCCTTGCGCGTTCGTTCCGGCCAGTCGGTGAACAGGTAGGGGGACTTCGTGAGATCGAGGAGGTCCCGATGGTGGAAATCCCCCGTCACGCAATCGAGCCAGCGAGCGATCACCGTCGACGCCGCCACGGTGGACAAGGTCCAGCCCGTTTCGTCCTGCACGAGCACGCCGGCGCGTTCGAGAAGCGCACGAAGCCTTCTGGCCGCGACACGGTCGAACGCGACGATGGCGATGCGTTGCGTACCCTGCGCGAGCCAGTGCCGGATGCGCAGATCGGCAGTGCCGGCCTGCGCTTCGAGACTGGGCGTGCCGCACAGCGCGATCGACCGCACCGGCGATTCCATCGCCGTTCTGTCGTGCAGACGAGCAGCGCGCACCTTGAGGGAATCGCGCCGGTCTGCCGACCACGCCGAATGAAGCACTGCGTCCCTGGCATCGTCCGACATGCCGGTGACGCCCCGGATCACTCTCACGGGTTGGCGCGCATTCCACTTGCCGATGAATTCCTGCTCGACCGGAAGCAGTTCCGCGGAATCGAGAACCCACAGTTCGCCCTGGGCACACTCGGCTGCACGTGAGAGGCCGGCCGAGTAGATGAAGGCAGCATCGGGTTCTCCCGCCAGATGCCGCCATGCCTCGAAGGCCACACGCGCCTCGAATTGGACCGTACGACCCACCTGCATGCCGTAGTACCGGGCGAGCTTCTCCGTGAATGCTTCCAGCGTGGGCGCGAGGCCGATCCGATGCCGCGAAAGCTCGTCCATGAGCCGGGAAAGTTCGCCGGTCGCCTGCCACAGCAGGCCGGGATCGAGGAATGCCTGATCGCGCAGGATGCTGAAGAGCGTGAGCTGACGACGCACGTCGGAAATGAGGGCATGAGGGACAGGCTGGGCTTCGGCGAGCTGCCCGAAGGTGGTGATCGTGGGCAGCGTCAGGGCCGCGCAGCGGGACTCGGCGACAAGCATCCGGGCGAATTCCGATGCTGCCTGGACACCCGGCAACACGACCGTAACGCTGGAAAGATCCGGCAGGAGATGCCGGTGCCGGTCGACGATCAGGGACGCGACCGCCTGCAGAAGGCCACGTCGAGGAAGAATTGCGTGATGAACCGTACCGCCGGCGGACGTGACCCACGCCGCCGGTCCCGCGCCGGCCGGCTCGGCCGGCCGCGCCCTCACTTCTGGAGGTGCTTGCGCTTGTCCTTGGCGTTCTTCCACTGTTCCGCGTCGGGGAGGCCGTCCTTCTTTTCGATGATCGGTTCCCAGGCTTTCGACAACTCGCGGTTGAGTTCGATGAAGTCACGCTGGTCCGCCGGAACGTCGTCCTCCGCGTAGATCGCCTCCACCGGGCATTCCGCCACGCAGAGGGTGCAATCGATGCATTCGTCGGGGTCGATCACCAGGAAGTTCGGGCCTTCCCGAAAGCAATCGACGGGACAGACGTCCACGCAGTCGGTGTACTTGCACTTGATACAGGGTTCGGTGACGACATAAGCCATGGTTTTCGATATCCAGTTTCGGCCGTTGCGGGTCCGGATTTTGCGAGTTCCTTCCGGGCAATGTCCCGGTTGTGGGGCGCGATTGTAACGCGATGCGCCTTTTCAACGACTTCGAATTTGGGCTAGCATTGAGGCCTACCTCTCCCCGACCGCTCCGTCCGGAGCGCCGGTTTCCTGTTCAAGTTCCCGAGATTTCAGCCGATGAGTAGTGAACACATTCACCATGTGACCGACGAGAGCTTCGACACGGACGTTCTCCAGGCCGAAACGCCCGTGCTGGTGGATTTCTGGGCCGAATGGTGCGGCCCTTGCAAGATGATCGCCCCGGCGCTGGACGAATTGGCATCCGAATACGCTGGCCGGCTCAAGATCGCCAAGCTGAACATCGACGAGAACCAGGCAACACCCCGCAAGTTCGGAATCAAAGGCATTCCCACCCTGCAGATCTTCAAGAACGGCAGTCTCGAGGCCACGAAGGTCGGAGCAGTCCCCAAATCCCAACTGAAGGCTTTCATCGACAGTGTCATCTGAGTCCATCAGCGTACCGAATGGTGCCCCGGAGGCTCCCGCCGAGGAAATCGTCGTAAACAATAACAATGCCGGCAACGGCAACAGCAGCGAAAAAGGTCCAGCCTCGCAGCGCTCCGGCCCTCCTCCCCGGTCCTCCAAACACCACAAGCATCAGCAGAACCAGGCGCCACGTCCGTCCAACGGCCCGGCGATGCATCTGTCCGATCTGAAGCAGATGCACGTCACCGAATTGGTGGAGATGGCGCAGGCGAACGAGATCGAGAACGCCAATCGGCTTCGCAAGCAGGATCTCATCTTCGCGCTGCTGAAGAATCACGCCAAGCGTGGTGACAGCATCTATGGCGAGGGGACGCTGGAGGTGCTGCCGGACGGCTTCGGGTTCCTGCGCTCGCCCGACACGTCGTATCTCGCGGGCCCTGACGACATCTACGTCAGCCCTTCGCAGATCCGCCGCTTCAACCTGCACACCGGAGATTCCATCCAGGGCGAGATCCGCACGCCGAAGGATGGCGAGCGCTATTTCGCGCTCGTGAAGGTGGACAAGGTCAACAGCGAAGCCCCGGAGAACGCGAAGCACAAGATTCTCTTCGAGAACCTGACGCCGCTTTTCCCCACGGAGCAATTCTGTCTCGAACGCGACATCAAGTCCGAGGAGAACCTGACCGGCCGCATCGTCGACATCATCGCGCCGATCGGCAAGGGGCAGCGCGGCTTGCTTGTCGCCAGCCCCAAGAGCGGCAAGACGGTGATGCTGCAGCACATCGCGCACTCGATCATGTCCAATTATCCGGACGTGTACCTCATCGTGCTCTTGATCGACGAGCGCCCCGAGGAAGTGACCGAAATGCAGCGTTCGGTGCGGGGCGAGGTGGTGTCGTCGACGTTCGATGAACCCGCCACTCGCCACGTGCAGGTCGCGGAGATGGTGCTGGAGAAAGCCAAGCGCCTGGTGGAGCACAAGAAGGACGTCGTGATACTGCTCGATTCGATCACCCGGCTTGCGAGGGCGTACAACACTGTCGTGCCTGCCTCCGGAAAAGTGCTGACCGGCGGCGTAGACTCGAATGCGCTGCAGCGCCCGAAACGGTTCTTCGGCGCTGCCCGCAACGTCGAGGAAGGCGGATCGCTCACGATCATCGCGACGGCGCTCATCGACACAGGCTCTCGCATGGATGACGTGATCTACGAGGAGTTCAAGGGCACGGGCAACATGGAAATCCATCTGGACCGCCGGATGGCGGAAAAGCGGATCTACCCGGCCATCAACGTGAACCGGTCCGGCACCCGGCGCGAGGAGCTTCTCATCCGACAGGAAATCCTGCAGAAGATCTGGGTCCTGCGAAAACTGCTATATCCGATGGACGAACTGGAAGCCACCGAATTCCTGACGGACAAACTGCGGGCGACGAAGAACAATTCCGACTTCTTCGACTCCATGCGGCGGGGCTGACGGCTCCGAAGCGAAGTCCACGCCGCGCTGCCCGCTCCACGCGCTCCGCGCCTCCGTGTCCGCGCGGCACTTCTTCGACTCCATGCGGCGGGGCTGACGGCTCCGAAGCGAAGTCCACGCCGCGCTGCCCGCTCCACGCGCTCCGCGCCTCCGTGTCCGCGCGGCACTTCTTCGACTCCATGCGGCGGGGCTGACGGCTCCGAAGCGAAGTCCACGCCGCGCTGCCCGCTCCACGCGCTCCGCGCCTCCGTGTCCGCGCGGCACTTCTTCGACTCCATGCGGCGGGGCTGACGGCTCCGAAGCGAAGTCCACGCCGCGCTGCCCGCTCCACGCGCTCCTCCGGGTCTGTGCGATTCCTTCTGAACAGCCGCTGTGACGTCATGCCCGTCAAGAAGGTTGCCAAAGGACTGAATTTCCGGGATGATTCGCGGTTCTCTGACGCTCGACCAGAGTCGGGCGCCGGTTCGATATTTCCGGGCGGTCGGCAATCGCCCGCATCCTTGAGAGAAAGACCATCATGAAACAGGGCATCCACCCCGAATACAAGGAAGTGATCTTCCACGATCCCGGTGCGAACTTCAGCTTCCTCACGCGTTCCACCATCGAGACGAAGAATCGCGAAACCATGAAGTGGGAGGACGGCAAGGAGTACCCCGTCGTCCGCGTTGAAATTTCTTCGGCGTCGCACCCGTTCTATACGGGCAAGCAGAAGATCATGGACACCGCGGGGCGTGTGGAGAAATTCCGCCAGCGCTACAGCCGCACAGGCCGGACCACGAAGTAGGCTCAACTGGTCGAGCAATGACAAAGGCAGCCGACGGCTGCCTTTTTCACTTTTTCGGGCGGCTTGACGAACGCCTCCCGCAGGCTCAGTTTCCTGCCATCGAATCCCGAACAACCGGCACGTTCAATTCCCGTGATCCTGGGTGCTCAGAAGTTCCGCTTCGAATCGATCGTGACCGTCCTGGAAGACAGACGCGGCTGGATCGTCGGCGCGCTTTGCCTGCTCTGGATGATCCCCGGGCTCGTCGCGCGAGAACCGTGGAAGCCGGAGGAGGCCTACATCTTCGGCGTCGTGTACCAATGGCTGGAGACCGGGGACTGGCTCGTACCGGGGCTGGCTGGCGAACCCTTTCTTCGCCACCCGCCCTTCTACTACTGGACCGCGGCCATCGCCGGCAAACTGCTGTCGCCCGTGTTCGCCTTGCACGACGCTGTCAGGCTGATCAACGTGCTCTATGGCGCCGCAACCTTTTCGCTGATGGCCGCCACCGTCGCGCACCTCCAAGGACGGCTACAGGCCTGGCTCGGGCCATTGGTGCTGGTGGGCTGCATCGGACTTCTGCAACCCGCCCATCAACTGGTGCCGGAGAACGCAGTGCTGCTGGCACACGCACTGGGGGCCTATGGCCTGGCGACGTTGGGAGCCGCCCGTGCGCCCGCAGCATTGTCGCTCGGTTGCGGCATCGGCCTCGCATTTCTCTCCCGTGGCGTCATCAGTGCGCTGCCTCTCGCACTATCGGCCTTGATGCTGCCGATCGTGCTGCCGGCGTTGCGCAACCGGCAGTACCTTCGGTTCCTCCTGCTTTCATTCATCGTCGCCTTGCCTTGGCTCACGCTGTGGCCGGCGGCGCTCTACGCGCACGACGCCCATCTCTTCCATGAATGGTGGTGGATCCAGCAGATAGGACGATTCCGCACCGATCTTCCAGGCGCGGGGCACGGGTCACCCGCCTATTACCTGAAAGCTTTGTCCTGGTTTGCGTGGCCCGTGCTGCCGTTCGCTGCGTATGCGCTCTGGCTTGCACGGGGCGAGTGGCGCAGCAACATTGCCGTGACGATGCCGGCAATGCTCTTCGCGACAACCCTCGTGCTGTTGAGCGTGAATCATGACAAGCGCGAGGTCTTCGCCTTGCCCATGCTTTTCCCCCTCTCTCTCCTTGCGACCGCAACCGTCCCGGCGTTGCGTCGAGGGGCTGTGAACGCGTTCTTCTGGTTCGGGATCGCCTTCTTCCTCTTCTTCTTCGCGGCACTATGGTTCTATTTCGCGGCGATCGATTTCGGGGTTCCCGAACGTGCAGCACGGCACATGGCCAGGATGGAACCGGGATACGTGCCCGGTGTTTCCCTGGCATCCATGGTCGCGGCAGCGGTGCTCACGGCCATCTGGGTGCTGACCCTGTTCAACATCCGCCGCTCGCCCGCACGGCCGTTCGTGACCTGGGCTGCCGGGGCGGCGGCATTCTGGACCGCCCTGATGCTCCTGATGATAGGGTGGGCCGACAACGCGAAGTCCTATCGGCCCATGATCGCGTCGCTGTCCCATGCCCTCGCCGGCCATGAAGGCTGCGTCTCCAGCCTAAGTCTCGGCGAGTCGCAGCGCGCCCTCTTGCACTATTACGCCGGACTCAAGACGAAACGCGTGGAAAGCGGAAACCGGTCGGACGCCTGCGCGTATCTCCTCGTGGAAGGCACGGTTGGAGAAGGCCCGTTGGGTTCTCCCTGGATGCTGATGTGGGAGGGCCATCGCGCCGGAGACGACCAGGAGAGGTTCCGGCTGTATCGGCAGGGTGTTGCCGCGCCTCCGGCAACAGGGGGCGCAAGACAATGAAGATCACGTTGGACGAAGGCATGCTCCTGCCTCGGGACGCATCGGACTACACCTCGCTGACCGAGCAGTTCCGTTGGGACGTCCCCGCGCGTTTCAACATCGGAGTGGCCGTGTGCGGACGTCACGCGATGGAACGTGAGCGCTTCGCCCTGTACTTCGAGGACGAGAGCGGCGACGCCCGCGCTTATACGTTCTGGGACATCCAGCGCGAAGCCAATCGTCTGAGCAATGCGCTCCGCGCATTGGGCGTGGGGCGCGGCGATCGCGTAGGCCTCCTCTTGCCCCAGCGGCCTGAAACGGCGATCGCGCACGTGGCGTGCTATCAGATGGGCGCGGTCACACTGCCTCTATCACATCTGTTCGGCCCAGATGCTGTGGGCTATCGCCTTGAGGATGCGCAAGCGTGTGTGGCGATCGTCGATCCCGAGACATTGCCTGCCCTGGACGCAGCCCGTGATGGCCTGACGAATCTCCGGCATGTGATCGGTGTGGGTGGCGCCCGGGGGACCGATATCCTCCCTTGGGAGGATCTGCTTGCCAAGGCAAGTGTCCACCACCATCCCGCAGAGACTTCGGCCAGCGATCCCGCGGTGATCATCTACACCAGCGGCACGACGGGCTCTCCGAAAGGAGCCGTGATACCCCATCGGGCGCTCATCGGAAACCTTCCGGGCTTCTGCTGTTCACACGATTTCTTTCCGGAAAGGGGCGACATGTTCTGGTCGCCGGCCGATTGGGCCTGGACCGGAGGCCTGTTCGATGCGCTGTTGCCCACCTGGTTCTTCGGCATGCCTCAGCTCGCGTATCGGGGACGCTTCGATCCCGAGAAAGCCTGCTGGCTCATGGAACGCTATGGCGTGCGCAATGCTTTTCTCTTCCCGACGGCGCTGAAGATGATGATGAAGCACATCGAGTCGCCGAGGGACAGGTTCGACATCCGGTTGCGGACCATGATGAGCGGCGGCGAGGCCGTCGGCGAGACGGTGATGCAGTGGACGAAGGAGCAGTTCGGAGTGACGATCAACGAGATCTTCGGCCAGACGGAGATGAATTACGTGATCGGCGGTTTTGCCCGGTTGTTTCCTCCGAAGCCGGGTGCGGTCGGTCGTCCGTATCCCGGACACCGTATTGCCCTGCTAGACGACGGCGGCAACATCCTGCCGGATGGCGAACTGGGCGAGATATGCGTGCACCGCGAGAACGATCCCGTGATGTTTCTCGAGTACCTCAACCGCCCGGAGGACACGGCGGCAAAGTACCAAGGCCCTTGGGCGCGAACCGGCGATCTCGCGGTACGCGACGAAGAAGGTTACTACTGGTACCGAGGCAGGACGGACGATGTGATCAAGAGCGCGGGCTACCGCATCGGCCCGGCGGAGATCGAGAACTGCCTGTTGAGGCACGCTGCTGTTGCCAACGTCGCCGTGATCGGAACGGAGGATGCGACTCGGGGACAGATCATCAAGGCGGTCATCGTGCCCTCCCCTGGCGTTTCGCCCTCGCCTGAACTGGAGCGAGAACTGCAGGAACACGTTCGGGGAAGGCTCGCGCCATATCAATGCCCCAAGGCTTTCGAGTTCGTTTCGAGCCTGCCCATGACCACCACCGGCAAGATCCAGCGGCGCTTCCTTCGCACTCCATGACCGATTCCCTGCAACGTTTCCTGTTCGAGAACACGCCCATTCGCGGGCATCTCGTGCACCTGGATGCCACCTGGCGGGCGGTACTCGAACGCCACGAATATCCCGAACCCTTGCGGTCGATCCTCGGGGAACTGATGGCCGCAGGCGCCCTGCTCTCGGCAACACTCAAGTTCGACGGATCGCTCATCATGCAGATGCAGGGCGACGGGGTGGTCAAGCTGGTGGTCGTGGAAGTGACCAGCGAAGGCACGATGCGGTCCACGGCAAACTGGGAAGGGGAGATTCCCGTCGCACCACTCAAGACACTCCTTGGGTCAGGCAGATTCGTGATCACGCTGGTCCCACGTGATGGACAACAGTCCTATCAAGGCGTGGTGGCGCTGGAAGGCGAATCGGTCGCCGCGGTGCTGGAGCATTACATGAGTTCCTCGGAACAACTCGAGACACACATGTGGCTTGCCTGCGACGATCGTCAGGCAGCCGGCATGCTCCTTCAGAAATTGCCGTCGGGAGAATCGGACGACGCGGACGCGTGGAATCGCGTGTCCCATCTCGGTTCTACGGTGTCGGCCGAGGAACTGCTGCGCCTGCCGGCCAGAGAAATCCTGAGGCGCCTCTTCCACGAGGAAGACGTGCGGGTCTTCGAGGCGACCCCTCTGTCCTTCCGGTGTTCATGCTCGCGCGAGCGGGTCACCGGCATGCTCAGATTGCTCGGCCCCGAAGAGGTCCGTTCCATCGTGACCGAGCAAGGCAAGATCGAAGTGACGTGCGAGTTCTGCCGCCGGCGGTATGTTCTGGATAGCGTTGATGCCGAGCAGGTATTTGCCACGGACATCCAGACCCAGGCGGGATCCACCCGTCACTGAGACAGTGCGAGACCGACGTGGGGACGCCCCATTCCGACGATCGGATCAGACTGGGGGGGGGGGGCGGGGCGGGGGGGCCGCCCTGGGGCCGATGCAGACGGAGTGATTCTGACGAACGCATCAGATTGGCAAGTGGCTATGGGCGGGCGCGACGGACACGGCGGCCGCTTGCGGCTTGGGGCGGGGAGTCGCGCGTGAGGGCCGCCCCTCGGGGCCGATGCAGACGTGAGTGATTCAGACGAACGCATCAGATTGGACAAGTGGCTATGGGCGGGCGCGACGGACACGGCGGCCGCTTGCGGCTTGGGGCGGGGAGTCGCGCATGGGGGCCGCCCCTCGGGGCCGATGCAGACGTGAGTGATTCGGACGAACGCATCAGATTGGACAAGTGGCTATGGGCGGGCGGGACGTACACGGCGCGCGCGTGCGGCATGGGGCGGGAGTCGCGCGTGGGGGCCGCCCCTCGGGGCCGATGCAGACGTGAGTGATTCGGACGAACGCATCAGATTGGGGGGCGGGGCAAGGGATAGAGAACCACAGAGGTGGCTATGGGCGGGCGCGACGGACACGGCGGCCGCTTGCGGCCAGGGCGGGGAGTCGCGCGTGGGGGCCGCCCCTCGGGGCCGATGCAGACGTGAGTGATTCAGACGAACGCATCAGATTGGACAAGTGGCTATGGGCGGGCGCGACGGACACGGCGGCCGCTTGCGGCTTGGGGCGGGGAGTCGCGCGTGGGGGCCGCCCCTCGGGGCCGATGCAGACGTGAGTGATTCGGACGAACGCATCAGATTGGACAAGTGGCTATGGGCGGCCCGCTTCTTCAAGACCCGCTCGCTGGCCACGGAGGCCGTCGATGGCGGCAAGGTCCAAGTGAACGGAGAACGGGTGAAGCCGGCACGTGCCGTCCGGGTCGGCGATCAGATGTCGGTCCGGATCGGACCCTACATCTGGGGAATCGTCGTTCGCGGCTTGTCCGATCGACGCGGCCCCGCTCCTGAAGCGCAGAGGCTCTACGAGGAAACACACGCCAGCCTGACCGAGCGCCTGGCGACTGCGGATCGGATCCGCGCCGCCCGCCCCATGAACCCCTTGCAGAAGGGCCGCCCGACCAAGAAAGACCGCCGGGAATTGGACCGGCTACACGACCCGGACGACTGACGGGGGCCCCCGTCCATACACCTGACGCGCCTATGCTGTACCGCACAACCCGTCTCGACATTCCCTGCCGGGCGCGCGTAGACTTTCGCTCTTGCAGTGCACAACCAGGCGCCCGCCCCGCCTCGCGCCGATGCATAGGAGAAGGCAGTCATGGATGAGATCGTAATCGTCGGCGCTGTCCGGACGGCGGTCGGAAAGTTCGGCGGCTCACTGGCCAGGACGGCAGCGCCGCAGCTGGGTGCAGCGGTGATCAAGGCTCTGCTGGAGCGGACCGGTGTCAAGCCCGAGATGGTGAGCGAAGTGCTGCTGGGCCAGGTGCTCACCGCCGCTTCGGGCCAGAACCCTGCGCGTCAGGCAGCTCTTGCCGCGGGGCTGCCCGACATGGTGCCTGCCATGACCATCAACAAGGTGTGCGGATCGGGACTCAAGGCAACCCACCTGGCAGCCCAGGCGATCAAGGCCGGGGATGCGGAAATCGTCATCGCGGGGGGGCAGGAGAACATGAGCCTGTCTCCGCACGTGCTGCTGAATTCCCGCGATGGATTCCGCATGGGGGACACCAAGCTCGTGGATTCCATGATCGTCGACGGGCTGTGGGACGTCTACAACCAGTACCACATGGGCATCACGGCGGAGAACGTCGCCCGGAAGTGGGGAGTCAGCCGCCAGGAGCAGGACGAATTCGCCGCGGTTTCGCAGCAGAAGGCGGAAGCTGCACAGAAGGCAGGCAAGTTCAAGGACGAGATCGTCGGCATCGAACTGCCTCAGCGCAAGGGGCCTCCAGTCATCTTCGACGCGGACGAGTATCCCAAACACGGAACGACGGTCGACACCCTCGCCGGATTGCGGCCCGCCTTCGACAAGGAAGGTTCGGTGACGGCAGGTAACGCCTCGGGAATCAACGACGGTGCGGCAGCCGTGATGATGATGTCGGCTCGCAAGGCCGAATCGCTGGGGCTGAAGCCCCTCGCGCGGGTTCGCGCGTATTCGTCGGCTGGCGTGGATCCGAAGTTCATGGGAATGGGCCCGGTTCCCGCCTCCAGGCTTTGTCTGTCCAAGGCAGGCTGGACACCGCAGGACCTCCACCTCATGGAGATCAACGAAGCGTTTGCCGCCCAGGCCATCGCGGTCAATCGCGACATGGAATGGGACACGTCCAAGGTCAACGTGAACGGAGGCGCCATCGCCATCGGCCATCCCATCGGAGCGAGCGGTTGCCGCATTCTCGTGACCCTGCTCCACGAGATGATCCGGCGAGATGCCCGCAAGGGCCTGGCCAGTCTGTGTATCGGCGGCGGCATGGGCGTGGCCCTGGCCGTCGAGCGTTGAATCGCGGGAGAGGGCGGACATGAGCAATGCGCGTGAAGTGGTCGTCGTGAGCGGCGTGCGAACGGCAATCGGCGATTTCGGCGGGGCCTTGAAGGATCTCTCGCCCACGGAACTGGGCGCCCGGGTGACCCGCGAGGCAATCAGCCGTGCAGGGATCGAAGCGGCAGAGATTGGCCACGTGGTATTCGGCAACGTGATCCAGACCGAGCCCAAGGACATGTACCTCTCCCGGGTCTGCGCGATGAATGGCGGCATTCCTCAGGAAACGCCGGCAATGACCCTCAACCGCCTGTGCGGCAGCGGCCTGCAGGCGATTGTCAGCGCCGCCCAGAGCATCATGCTCGGCGATGCCGACATCGCCCTCGCGGGTGGAGCCGAGAGCATGAGCCGGTCCAACTACGTGATGCCCGCTGCCCGCTGGGGCCAGCGCATGGGCGACGAGCCTCTGATCGACTGGATGACGGGGGCCTTGTCCGATCCGTTCGACAAGGAGCACATGGGCGTGACCGCGGAGAGAATTGCCGAGCGATGGAGCCTCTCGCGCGAGTTGCAGGACGAGTACGCGCTCGAGAGCCACCGCCGGGCCGCGGCTGCCATCGCCGCCGGTCATTTCAAGTCGCAGATCCTGCCCGTCGAGCTCAAGGGCAAGAAGGGTACGGTGATCTTCGACACGGACGAGCACGTGCGTCCCGATGTCCAGCTCGGTGACATGACCAAGTTGCGAGCCGTGTTCCAGAAGGACGGCACGGTGACAGCCGGCAACGCGTCCGGCCTCAACGATGCCGCAGCCGCAGTCGTGCTGATGGAACGGGGCATCGCAGAGAAGAAAGGGCTGAAGCCGCTCGCGCGGCTGGTCTCCTATGGTCACGCGGGCGTGGATCCGAAGATCATGGGTATCGGTCCGGTTCCCGCAGTCAGCAACGCCATGCGAAAGGCGGGTCTTACCGTGGCGCAGATGGACGTGATCGAATCCAACGAGGCGTTCGCGGCACAGGCATGCGCAGTCGCGCGGGATCTCGGCTTCGACTCCAGGAAGACCAATCCCAACGGCGGCGCGATCGCCCTCGGTCACCCCATCGGGGCAACGGGTTGCATCATCACGTTGAAGGCCTTGTACGAACTGCAGCGCACGGGTGGACGCTATGGTCTCGTCACCATGTGCATCGGGGGCGGGCAGGGTATCGCCGCCATCTTCGAACGCGCCGTCTGACCGACTGGATCACATGCCCAGCGAAAGCTGGGCCGGACCCCGAACCGAATGCAGCCAGGTGGGGACCATGTCGGGGGGCATGGGCCTCGCCAACAGGAATCCCTGGCCTTCGTCGCAACCGTGACGCCGCAGGAATTCCAGTTGTTCCTGCGTCTCGATTCCCTCGGCCAGCGTGCGCAGTCCAAGGGTTTTCGCCAGACCGATGATGGCCACCGCAATGGCGGCGTCCTCGGGATCCTCGTCGATTCCCTGCACGAAAGTACGATCGATCTTGAGCGTGTCCAGGGGAAGACGCCGCAGGTACGCAAGCGACGAATAGCCGGTGCCAAAATCGTCCACGGCAAGACGGACTCCCCGTTTGCGCAACTCCGATAGCGTGGTGCGCGCGGTTTCCGCATCGCTCATGATGGCGCTCTCGGTGACTTCCAGTTCGAGCAGGCGGCTGTTCACGCCCAGTTCCTCCAGCGCGGACATCACGCCGGCCGCGACGCCTCCCTGACGAAACTGCACAGCGGAGATGTTGGTGGACACGGGCACGAGCGGCACCTCCTGCAGCGTCCACTCCTTGAGGTGTCTGCAGACCCTGCGAATGCACCAGTTGCCCAGTTCCACAATGAGTCCCGAATCCTCAGCGACGGGGATGAATCTTTCGGGCGGAGTGAACCCGCCGCCACCATCCGGCCACCGCAGGAGCGCCTCGAGTCCAGCCACGGCCCGCGTGGCGAGATCGAAGCGCGGCTGGAACCACAGCTGCAGTTCGCCCCCGTGCAACGCGCCCCTCAATCGTGACTCGATCTCGGCCCGCTCGAGCACCCGGGCGTTGATTTCCTGGGTGAAGAACTGGAAGTTGTTCCGGCCGAGCGACTTGGCGTGATACATCGCGGCGTCCGCATTCTTGAGCAGCGTCGGAAAGTCCGCTCCGTCGTCGGGATAGATCGCAATGCCCACGGAAGGCGTCACGTTGAGCGCCAGCCCCTGGAAGACAAAAGGCTCCGCCACGACTTCCAGCACCTTGCGGCAAACGGCGGCCGCCTGTTCGGGAGCATCCAGATCCTGGAGCAGCACGACGAACTCGTCGCCGCCTTGCCGGCTCACGGTATCGGCTGCGCGTATGCAGCCCGTCAACCTGCGTGCAACCTGCTTCAGCAGCGCATCGCCGACCTCGTGCCCCAGCGAGTCATTGATGATCTTGAACCGGTCGAGGTCGAGAAACATCACTGCCAGCCGGTTGCCGCTCCGCTGCGCCAGGGGGATGGCCTGCTTGAGCCTGTCCTCCAGCAGGGCACGATTGGGCAACCCGGTGAGGAAATCGTGTTGAGCGAGATGCCGGATGCGATCGTCCTGCGCCTTGCGTTCCGAGATGTCCTCGAACGCAAGGAGACAGTGAGTTGGCGTGCCGTCCACAGCCCGCACCACGTTCGCCCGCAACCGCGCGGGAAACACCAGTTCGTCTCGGCGTCTCAACCAGACCTCGCCTTCCCAACCCGCATCGCGGTGCGCGTGTTCCCACAGCGATTCCACGAACGCCTGATCGTGACGCGCCCCGTCGAATACGGGCAGCGGCGTTCCCTTCACCTCGTCGGCACGAAAGCCCGTGATGGCGGTGAACGCGCGGTTCGCGGAAAGAACGGCACCCGAGTCATCCAGGATCATCACGGCCTCCCGGGTGCCTTCGAATACCTTCGCAGCGAGCATGAGTTCCTGCTCCGCGAGCTTGCGGTCGGTGATGTCCAGCATCACCCCGTTGTAGACGATCTCCTCTGCCGTCACGCGGGAGGGCCGCGCAATACCCTGCCACCAGCGGACAGTGCCATCCGGATAGAGCAGCCGGCCCTCGAAGTTCCACACGGACGAACGGCGATTGGCCTGTTCGATGGAGGCCACCCACCGCGGCCGGTCATCCGGGTGGATATAGTCGGCAATGCTGCTGATGGCATTGCGGTCGATGTGGAAGATCTCCTCCAGCCGCGGACTCACCCAGAGAAAGCCGCGGCTGCCATCCGCCCGCTCGACCCACTGATAGATCACGCCCGGAACGTTGGCGGCCAGATCGCGGAATCGTCGCTCGCTTTCCAGCAGCAGCGTGTGGGCCCGCTTGGTCTCGGTAATGTCCTGCGCGATGAGCGCTGCGCCGGCGATCGTTCCGTCGCGGTCGCGCAAGGGAGCGAACATCATCGAATACAGGCTGCGGGCAAGCGAGGCGTCTCCCAGTTCCGCCTCGACGGTGAACGACTCTCCACCGGCCGCCCGCCTGATCAGGCCGTGGAGACGATCCCATTCCTGCGGCAGTTCGGCCAGGTATTCGTCCAGTCGGGACAGGGGTTCCAGTGGACGGCCGTACAACCTGGCGAACTCGTCCCTGCATGTCGCATTGCAGGACATCACCACGCCCTCGGCGGTGAATGCCGCCATGGGCTGGGCAATGGCATCGAGAAACGCATCCAGCAGTTCCACGGACGGCGGGGAAGCCGTCCCGGCCTTGCCGTGCGAATGCGGATTGATGGAGGGCTCTGTCATGACTCGATCCGGGGAGCGGCGATTCTAGCGGCGATGTGACAACGGTGCGACATCCGGGGCAAAGCGGTTCCGCTGGCCCATCGCGGGACCGTTAGAATCCGTGCGTGGCCTCCGTTCTCCATCTCCCATGAGCACATTGACGAAATCTCCGGCATGGCAAGCGCTGGAACGGCATCGCGACCGGCTGGCAACGACGACACTGAGGCAATTGTTTGCCGATGAGAACGATCGGTTCGAGCGCTTCAGCCTCCGAGCCGGTCCCTTGCTGCTGGACTGCTCCAAGAACTGGATGACTGCCGAGACGCTGGATCTGCTGGTGTCACTGGCGCGGCAGCAGCAGCTGCCGTCATGGATCGAGCGCCTGTTCTCGGGATATCACGTCAATCACACCGAAGGCCGGGCGGCCTTGCACATGGCGCTGAGGAACCGGTCGGAGCGGCCCATGTCTGTCGACGGGAAGGACGTGATGCCCGCCGTGCGCGATGTTCTCGGGCGCATGCGCCGTTTCTCGGCGGGCGTTCGCGAAGGCAGACTGCGCGGAGCCACGGGAAAGGCGTTCAGGACCGTGGTGAACATCGGCATCGGCGGTTCGGATCTGGGCCCTTGCATGGTGTGCGAAGCGTTGCGGGCCTATGCGGCGGATGCACCGGATGTCCGTTTCGTTTCCAACGTGGACGACTCCCATCTGATGGAAGCGCTGCGAGGTGCAAGTCCTGAAGAGACGCTGTTCATCGTGTCGTCCAAGACCTTCACGACCCAGGAGACCATGGCCAACGCCGAATCCGCACGGCAGTGGCTCACCGGTGCGCTGGGGAACGATGCGGTCGGCCTGCACTTCGCCGCCGTCAGTACCAATGTCCCGGGCACCACGGCCTTCGGCATTTCGCCGGACCGCGTCTTCGAGTTCTGGGACTGGGTCGGCGGACGCTATTCCCTGTGGTCTGCCATTGGCCTGCCTGTCGCCATGGCGGTGGGAATGGATCGGTTCGAGGAGCTCCTCGCGGGAGCCCACGCCATGGACGAGCATTTCCGGACGACGTCACTGCATGCGAATGCCCCGGTGATGCTCGGTCTGCTCGATGTGTGGTACGCGGACTTTCACGGATGCGGCACGCGGGCGGTGCTGCCCTATTCCCAGTACCTGCACAGGCTCCCGGCCTATCTCCAGCAGCTGGACATGGAAAGCAACGGCAAGCAGATCGACCGCGAAGGCAACCGTGTCGATCACCCGACCGGCGCCATCGTCTGGGGAGAACCCGGCACGAACGGCCAGCACGCGTTCTTCCAGCTTCTCCACCAGGGCACGCAAATCGTGCCGTGCGATTTCATCGTGGCCGCCGTGGGCGCGCACGAGTCGGGCAGGCACCACGAGATGCTGCTGGCAAACTGTCTGGCCCAGACGCAGGCGTTGGCCTTCGGCAAGTCCGGCGACGAAGCCCAGGACGAGATGCTCGCTGCCGGAATGCCGGCCGAGCGAGCCTCGTTCCTTTCGCCGTATCGCTCGTTTCCCGGCAATCGCCCCAGTACGACGATCCTGCTGGAACGGCTGGACCCGTACGCGCTCGGTGCCCTGATTGCGCTCTACGAGCACAGAGTGTTCGTGCAGAGCGTGCTATGGAACATCAATGCCTTCGATCAATGGGGAGTCGAGCTGGGCAAGCAGCTCGCGGGCAACCTGCTGCCGCGCATCTCAGGGAGAGACGCAGACGAGGGACTCGATGGTTCCACGGCCGGGCTGCTCCATGCGATCAGGAAGATCCGTTCAAGTCGGGGTCCGGCAAGCCGTTAACGACTTGGATCAACCGAGGAAGCACCCCATGATTTCCCCCATGCCATCACCGTCCCTTGAGACTCTTGCGCACTCTTCACCAGGGATAGGGGCACCGCATTCCGGAGTACGTCTGTTCGGTCGTGAGGAAGCCCTGGACATGATCGGCGGGGACGAGGAACTCCTTCACGACGTGGTCACCATCGCGCTGGAAGAACTGAGCCGGCAGCTTGCCGCACTTCGTGACGCTCTCGCGGCCGGAGATGCTCCCACGGCCCGGCGCCACGCCCACACGATGAAGGGCACCGTGGCCACGCTCGGAGCGGGCGCCGTCCGCGAGAAGGCGCTCGAAGTGGAACATGCCGCACGGGACGCGGACCTGCCTTCGGCACGCGTGGGGCTCGAAGCGCTGGAACCCCTCGTGGGGAGACTTCTGGAAGAACTCCGCCGCTATCAGGCAGGGGCCCATCCCGCCTGAATCGAGGCGCCGCTCACAGCCGGATGAAGTTCTCCCGGTAGTACTTCAGCTCCTCGATCGATTCGTAGATGTCGGCGAGCGCTTCGTGCTTGCCCCGCTTGGAAAACCCGCCCATGAGTTCGGGCTTCCACCGCTTGGCCAATTCCTTGAGCGTGCTGACGTCCAGATTGCGATAGTGGAAGTAGGTTTCCAGACCGGGCATGTAGCGCGCGAGGAAGCGGCGATCCTGACAGATGGAGTTTCCGCACATGGGTGAGACGGCCCCGGGAACATGCTCCCGCAGGAATGCCAGCATCTGCGCCTCGGCATCGGCTTCGCTCAACGTCGACTGACGGACACGCTCGGTCAGTCCTGACCGGCCGTGCGTCGCGCGATTCCAAGAGTCCATGCCGTCGAGCACGGCCGCTTCCTGATGAACCACCAGAACCGGACTTTCCGCGACGATGTCCAAGCGGGAGTCCGTCACAACGGTCGCGAGTTCGAGGATCCGGTCGCTGTCGGGGCTGAGGCCGCTCATTTCCATATCGATCCAGATCAGCCGGTTTGCATCCTGTGCCATAATATTTCTCGGAAATTCAAGCGTATAAGTTTGTCATAACGGTACCCACCACAGCAACTTGATCCCTCTGATGACTCCTTTCGGTCTGCTCTTCCTTCTGCTTCTCCTGGCCGGCACAGGTCTTCGCCTGTGGCTTTCGTGGCGGCACATTGCCCATGTCCGCGCGAATCGTTCGCAGGTGCCCGAACCCTTTGCCCCGCAGATCGATCTGGGCGCGCACCAGAAGGCTGCCGACTATTCCGTGGCAAAGAGCCGGCTCAATTCCGTGGGGCTCGTCGTTGACGCCGTCGTGTTGCTGGCATTCACGCTGGGAGGCGGTTTCAATGCCCTGAACGACATCGCGCAGAGGATGTTCGAAAGTGCAATCGCTTCGGGCGTCGTCTTCATCGCGGCGGTGGGCATCGTGACTTCGCTGGTCGAGCTGCCATTCAACATCTACCGCGTCTTCGTGCTGGAGGCGAGGTTCGGATTCAACAAGATGACTCCGGGAATGTTCATTGGCGACCTGTTCAAGCAGACGCTGGTGGCCGTCGTGTTGGGACTTCCGCTGGTTCTCGCCGTGCTTTGGCTCATGCAAGCCATGGGATCGCTCTGGTGGCTCTGGGTCTGGGGCGTATGGGTGGGGTTCAGCGTCGTGATGCTCGCGGTGTACCCGACGTTCATCGCTCCGCTGTTCAACAAGTTCTCTCCCATGGAGGACGGCGACTTGCGCCGCAGGATCGAGGCGTTGCTGCAGAAGTGCGGTTTTCGTTCGCAGGGGCTGTTCGTCATGGACGGTTCCCGCAGATCGAGCCATGGCAACGCCTATTTCACAGGGTTCGGCAAGGCGAAGCGGATCGTATTCTTCGACACGCTGCTCAGTCGCCTGGATCCGGGCGAGATCGAAGCGGTACTGGCTCACGAGCTGGGCCATTTCAAGTTGAACCACGTGTTCCGGCGGATGGCCTGGACCTTTGCCGGGGGCCTGGCTTTTCTGTGGGCGCTTGGCATGCTGCGCAATGCGGCCTGGTTCTTCGATGGGGTCCATGCGCCGTTTCCTGCCTCCGATGCGGTGGCTCTCGTGGTTTTCTTCATGGTGGTACCGGTGTTCACCTTCCCGTTCCGCCCATTGATCGCCATGTACTCCCGCAAGCACGAGTTCGAGGCGGATGCCTATGCGGCGCGCAATGCATCGCCCGCAGATCTGGCACAGGCCCTGGTCAAGCTGTACAAGGACAACGCATCGACACTCACGCCAGACCCTCTGCACTCGGCTTTCTATGATTCCCATCCGCCCGCAAGCGCGCGGATTGCCCGGCTCAGGCATTTCTCCGGGGCCTCGGCGAGCTAAAGTTTCTGCCTGCAGCGCAGATATAGGATCAGGATGAGGTGGAATTCGGGTTCCGAGAGGGCGGCAGGGGAATTCTCGCTCGCTCGTGCCTTTCCCCGGATGGCAGGAGACATGCGCCGGCGTGGATGCGGGCAGGAGTCGTGCTATCTTTCGACTACACATATCAGGATAACGAAGAGTGCGACAGGGTGCCGTTCCCGGTCAATCTAACGGACTCGATCGCGTGAAGCTGGATCGCGAACCTGAAACCGCCGCGGGCATTCCGGCCATCACCGGCCAGGGCGTCCTGTCACGCTCATGCGGCACCGCGCTTCCCGAGACGCGTCGGCCAACATGACTACCTCGGGGTCGAACATCGTCAGTTTTCCTTCCTCCCGCAGTGACGCTCCGGACGAGCCGCCGCCCGACAGCCTGATGGGGCAGATCCGCTCGATCTCCCTCGAGAAGATCTGCGCAGGCGCCTCCACCGGCTTCGACAAGCTGATCGACGAGATCTACGACCTCGCGGAGCATGCGCTCGACCGCGACACGCGCGACTTCTATCTCAAGGCGAAGGAGGAATGGCCGCGGCAGCGCAAGGCCATCGAGACGGAGCTTCGGAACAACCTCGTCAAGCGTTTCGTTCCTGCCACGAGCGGCAAGTCCGGCACGGGCGCGCAGTTCGCGGAGGTGAAGTCGAGCTGGAGCGAGTTGTCCCTGGTCGACGACGGCGTGCTCGAGGAAGACATGCGGTTCACCGAGATCGCGAACCGCATCCGCAACGGCGCGGACGAGGAACTGGCAGCGTTGGATCAGCGCATTGCCATCGTGCTCGACCGGCCGGAGATGGACAGCAACGACAATCCGCTCGCCCCGGGCGGCATTGCAGACGCATTCAAGAACGCCCTGTCCGCCGCCAATCTCGAGATCAAGATCAAGCTGCTGGTCATACGCGCGCTCGACGAGGGCACGCGGCCGGAAATCCTGAAGCTGTACAAGGAAGTCAACAACCTCCTCAAGGAAAAGGGCGTTCTGCCCACCGTGCGCTACGGCGCATCGAAGAAACCTCAGTCGGGTGCGGGTCCGACCACCGGCCCCCGGACGGAGGGGCCTCAGGTGGTCGGAAGCGTGACGCTTCCCATCGTGAGCGGCGGAAGCTCAGCAGGAGGCGCAGGTATCGTCACCGCCCAGATACCGCTCACCGCTGGTGGCGCCGGACACGCCGCGGGGTTGGCAGGCGCGGGAGCCGCGGGTATCGGCAGCCCGGGGACCGCCATTCCGGGCGCGAGTGTGTCGCTGTCGATCCCCACCGCGGGCGTCCCTGGTTCCGGGAGCGATGCGGCGACCGATCCTTTCGCGATGCTGCAGCAGCTGATGATGATGAACCTGGGAGCCGGACGCGGCGTGCCGGGGGCCGGAGCGATTCCCCCCGGCGCCTCCGCTGGCCTGCCCGGGGCCCCCGGCCAGGCCGGACCCTCCGCCGGATCTGCCGGCGCAGGGTATCCGGGCGGCTATTCCCCTGACGCCAGCGGCGCCTACCCCTCGATCAGCCCCAATTTTGCAGGGGTGCCGGGAGGACCGGGCGTTCCTGGTGCCGGAGGCATGGGTGGTGTGGGGGTGCCGGGGTATGGCGCTCCGGGACAGCCGGGGACCGGGGGAGCAGGTGGTGCCGGAACCCCAGGCTATGGAATCCCGGGACAACCTGGGCCGGGGATGGCTACGGGTGGGTATCCCGCGCACCCCGGCGGAGGCGGGGTCGGTGGCTACGGCGCGGGCGGTGGCGGACAGTTTCCCGGCACGGGAGGAATTGGAGGTGGTGCCGGAGGCGCGGGTGCGCCAGCGGGCGGTGTGCAGGGATTCGGAGCTCCGGGAACGCAGGGCGAGGCCACGGGCGGTATCGTGACGCCGGCGGGTTTTCCCCCCGTGCCTCCCGGCGGGACAGGGCTGCCGGCGGCTCCAGGCGAAATCACCTCGACGTTCGGGGCACTCGCCGGAATGCTTCCCGGCGGCCATGGCTCACCCGGTCAAAGTGCAAGGCTGACAACCTCCCATTCGTACGCGCCGGGCTATCCCGGAGCGGTAATGCCGCAGGGGGCAAGCCTCATCGGCTCCCTGACCCGGTTGCAGCAAGGGGATGTGGGAGCCCTGCCGGACGCGCCTCCGGATTTCGGCGCGTGGCTGGGCGGACAGGCCCCGTCCATGCTGACCGGCGAACTGCCTCCGCCGACACCGAACGTGCTGCGCGCGCTCAAGTCCACCAGCCTTGGACAGCAGATGGGGCAGATGGACACGGTGACGCTGGACATCGTCGCCATGCTGTTCGATCAGATATTCGGCGATGCCCGCATTGCGCCTGCGATGAAGGCACTCATCGGCCGGCTGCAGATTCCGATGCTGAAAGTCGCCGTCCTGGACAAGACCTTCTTTTCGCGGAAGGCACATCCGGCCCGGCACATGCTGGACACGCTGGGTGAACTGTCCATGGGGCTGGGCGAGGGATTCGCTCCCGGCACACCCCTGTATCAGCGCATCGAATCCACTCTGAGCTCGCTGGTGGAGCAGTTCGAGGAAGACTTCGGCGTCTTCGATCGCATCACCGCCGAGTTCGAGGCGATGATCTCCGAACTCAACCAGACGGCGGACGCCGCGGGAAAGAAGGAATCCAAGCGGATCCAGGACAAGGAACGTCTGGAAGTCGCCCGCCTGTTCGCCCAGAACGAACTGAAGCAGCACATCGAGGGGCAGACGCTCCCGCGCGCGATCCTCCGGTTCCTCTCCACCGAGTGGATGAAGCTTCTGATTCTCGCCTACGCGAAGGGCGGCCGGGAAAGCCGCGCTTGGCACAGTCTCGTCGAAACGCTGGACATCCTGGTATGGAGCCTCACGCCCAAGCACACGGTCGACGAGCGCAAGCGCATGGTGTCGATCCTGCCGGGACTGCTGAAGCGGCTTGCGAAGGGAATGGAAGTGATCGGAACGGACCGGCTGGTGCGTGAGCGCTTCAACGCCGTGCTGATGCGCTGCCATGCCCGCACGATCGCGGGGGCAGAGGCGACATCGCTGTTCCAGCGTTCGCCCGCGCCGCCCACCCGAACCGTCACCGGATCGATTCCCATCCCTCCGCAGTTGGCGGCCAGCGATTTGCGGTCGATCGGTCCGACGCCGTCCCCGGCGGCACCGTTGGATGCACGCACGGACGCTCCTCCGACCGAAGAAGCGCTGCCAGCGCCGATCGACATCACTATGGCGGAGGCGCATCCCGAGCAAGCCGGGCCCGTTCCGGAGCACCCCGCCGATCTGTCGATACCGCCCGCGGCGGAGTTGACTCGCGTCGAAGAAGTGCCAGCGCCCTCGGCGTTCGTCGGGGCCGATGGCGGCGATTCCATGATCGTGGAGGAGGTCGCGTTCGATTACCCGGGAGCTGCCCAGGTTCACGACATCACCGCGCCCATGAACGAAGGCGAACGCGCAGCCGAACCGGAACGGAATGTCGAGGCCACGACGTTGCCACCCACGGTGCAGCTCGTGGAGGCGTTGCCGCTGCAGGAAGAAATGTCCGCCGAGGCGGCGCCCGAGGTGTTCCCGGCGGTGAAGGTCCGCAATCCTTTCGGGGACGGCGAGATCGAGGTGGAGGAAGTGTCGTTCAACGATCTACCCGGTTTCGCCGGCGCCGGATCGAGCATGGCCGCACCCTTGCCCGCGCCTGCAGGCGACGAATTCTCGCAGCTGGCCGCAGGTCTCAAGGAAGGCGATTGGGTGGAAATCCAGCAGGATGGGAAGGAAATCGTCCAGGCCCGCCTGTCGTTCATCAGTCCCTATCGGAGCACGTTCGTCTTCAGCAACCGCAAAGGCCAGAAGGTGGCCGAGTACTCCTCGTATCAGGTCACGAGCTATCTCCGGAATGGGCGTCTCGCGATACTCGAGGACATTCCGCTGTTCGACCGCGCGTTCGGCAACCTGGTCAATATTCTCCGCAAGGGCGCCGAGGCCGCCTGACGAACGCTTGCCTCACGCCCTTGCGGCGGGTGCGGTTCTGTGGCTTCATTCCCGGCCGCCCATCCCCCGGATCGACCATGCAGCCCCGTACCGACGACTTGAGAATCCGCGAGATCAAGGAGCTCTCGCCGCCTTCGCACCTCTTGCGCGAATTGCCTTGCACCCCGGGCGCGGCCGAAACCGTGAGCGGCAGCCGCGAAGCCATTCATCGCTGCCTGCATGGCATGGATGATCGTCTGGTCGTGGTGATCGGGCCCTGCTCCATCCACGACACGTCAGCCGCCCTGGAGTACGCGGGAAAGCTCAAGGAAATCAGGACGACCCTTGCATCGGATCTCGAAATCGTCATGCGTGTCTATTTCGAGAAGCCGCGCACGACGGTCGGTTGGAAAGGACTGATCAACGATCCCGATCTGAACGGGAGCTTCCAGATCAACAGAGGCCTGCGGATCGCCCGCGAATTGTTGCTGGATATCGCAGAACTGGGTCTGCCCGCGGGCTGTGAGTATCTCGACATGATCACGCCCCAATACATTGCCGA
Organism: Betaproteobacteria bacterium; assembly: GCA_016713305.1. Classification (NCBI taxonomy): domain Bacteria; kingdom Pseudomonadati; phylum Pseudomonadota; class Betaproteobacteria; species Betaproteobacteria bacterium. The sequence continues at coordinate 559,104 of JADJPK010000031.1, forward strand.
TCTGGTGTCGTGGGGGGCGATCGGCGCGAGAACCACCGAAAGCCAGGTCCACCGGGAACTCGCATCGGGGCTCTCCTGCCCGGTGGGCTTCAAGAACGGGACCGACGGCAACGTGCGCATCGCCGTCGACGCCATCAAGGCGGCGCAGCAACCTCATCACTTCCTGTCGGTGACGAAGGGGGGTCATTCCGCCATTGTCTCGACGAGCGGAAACGAAGACTGCCACGTCATCCTCCGCGGCGGGAAAGCCACCAACTACGACAGTGCGAGCGTGGAGGCTGCGTGCCAGGCACTGGCGCAAGGTGGGCTGGCCCCCCGTCTCATGATCGACGCGAGCCACGCGAACAGCCAGAAGAACCACGTGAACCAGTTGCTCGTGTGCGAAGACATCGGAAGACAGCTCGCCGCGGGCGAGATGCGCATCTTCGGCGTCATGGTCGAAAGCCATCTCGTGGCGGGCCGCCAGGATCTCGTCGCCGGGCAACCGCTCACCTATGGACAGAGCATCACCGACGCGTGCCTCTGCTGGGACGACAGTGTCCAGCTGCTGGAACGGCTCGCCTCCGCCGTGCGCCAACGTCGCCAGGTACAGGCAGACGCGGAGCGGGCCTGACCGTTCCATGAGGACACACGGTTGAACGGTTCGAGCGGCGCCCGTTCCCGCGGGAACCGATGAGTCGCGGCCCCGGGCGAAAGGGCTCGCGCGCAGGCTCGGATGGGTACCTGTCCGGGACCATCACGGCCGTGCACGGCCGCAGCTACAGGGTGGAGATGGATGCCCCCTTGGCACAGCTCACGTGTTTTCCGCGGGGCAAGCGAAGCGAACTGGCCTGCGGCGATCGCGTTCGGATCGAGCCCGTGTCCGCGGACCAGGGCGTCATCGAATCCGTCGAACCGCGTTCGTCGCTGTTCTACCGCGCCGATGCCTTTCGCGAGAAACTCATCGCCGCCAACGTGACGCAGGTGATGGTGGTGCTGGCCTCCGAGCCGACCTACTACGAAGAACTCCTCAATCGCTGCCTGGTCGCCGCCGAACACGCGCGAGTACGCGCCGTGGTCGTACTCAACAAGGCGGAACTGCCCTCTGCACCGGCCGCGATCGACCGGCTGGAGCTGTACCGGCGCCTCGACTACCCCGTGGTGCCGCTGAGCGCACGGTCAAGCACCGACGCGCTGCAACCCTTCCTGCAGGATCACACGACTGTTCTTGTCGGGCAGTCCGGCATGGGCAAGTCCACCATCGTGAACGGTCTGTTTCCCGCTGCTCGCGCTGCCACCGGCGACATTTCCAAGGCTCTCGATTCCGGCCGTCACACGACCACCCATGCCACCTTGTACCGGCTCCCATCCAACGGGGCAATCATCGATTCGCCCGGCCTGCAAGCGTTCGGCTTGAGACATGTGGGAATCGAGACTCTGGACGCAACGTTTCCGGAATTCCGGCCGTACATCGGACAGTGCCGGTTCGCAAACTGCCGGCATCTTGCGGAGCCAGGTTGTGCCATCGTCGCTGCGCGTCTCGACGAAACGATCGACGTTCGGCGCTTGGATGCCTATCGGTCGATCGCAAAGGAGATACTGCAGATGATCGCCAACGCCGAGCCCTGACCGGGCAGGACAGGCTCATCCGGAACGGGATCCCGAGCGCAAGGCGGGATTCGGACAGACTGCTGAGTGCTTGCGGCGAACGGCAGAGTCGTCCAGGCCTCACGGCAACCCTCGCGGGGACGTCGGGCATTCCATTTCAACTTACCCAGCTGGCGACCGTCATGAGCGCGATCACCAGGACCCACAGCACCAGGGTTCTCCAGATGAGTCCGACCGCGCTGTTCAGATGTTCGAGATCGGCCTCGTCACCCAGTCCCAGTTCAGGTCTGAAGACGAGTACGCCGTCACGATGGAGCGACTCGCCCAGCCGTACTCCCAGGGCGCCGGCCCCGCTCGAGAGAACCACGCCCATTTCCCGGTCCAGCCACTGCGCGGCCTGGGAGCGCCAGCAGTACACCGCATCCTCGAAATCGCCCACGATGGCGAAAGACAGCGCGGTGATTCGCACGGGCACCCAGTCCAGCACGGCGAACACATCCCGGGCCATGCCTCCGAAGACCCGGAAATCCTCCTCGTGGCGCTGCCCCCATCTGACCGCGACAATGCTCGAAAGCCGGTAGAGAACCGCGCCGCCGGGACCGCACAGCAACGCACCAAGGAACCCCGGGAGGATCGTTCCCAGCACGGCGGGAAGAAAGACGTACCACGCAATCACACCGAAAACGTGCCGGTGCGCACTCGCGAGACCGAACTCGATGGCGATCTTGGTCATGTCCTGAGGCGTGTACTCGCTGGTATCTTCCCCCTTCCATTCGCGCAGCAGCCGGCGCGCATCATCGTGCCGGCCTTCGCGCAGCGCCTCCTGAACGGCCGTGAAGCCGCCGCTGAACTGCCGCAGCCCCATGGTCACGTACAGCACTCCGACGCTCCAAGCCAGCCCGAGGACGATGCTCAGGTTGTTCAGCATCACAAAGACGACATCCGCCAGGATGACCCAGGGCAGGACGGCCAGGACCCAACCGAACAGACCATGACGCCGTCTGCCCGCGTTGAAATTCCTCGCGATCAGATCCGCGTATCGATCGAACGCCCCAAACGGAAAGCCCCGGGGATCGACGGGACGCAGTTGCTCCAGCAAGAGGGAAAAGATGAGCGAAAGGAGTGACATCGGTACGGTCAGACTAAGCCAGCCCGGTCGCGCGTGGCCGCGATCCCGGACTGCATGGAAATTCGTCGGCGCACAGGCGGTGCCGCGCAGCGTCTCTCACGAGCATGATCGTTGGGGCCGGCGTCAGTCCACGTAACGGACAGCTGAGCGGGCCTGCAAGGCGGCCTCGTTCCAGAATCCGAGTTTTTCGCCCGCCTTGACCTTGGCCAACGCCTGCGCCTCCTTCTCGCGAACGAGATCCAGCCGTTCCGCCACGGCTTGCGCCTGTTCCAGCGGGACCGCCACGACACCATCCTGATCACCCACGAGGATGTCTCCCGGTCCGATCTGGACACCGCCGCACGTCACGCCCATGTTCACCTCGCCCGGACCGTTCTTGAAACCGCTGTTGGGGCACCAGCCCCGCGCGAACACGGGCAAGTCCGCGTCGAGCAACCCGGGCAGGTCGCGCACCAGTCCATCGACGATCACGGCAACGGCGCCGAGGCGCCGGGCCCACATCGCCCAGAGATCGCCGATGATCGCGGCATGGTCATCCCCGCCTGCGGAGATGACGATCACGTCGCCGGGCTCGATGAAGTCGAGCGAGGCCATCGCGGCCAGGTTGTCCATGGGACCACACAGTGCGGTGACGGCGGTGCCGCAGAATTTCATCGCCGGGCGCAGAGGCTTGATGCCGTGGTGCAGGCTGCCTCGCCCGTTGAAGGCATCCGTCACGAATCCCGTCGGGGTGTCGCGGAAGCGTTGAAGAAGCTCCGGTGCAGGGCGTGCAATCCTGCGCCGGATCGTTAGGGCAATAGGGTCGCCGATCATCGCTCGCTCACCTGTTCGTTCGAAGGAAAACCAACCGCCACCACGGCAGGGGGCCGCCACGCGAAACGAGAACAGCGTGGCAAGCGCACCTCACCGACCGGAGTCCCGAGAGGACAGTGAGCGTACGCGGTGCTGCCGCAGCGGGCGCCCGGGTCGATCGCGTCGAAGTGACGCCAGGCCACGCGGACCGGGCCGCCTCGACTCGGCCATCGTGTCGTGGAGGAACCCGCGCCGGCACCTCTTGCGCGCGATACTTTGCTCGCCCCTTGGTTCGCAGGGAGCATGACATAGCCTTCGGCGACACGGAATACCCGCGGGCGGAATGCGTGCCCCTCGCTTTGCCGTGCAGACGCCCCGACCGGATCGATTCACCCCGTCCCTCGCACCAACGCATGTCCGGAAGCCGTTTCGGCAACCGCATGGCGTCTGTCGCAGATCTGCGACGGGGGCTATACTCCGTGCAAAAGGACCGGATCTCTCACAGCCATGTCTTCTCTCCCGCCGGGAGATCCCGCAGCAGAGCGGCCCGGCGCCGATCTCTCGAATCCGTCGGCAGACGCTCCGCGCCCACGCCGATCCTTCCCCGACAGCGGGCCCCTTCTCCAGTACAAGATCGAACTGCTGTACGCCAACGCTGCGGCGGGACTGGCGATCAACATGGCAGTCAGCACCCTTCTCGCACTGGCTCTCTGGCCGGGTGCCAGTGCCTGGCTCGTGAGCGCATGGCTGCTGGCGTTCTACGTGGTCACGGGCCTGCGCGCCTGGGATCGTCTGCTGTACAGCCGTCAGACCGACGCCCGCACCTCCCTGGAATGGAAGCGGCGTTTCCGGCTGGGCGCCACTGCCACTGGCATGTGCTGGGGAGCGAGTTGGATGCTGTTGCCCGCAGACGTCGCACCGACTTCGGAACTGTTCGTTGCCATCGTCCTGGCGGGGATGATCGCCGCAGCCATATCGCACCTCGCGGTCGTCTACTCGGTCTTTCGGAACTACGCCGTCCTCGCCCTGTTGCCGGCCATTGCCTATTTTCTTGCACGCGGTCACGCGCAGGCCACCTTCATCGGACTCATGTCCGTCGTCTATCTGTTCGGAGTCCTGAACAGCGCCAGCCGTTTTCACCGGATGGCCCATCGCACGTTCGAGGTCCGGTCGCACAATGCAGGTCTGGTGGACTCCCTCCGTGCCACGAACGCCCGGCTGCAGACGCTCACGGACGAACTGGAACAGCGCGTGAAGGAACGCACGCGCGACCTCGAAGTGGAACTGGCCGAACGCCAGAGGGCCGAAGCTGCGTTGAAGGGCAACGAGGCGATGTTCAGACTCATCACGGACAACGTCTCGGACATGATTGCGGTCTGGGACAGGCACGGCGAACAGCTCTACGGCAGCAGATCGCTGACGCGGGCGATGGACAAGGGACAACCGGCAGACTCGACTCCAGGCCTGGCCCACGTTCACGCCAGCGATCTCTCGCGTCTGCGTGAAGCGCTGCGAGATACGCTGCATACCTCCACGGGCCGCCGGCTGGAGCTACGCCTGAAGCAGGAAGATCACGATCCGCGGATCATCGATTGTTCGGTGGAACCGGTTCGCGATCCCAGTGGAGAACCGGACAAGGTCGTGATCGTCGCCCGGGATGTCACCCAGCGAAGACGGGAGGAAGCGTTGATCCGCGACGCCAAGGAGCGCCTGGCGCTCGCCATCCGGGCCACGGGACAGAACCTTTTCGACGTGGACTGCCGCCGCAAGCGCATCTACCTCGATGCGGGGTGGGCGGGGATCATGGGGCGGTCCCCGGCCGAGTCCGAGACGACCTTCGACGATCTGCTCCCCCTGGTGCCACCGGAAGAGCGCGTGCCCATGGGCGACCACTACATTGCCACCTTGAAGGGAGAGATCCCTGAATACTGCTTCGAGCACCGTGTACGGGCGGACAGTGGCGAGTACCGCTGGATTCTCTCGCGGGCAAAGGTGGTGGAGCGGTCGGAGGACGGCACTGCCCTTCGGCTCATCGGCACCAATGTGGACGTCACGGAGCGGCGCCGCGCGGAGAGCGCGCTTCGTCTCGCACGCAGCGCGATGGACAGCATGGCCGAAGGGCTGGTCATCCTGGACTCCGCGTGGCGCATTCAGTCCGTGAACCCGGCGTTCACGCGCATCACCGGTTTTGCAGGGCATGAGGTCGTCGGAAAGGTGAGCGATCTCTGGCGCCGCCACGTGCGCAACGACGAACTGGCAAGCACCATCGTGGCGGAGATCTGCCGCAGCGGTCACTGGGATGGACGCGTGCTGGACCGGCGCAGAGACCGGTCCACCTACCCCGCGCGGCTCAGTGTGTCCGCCATCCGGGATGACACCGGGCGGCCCACTCACTTCGTCATCCTGTTCAGCGACGTGACGCGCCAGGAGGAGGACGACGAGCGCGTCAGGTTCCTCGCTCACCACGATGCGCTCACCGGCATCGCCAACCGGTCCCTGTTCTTCGACCGTTCGGAGGATCTCATCCGGCGGGCTCAGCGGCATGGACGCAAACTCGCGGTTCTCTTCGTGGACCTCGACCAGTTCAAGGCCGTCAACGACCTGCTGGGTCATCACGCGGGAGATGAACTGCTGAGGGAAGCAGCCAAACGCCTGCAGGCGGGCCTGCGTGATCTCGACATGGTCGCCCGTCTGGGTGGCGACGAATTTGCCGTCCTGCTGGAGGAGATCGACGAGCCGTCGGATGCGGCGACCGTGGCGACCAAGCTTCTGGCCACCCTTGCCGAGCCCGTGCATATCCGCGGTCACTCGCTGAAGATCACCGCCAGCATCGGCATCAGCTGTTTCCCGGACGATGCGGGCAGTGCGGAGGTGCTGGTGCAGCAAGCGGATGCGGCGATGTACTCGGCGAAGGAGGAAGGCCGGAATCGATTCCGGTTCTTCGCGCCGGACATCACCGCGCGCGTCATGCTGCGGCTTGCGATGGCGAACGGCCTGCGCAGCGCCGTCGAGCGCGACGAACTGGAGCTCTACTATCAGCCGGCCGTCGATGCCCGCGGAGGGCAGATCGTCGGATTGGAAGCGCTGTTGCGCTGGCGGCACCCTCAGCGCGGGATGCTGCTTCCCGGCGAATTCATCGAGGTCGCCGAGGAAACCGGCGCCATCGACAGCATCGGCCGGTGGGTGCTTTCGGAAGCCTGCAGGCAACTTTCCGTGTGGCAGAGCGAAGGCCACGTGCATCTCACCATGAAGGTCAATCTTTCAGCGCTGCAGTTTCGCCAGCCGACCCTTCTGCAGCAGATTCGCGAAATCCTAGATCGGTCCGATCTCGTTCCAGGCACGCTGGAGTTCGAAATCACCGAGAGCGCAGCCATGGACGATCCCGAACGGTCCGAGAGCGTCCTGCGCGAACTGCGCACGCTCGGGATCCGGATCGCCCTGGACGATTTCGGCACTGGCCACAGTTCCCTCGCTCAACTGAGCCGGTTTCCCATCCAGTGCCTGAAGATCGACAGATCCCTGGTGGCGGGCCTGCCCTACGACCGCAAGAACGTCGTGATCGCATCGACCGTCGCCAACCTGTGCCGCAATCTGGGGCTTGAGATGATCGGCGAAGGCGTGGAATCCCAGGCACAAGCCGCGTTCCTGCTCGCGCAGGGCTGCCAGCAGATGCAGGGTTTCCTGTTCAGCCCCCCTGTGGACGCGACCCGGCTCAGCGCTCTGTTGAACGCCGGCGTTCATCCGGACTGGGCCATCAGCGGCCAGACGCAGATGCACTGATCGACCCGCTCGTCTGCGAGCCTCCATGGCCGGCGGCCATGCCCGCAGCGAGCTTCCCCAGGATTTCTATGGCGCGTTCCACGTTCTCGTCGTGGACATTGCCGCACGAGATCCGGATGTGATGCGCGTATCCCCCGCTCGGGGAGAACATGACCCCCGGTGCGATGCTCACCCCATGCTCCAGGGCTTTCCAGAACAGATCCATGGCCGAGACTGCCCGGGGCAACTCGATCCAGAGGACGAACCCGCCAGAGGGCCGCGTCACCTTGCAGCCGGCGGGGAAGTGCCGCTCTATGGATTCGGTGACTCTGCGCACCTGGGTGGCGAATAAGGAGCGAAGCCGGCGTACGTGCCGCAGAAAGCCGCCGGAAGAAAGCAGCTCGGCCACGGTCGCCTGCGCCACCTCCGCTGTCGTGACGGACGTGGTGAACTTGAGAAGCGCGATTTCTTCCCCGAAGCGTCCCGGGGCCATCCAACCCACCCGCAATCCCGGCGCCAGTATCTTGGTGAAAGAGGAACAGAGGATGACATTGCCTTCACGGTCCCAGCTTTTCATGGGGCGCGGACGCACGTCGCCGAAGTGCAGCTCTCCATAGACATCATCCTCGACGATGGGGATGCCCCGTTCGGCCATCATGGATACTACCTGGCGCTTCGCCAGGTCCGGCATCAGACTACCCAGGGGATTGGAGAAATTCGGTGTCAGCACCATGGCGCGAACGGCGCCAGGCCGTCGCGTCGCGAGTTCCAGTGCTTCGACGGAAACACCTGTCCGCGGATTGGTCGGGAGTTCGAGAACACGCGCGCCGAGGCTCTCGAGAATCTGGAGCACGGAAAAGTACGTGGGCGATTCGATCGCGACGGTCTCGCCCGGCCGCACGAGGGCGCGCAAGGCAAGCGTCAGCGCTTCCATGCATCCATTGGTCACGACGATCTCGTCGGGCTCCAGGAGACACCCATACGCAAACGCGAGTTGCGCGATCGATCGCCTGAGCGGCTCGTATCCGTTGCCCATTCGATAGGAGGTCGCGAGCCCCGGGTCGCGTCTCAGGCGCGTCGCGGCAGCCCGACTGCAAAGGTGTGCCGGCACCATCAGCGAGCCACTGGGGCAGGCCGCTGCCAGCGGAACCACGGACGGGTCGCGCGCCGCTCCCAGAATTTCCATGATGAGCCGGTTGACGCCCACTGCAGAGGACCTCGTGGCCGGGCGCTTCGAGGCCCCCGGCTCGGGCAGGACGGCACGCCTTGGCGAGACGAAATAGCCACGCTTCGGGCGAGCCTCGACCAATCGTCTGTCTTCAAGTTCGCGGTATGCGGCGACGGCCGTGGCAATGCTCACGCTCTCGCGTCGAGCCAGTTGCCGGACGGAGGGAAGTCGGTCGCCCGCGCGGAATGCCCCCGCATCCAGCGAGCGTGCGAGCCGTGCGGCAAGATTCTGATAGAGCATCGGCTGAGACTTGGAGGGTTGCATGTCCGTTCCATGATGGAGGCTGCCGGTGGGGCGATACAGAGACAGATCCGCATTCAGTGAAGCAGCACAGATCCATGTGAACGAGACTGTACTGCCGGAACATCGTAGCGGGTGTGTCTGCCACCCCGCATCGGATCGACGTACCGTGTCCAGGAGCGGTCCAAATGACTGCGCCGAGGAATCGCCATGGGTCGTCATCCGCGAATTCGGATCGAGAAGCTGTCAGACGAACTCGCACTGGATCTTTCCCGGGCAAGGGAATCTCGCGTGCTTGCACAAGGCAGCACCTTCCTTCTCTTGGCGAGACCTGCGGAGGAGATGGTCTGTCTCTCCGGCGTGCTGTGGATCACCTTGACAGGCGATCGGAACGACTACTTCCTGCGCCCTTGCGAGTTCTTGCGCACCTTCAAACGCAGCAGGATTATCGTGGAGCCTCTGGCTGGCAGCTGCGAGTTCGCGATATGCCGGACTGGAAGATCGTCACTCCGGGCTTGGTCCGCAGCTGTTCGTCATGCAGCGGGGCGGTTCGGCACACTGGAAGCGATCACCGCGCGAACCTGGCACTGGCTGTCCAGCCCCGAGGAATACTCCGGGCACGGCAGGAAAGAACCCCGATCCGCCGGGACGAATCCGGCAGACTCGGGGCCAAGGGGAGGAGGAAGCGATGCCGGAGATGTGTTCCCCGGCATTCGAGGCGGGAGCTTCAGGAACGGCCGAAGCGTTGTGCGTTGAGTTCCGCGCGGATGTGTCCGCCCTGCCGCTGTGCGGACCGATTGACCGGCACGTCCCGACCGAACACCTGCACGTGTTGGACGTCCGGCGACGGCAGTCTGGTGACGGCGACCTGGGGCACGCCGTCTCGGCCGAACTGGGCCGGTACGACTTCGGCATTGGGCGCCGCGAATGCGGCAGCCGAAGCAAGCGAGGCGCATGCGAGAACAACGTTGGCAAGATGACGATGATTCATGATTTTCTCCTTGAGTGTTGATGCAGATGTCGATCAGGGATCAGTAGCGTTCAGGCACGCCCGAACCGGTATGCGGTCGGCGCGGCGCCCGAACGGGATTCACGTCGGTTCCCCTCGACTCCCGCCTGGGTGTCCCGTCCGGAGCGGCTGTTCACGCCGACGTCGGCACGTACCGGCGTTGCGGCAGGACCAGCAAAGGCATCCCGGCCGAAGGCCGCGGATGCGCCCGCGGAACGAACGGGACGGTTGAAGGCAACCAGATCTGCCGGGATGTCGTTGCCATTCCAATGACGGCTCTGGAATTCGAGCAGTTCCCGGGAATGAACGCCCCCCAGTTCGCTGGCGTGCGCGACCGACCCTGCGAACGCAGCAACTGCGGCGACGGCCAGCAGCACCGTCCTGCTCTTCCGTGTTTCGATGGCAGAAGCAATGGCCTTGATGTTCTTCATGTCGATATCTCCTTTGGTTCACCCGACAGCTGCAATCGCAGCGATCTTTGAAGACACTGTCCCGGGTACGGCAGCACCCTCATCCAGCGGATCGAGGCATGGCTTCGCCTCGGCCAATTTTCTTGAAAATCTATTTCTCTCAGTAACTTGCCATCAACACCGGAGTCGACTAGACTGTTTTCTCCTAAGTGACTTCAGATCACTGAGTGAACGGCGTTTACTTTAATAAACGCAGTTCACTTCGTCAACACTTTTTTTGGGACTGCCATGGGTACAACCGAAAGACGAGCGCGGGAAAGAGAGGAAATGCGCAATCGCATCCTCGAAGCCGCCCGCGATCTGTTTGCGCAGGAGGGATACGACGCGGTCACGTTGCGGAAGGTGGCCGACTGCATCGAGTACTGCCCAGCGACGATCTACAAGTATTTCAAGGACAAGGACGAGATGGTCCGGGCGCTTTGCGAGGAAGACATCGCCGCCATGATGGCGACGTTTCGTCCGGCGATGCAGCAGTTGACGCCTCTGGAGCGTTTACGGAGCTTCGGGCGGCGATACATCGACATGGGACTGCAGCAGCCCAACCACTACCGGCTGATGTTCATGACCCCGTTGCTTCCCAATGACGATCCGCTGTACGTGGAGAAGCGAAACAACCCCGAGACCGATTCCTACGGACTCTTCCTGAGCGTGGTGCAGCAGTGCATCGATGGGGGCGTCTTCCGGCCGGAACTTCGGGACGCCGAGTGGATTGCCCAGACAATCTGGGCTGGCCTGCACGGGGTTCTCGCTCTGCATATCGCGCTGGGACTCGAAGCCGGCGTGCAATGGCATCCGGTGCAGGAACGCGCCGTCTATATGCACGAACTCCTTCTGTACGGAATGCTGTCGGACCCCTATCGCGGCAGCGCCCCGAGCCCTGTGGAAGCACCCGTGGCGACAGCTGCCTGAGCTATACCCCGCCGCCCGCCACTGGCCCTCGCGGCTGTGCGCAGGCTTCAGCGGCCGGGAGACACACGAGGCACGAAGCGCTCGTCCACGGCCCCCGCCACGCGGCGAACGCGCGGGTCACCGGAATAGTCCAGGTCTCCGTCCGGAAAGACAGGATCCCGCCACTTCAAGCCACGACTATCCCTGACAAGTCTCGCCAGAGGCGTTGCGTCGAGTCCCGGCAAGCTTTCGTCGACATGCCTGAGGTACTCGTTGGCCTCGGCCAGGCTGCCGCGAACGTTTCCGGACGCGGCGATTCCCTCGACCGGCGTTCGCGCGAGGATGAGATTGCCGTCGACACGCTGACGGTACGCCGTATCGGCACCCAAGAGGCGCACCCCGGTGTCCCGGGCGATGATGGTGTTGCCGACGACCTCCACCTCCAGCGGCAGGCGATTGTGCGGTTGAATCGCGACCGCGCTTCCTTGCACGTTGACCAGAATATTGTTGTAGAAGGCAATGTTCCCCTCGCCCTGGAACAGGGATTCAGACGGATTGCCGAGAAAGACGTTGCCGTAGACCACGTGGACATCGGTCGAGCCCGCTCCCTCCTTCGGCTGATGTCCCACGAGAACGCTGGGGCGCGCGGACTTTCCCGATGAACTGTTCGACCCTTTGACGAAGACGTTGAACCGGATGACATTCAAGCGGCGTCCCGCGGATTTCCCGTCCGGATCGGGACGTGAACTCTGGTGCTTGATCTGCAAGTTGTAGCCGATCGAGCCGCGCACCACGTTGTTCTCGACGACGCCGTCGAAGAACGGCGCCGAACCGTCCGAATTGCCCAGGTAGAGAGCTGTCCCCGCGCCCTCGATTTCATTGCCCTGAATCTTCCAGCCCCAGGCCGGACACTTGGTCGATACGGCCACGGTGTTCTGGTCCGCACCGTGTCCACGTATGCGCAAGCCCTGCAGCGTGATGTGATGTGCCCACCGCGCGTGCCCTTCCGCCTTGACGGCATCCACCGCAAGCCCGAGGCCGTCGATGTCCAGTTGCCGGATCTCCACGTACGCCGAGTCGACGATGCTCACGGTGTTGTGGCCTTGCCTGGCAATGAAGCGTGGACGCCGTGAAGCGTCGGACGCCTCGATCCTTATGGGAGCGCCTTCGGTTCCGACCAGGCCATGCACGGGAAGACCGTTCATGTAGTCGCCGGGCGCAAGCCGCAAGGTGTCGCCTGCCATGAGACGGCTCAGAGCGCTCCGGTACTCGGATGGTCCGGTGTCGACCGTCGCTGCGGAGACGGAAAAGGCCGGAGACATCGCGACTGCAAGGAGCAAAGGCGCCAATGCACAAGACCAGTTCATGATTTCTCTCCCGGGACCGTCTGCGAGGGGATAAGTTGAACCTTGACCCGCCGTTCATGGGCGGGACCGATCTGCCGGGCCGCAGCGAAGTATTCCGCCGGTTCCTGCAAGATGGGCGATCATCGATCATCGGCCGTCTGGCCGTGGCACACCTGTCGCTACCGGCGCAGACGCGGCGCTGTACGTCACTCCCGATTCGAGCGCCAGATCGAGATTGCGAGCCAGACGGCGTTGAGGCTGGCCACTACGAATCCGATCAGTCCGAGCACAGGCAGACCGAAAAGCTCTGGCCCACCTTTCACTGTCATGACGATGGATGACCCCACGATCAGCGCCGCTGTCACCACACCCAGCGTGAGCCGGTTGGCGCTGTGGTCGATCTGATGCCCGAAGTGATCGAGGCGCTTGAGATCGAACTCGACGCGCAGGCGGCCCTTTCGGGCATCGCGCACCAGCCTGACAAGATCGGACGGGAGTCCGCCGACGGCAGCGAGCGCATCGGAAAGGCTGTGTCGCAACCGTTTGGTCATGGATCTGGGCTCGTAGCGGGCGAGAATCACCTGCCGGACAAACGGTCGCAGGTACTCGACGAGCCGGAAACCCGGATCCAGCCGGCGCCCGAGTCCCTCCAGAGTGATGAGCGCCTTGAAGAGCAAGGCCAGATCTGCAGGCAGCACGATGCAGTGATCCCGCATGATCGCCGTGACGTCTGAGAGCAGCTGACCGATGTTGATGTCACGCAGTTCGAGATGCTCGTAGTTGAAGACCAGTTCACCGAGATCGAGAGCGAGCCGTGACTCGTCCACGGCCGCCTCGCCAGTCCAGTCGAGCAACACGTGCATCATTCCGCTTTCGTCGCGCCGAGAAAGTGCCGCAAGCAGATCCACGATCTGATCACGACGAAACTCCGACAGCCTGCCCACCATGCCGAAATCCAGCATGCCGATACGGTTGCCAGGGAGGTAGAGCACGTTGCCCGGGTGCGGGTCGGCATGGAAGAAGCCGTCGATCAGGATCATCTTCAGAACTGCCGCGGCACCGCGGTCGGCGAGAACCTTTCGATCCAGGCCCGCGCGTTCGACCAGTTCCAGATCGTTGCCCGGCACGCCTTCGAGAAAATCCTGGACGTTCATCAACTGCGACGTGTGCTGCCAGTGAATCCCCGGGATGACGACGGTGTCGTCACCCGCGAAGTTCTTCGCGAACCTGTCCTGGTTGCGCGCCTCCAGAGCCAGATCCAGTTCTCGCGCGATGGACTTGCCGAACTGGGCGATCATCTCCACGGGCTGGAAGCGCTGGAGTTCCGGCAGCTCGCGTTCGGCGACGCGCGCGAGCGCGGTCAGAATTCGAAGATCCGCCTCGATGATCGGACGGATGCCTGGCCGGCGCACCTTCAGGACGACGGCCTTGCCGTCCTGAAGACGCGCCCGGTAGACCTGCGCGATGGAGGCTGCAGCATAGGGAACCGGCTCGAAATCCCGAAAGACTGCCTCGGGCGGCTGACCGAGGGCCTGCGCGATCTCCGCGACCACGGCATCCCTGGGGGCAGGCTCCACTGCCGACTGGAGCCGTTCGAACTCTGCGATCCACTCCGGGGGAACATGTCCACCCTCGTGCTCATCACCTGTCCGAACTTGACGAACGTGGGCCCCATGGCCTCGAGTGCCATGCGTATGCGGACGGGCAATTCCAGATGACGCAGCGAGTCATCCTGGCCTGCGCTGAGGAGTTCTCCCGCCCTTTCGAGCACTGTGCCGACACCGGCACGCCGAATGACTTCTCCGAAGCCGTGCCGGATCAGTATGGTGACCAGTTCCCGCAGACGGGGAAGATCCTGAAATGCGTGGAGCGATTCCAGCACGGGGCAGGGTCCGGGCGGACGGAAACCGCCCGGTGACTCAGGTCAAATGCGAAAGGCAGTCTGCATGGATCAGTGCAGGTGCCCGCCCTGATCCCGCATCCTGTCCTTGGCGTCGAAGTGCTTCCGCGCGTACGCGACCAACTGACCATCGCTTGGATGATCCACGCTCTCCACGCCCAGAACGCGGTCCACGAGGTCGTGGTGATGCTTGTGCACGTACTTCACCAGTTCGAGCTTTGCCTGGCCCGGTCCGACGACAAGAATCTCCTGGGCCCCTCCGAGCATCTTCACGATCTCGCCGAAATACTGCGCGTCTTCTGCACGATGGCCGGATCCCACAGATCCGCGCTTGTGATGAAGATGGGGATGCTTGTCCGAGGAATGCGCGGTGAACTTCTCGACCTCGTCCTTGGAAAAATGCATGACATGGGCTTCGGTGTGGTCGAGCCAGACGACTGCGTGATAGTGCGACATCGCATTCTCTCTCTGTTATGGATGATGAAGTACCCTGTGGCCGTACCCGGCCTGCGGACGGACCTCCCTGCCGGTTTCGCCGCAATCAGTGTTTGGTCGTCTTGTCCTTGCTGGCGAGGGCGTCCGAGAGGCCGGCGAGGAATCCGCTTGTCGCTTCGGCAAGACGTTCGCTCAACGCCTTGGCGGCGTCGACGCCTGCCTGGGTTGCTTCGCCTGCCGTGCGGGCGAACTGATGGGAGAAGTCCGACATCGTCTTTGCGATGACTGCACCCGTGTCGGTGCCAGCACGCGCGGCGTGCGCAGCGAGTTCCTGCATCTCTTCCTTTATCCGGCCGCCGGTCTTCTCTGCCGAGCCCGCCAAGGTTGCCAGAAGGTCCTTTTCCAGTTTGCGCATCGCTTCGAGCGTCGCTCTCACTTCCGAGTCGTTGAATTCGCGCCCCTTGGAGACCAGCTCGGACAGCGCCAGCTGCGTCGCCTGCGCCGACTTGCTGAATGCCTCGTCCATGCCCCGGTAGGCATCTCCAAGCGCCTGCTTCAGGTCTTCCCCGCGGCGCTCCGCGCCGAGGGTGATGCCGTCGGACACCTGATGCATGACGTCCTTCATGCCGGCAAAGTCGAACTTCCGTTGCCGGATGGCTGCCAGGGTAAGTTCTCTCACCCGCTCGCGGATGTCGCCAGAGCCCTCCATGGACTTGGCTGCTGCGCTCTTGAGATCGTCGGAATCCATTGCCGCACCTCCGTGATCGATGCTCGGGGAAATTATCGGCGACCGGGCGACCCAACCGATTTGACTTGCGTCAACGCGGCCCGTTTCCCTACATCCCGGCACACCGTGTTCGGGCCCTTCGGCAATGATATTGCACACCCGCATGTCTCGTGATGGCATCCTTCCCAGCGCCATCGCCCTGGACAGAGCCGACTCCGCGCAACCGTCCCTGTGGAATTGCTCCCGCCGAGGGTGCAGACTTCGACAGACCGCCATCGAGAAACAGCCCCCAGCGGAGGAACTTCATGCGCGCCAGTATCGATGCCTGTTTCCTTTTCCTTGCGATTGCCGGAATGCCGGTGTACGCAGCCGACCGGCCAGCAGGTCAGTGGCAATGCCAGTCGGGGCTCGGGCCGGCCGTCCTCGAGTTCCGTGACAGCGGAATGCTGATCTACGGCGGCCAGCCGATGCAGTACCGGTTTCAGGGCAATGCGATTCAGGTGCTGCTGGACGGACTGCCCGCGACCTACCCCTACGTTCTTCAGGCAGACAAGCTCGACATTGTGTCTCCGGAAGGGGACCCCATCCACTGCGTCCGCGCGGGCACGGGTTCGGCCCGAGCGCAGACACCCCCTGCTGGAGGAAGCGGACTCAATCACCTCCTGCAGGGACTGATGTGCGCGTGGTCGGGCTCGTCATCGAGCGGATCGAACTACTCCACGACCCGCAAGGTCACCTTCGACGGCCGCGGCCGGTTCGCTACGGGGGCCGAATCGAGTTTCAGCGTGACCAACCGGGACTCGGGCGGAAACGAGACCAGTTCGGCATCCGGATACGGCAGCGGTCCAGGCGAAGGGGGCGCATACGAGGTGACGGCCGCAACGCCCGGCGCCCCCATTCGCATTCGGTGGAATACCGGTGAGGACGACGTCGCATTCGTGCATCACGTTGCGTCTGGTCGGATCATGGAGGTCAGGTACGGCAAGTTGCTGTTCGCGGCCGCACTGTGCGAATGACCATTCCCGGACGGCCGGCCTCGGTCGGGCTGGGAGGAGCTCCTGTTTCCCGCCGTGCGTTCAGCCGAAGCGACTCAGAGCGTGCCCAGGTAGTGCCGGACCGATGCAAGCAAATGGCGCGGCATTGACTAGAACTTCCCCAGATGCTTGCCGCTGTCGATGGCAAGCAACTCTCCGGTGGTGACTCTCGCGCCTTCGATGAGCCACAACACGGCATCTGCGACATCCTCCGCCGACGCCGTCGTGGCCAGAGGAACGCTATCTTCATAAGACTTCTTGAATCGCGCGAAGCCTTCTTGGTCAAATCGGGCGGTGTGCCAGCGAGTCTCGATGAGGCCCGGGCATACCGCATTCACGCGGATCTCCGGTGCCAGCGCCCGGGCAAGCCCGAGGGTCATCGAGTTCAGCGCGCCCTTCGACGCGACGTAGGCGAGGGAAGATCCAAGCCCCAAGGTACCCGCGATGGAGGAAACGTTGACGACGGCGCCAGCGCCCTGCGCCTTCATGACCGGCACACAGGCCCGGATCATCTGGTACGCGCCGATGACGTTCACCGCGTAGATGGACTGGAAATCGTCGGCACTGAGGCCTTCCAGCTTGGCGGCATGCACGAACTTCGTCACGCCGGCGCTGTTCACCAGCGCATCGATGCGTCCCCAGCGCTCGAGCGCGCTCTACGCCAGGCTCCGGCACGCTGCATCGTCCGCCACGCTGCCCTGAACAACGTGCGCCTCGCCACCCGCTTGCCGGCATGCATCGGCAGTCTGGTTCGCCTCGGATTCACTGCGACTGTAGTTGATGAGCACGCGCCACCCCCGACGAGCGAGGGCGAGAGCGCAGGCGGCGCCAGTGCCCGTGCCGCCTCCGGTGACAATGCAAACCTTGTTAGGATCGTTCATGGGACGACGATAACCCTGCCCGTCGCGACGAGCAACGTCCTGGTCGGCCTCGCTGCAGTGCGAGTCCGGCCGCGACGATGCCTGGAGCGCATGTGGGCGGCATGGCTTGCTCAGGACAAGGCCGCCTGATTCGACCACTGTTACGAGGTGCCGATGACCACTCCCGATGACGTGCTGGCGTTCTGGTTCGGTCCGGGGTCTCCGCCCACGGATCCGCGACCGGAATGGTTCCGAAAATCGCCAGAATTCGATGAGGAGATCCGCACACGGTTCGCCGCCCTGCACGAGGCTGCCGTCTCCGGATCTCTGGACGACTGGGCGAACTCACCCCGTTCCCTGGCTGCACTGATCATCGTTCTGGACCAGTTCTCGCGCAATCTGTACCGGGAAACGCCTCGGGCATTTGCCGCAGATGCGGCGGCGCTGTCCCACGCGCACAGGATGATTGCGTCCGGGTGGGACGATGCGCTGTCCCCGCTGGAGCGGGCGTTCGTGTACCTGCCCTTCGAGCATGCCGAATCGCTGCCTGAACAGGATCGTTCAGTCGCCCTGTTCGGGAAACTGGCCAGGTATCCCGAGACGCAAGGCATGCAGGACTGGGCGCTCAAGCACCGGGAAGTCATCGCGCGTTTCGGACGTTTTCCGCACCGCAACGCCGCGCTCGGCCGGGCAACCACGGCCGAAGAGGCCGTCTTTCTCGAAGAACCGGGGTCTCGATTCTGAGGGCGTTACGGCATCGACAACGGGGGCGAGCCGACGGTACCCTTTCGGTTTGACCCGCCGCACCGGAGGCTTTCTTGGAATTCACGCGACTCGGCAACACCGGCCTCAAGATCTCCCGCATCTGTCTGGGCTGCATGAGCTACGGCGCACCTGAGCGCGGCCGCCATCCCTGGACCCTGGACGAAGAAACGAGCAGGCCGTTCGTCCGCAAGGCGCTCGATCTGGGCATCAATTTCTTCGACACCGCCAATTCATACTCTGAAGGCACCAGCGAGGAGATCGTCGGACGAGCGCTGCGCGATTTCGCCGATCGCGACGAGATCGTCGTGGCAACCAAGGTGTTCTTTCCGACGGCCAAAGGACACAACACGGCGGGACTGTCGCGCAAGTCCATCCTCGCGAACATCGACGCGAGCCTCCAACGGCTGGGCATGGATTACGTGGATCTGTACCAGATCCATCGGTGGGACTACAGGACGCCCATCGAGGAGACCATGGAGGCCCTGCACGACGTCGTGAAGTCGGGCAAGGCGCGTTACATCGGCGCCTCGTCCATGTTCGCCTGGCAGTTCTCGAAGGCCCAGCATGTGGCAGAAACTCATGGATGGACCCGTTTCGTCACCATGCAGAACCATTACAACCTGCTCAACCGCGAGGAAGAGCGGGAGATGCTTCCTCTGTGCGCTGACCAACGCATTGGCGTGATCCCATGGAGCCCTCTCGCGCGCGGCCGTCTCACACGCGATTGGAGCGAAGTGACCGAAAGGGAACGTACCGACGATCTCATGGGCCCGCTCTACGCCGCGACAGTGGAATCGGACCGGAAGATCGTGGGGCAGGTCGCGGCCATTGCGGCGCAGCGCGGCATTCCGCGGGCGCAGGTGGCGCTCGCCTGGCTGCTCTCCAAGCCTGGCGTGTCGGCTCCCATCGTCGGGGCCACCCGGATGGCTCATCTCGATGACGCAGTGGCAGCCTTGACGGTCCGGCTCACGACGGAGGACATCGCCTCGCTCGAAGCTCCCTACGTTCCGCACGCAGTCGTTGGCTTCAGCTGAACGCCAGGGAAGGTCTCATCAATGTACGTGGATCGCGTGGCGGAGGTAGGCGGGCAATCGCAAGGTGGGAGGCAAAGCCGGGACTGGACATCTCGTCGAGCCGCCCCACGCCGCCAGCGCCCGTTTCCGGCACAACGAAGTGGCGGTGAAGGCTCTTGCCACCTTGGCGGCGTGATGGCGAAACCCACACTGGAGGGGACAGTGCTCGCCCGGCGGCTGACGTTGTCGGCTGGACTCCTGTGTGCTCCAGCGCACGGCGGCCCGGATCTTCGCGTCATCCGCCCGCCGAACCTCCGTCGCGACGGCCCACACATTGGACCTTCCCTTGGACAATCCTTCTTTTCCACTCCTTTGACCAAGAGATCCGCTTCATGAGTTCGAATTCCGACGCATCCCTCGCCTTCCCTTTCTCGGCCTTCCGGCTCGCCGGCAAGGTGGCTCTCGTGACAGGCGCAAGTGCCGGCCTTGGCGCCGGCATCGTCGAAGCCTACGCGGCTGCCGGGGCAGAAGTGATCGCTTTGGCCAGGTCGCAGGATTCGCTGGAGGCGCTCGCGGCCCGTATCCAAGGCGCCGGCGGCCGCTGCCGTGCCGCGGTGTGCGATGTCACGGACACCGCCGGGTTGCGCCAGACCATCTCGGGACTGCCGCGTCTCGACATCCTCGTCAACAATGCCGGCACCAATTTCCCCGAACCGATCGATGAGGTGAGCGAGCACCACCTGGACGTGATGCTCGACCTCAACATCCGATCGGTCTACATCGCCGCCCAATGCGCCGTGCGGAAGATGCGCGAGGATCCGGAACGCAAGTCCAAGGGGGGCGTCATCATCAATATGTCGTCCCAGATGGGACACATCGGTTCGCCGAACCGCACGGTCTACTGCATGACCAAGCACGCGCTGGAGGGCTTCACCAAGGCATTGGCCGTGGAACTGGCGCCCGAGGGTATCCGGGTGAACAGCATCGCTCCCACCTTCGTCGACACTCCGCTGGTACGGCGAGTGGTGGATACGCCGGAAAAGCGCGCCTTCATCATGAGCCGGATTCCCATGGCTCGTCTTGCGACAGTCGAGGAGATATCGGCCGCGGCCCTGTACCTCGCTTCGCCGGCGGCGGGAATGGTGACGGGTACCTCCCTGGTCGTCGATGGAGGATGGACTGCGCAGTGAAGACGTCCCAAAGTGGCGTTGGCCACCTGGTCCACAAGGGCGGGGCTGCGTGAAAGGGCGACGCAACAGGCGAATACTGTTCCGATGCCAAGCATGAAAAAGCCGGGCGGCAACGCGCCCCGCGCCGCTCCGCACTGTTCCACGTCTATTGAAAGACGTGCAGAGCGGTCCTGTTGGCTTCGATGAACCCCCAGTCGTATTCCACACCCAGGCCGGGTCCTGAAGGAATGCCGACGCAACCGTCGGGGCCGATGCAGTCGAGTTGATCCGAGTACCCGCAGGCGTAGACGGGCGGAACGGCGTTGGGCATGTCGGGCCCCACCAGTGCGACTTCGTAGTAGTTGCTGTTCCGCATGGCGGACATGCAGTGACGGTGAGCCGGGCCACAGGCGTGGATCTCGCAGTCGACACCGAATCCCTCGGCGATATGGGCGATCTTCATGCAGCCAGTGATCCCCATGTCGTACTCCGGATCCACACGCAGCAGATCCGTCGCCTCGGCGACGAGAAAGTCCGCCTTCGGTTCGACACCACGAACATGCTCCGTCTGGAGGATCGGCGTGTCGAGGAATTCCCGAAGCCGTTTGTGTGCATAGGCTGACACGCCGCCGTCCCGGAACGGATCCTCGTACCAGAAGAAGCCAGCCTCGTCGCAGGCTCGCCCCACATAGAGCGCGTCGGCAAAGGTGCGCAACTCGCAGGCGGGATCCAGCATGAGTTCCATGGAATCGCCCACCCGCTTGCGCACGTGCAGGACGTTCTCGGCTTCTTCGCGCTTGTTGCCCTCGTTCCACCCGTGAATCTTGAATGCGCGGTATCCCAGTTCCCGGCACGCAATCGCGAAATCGCCGAAAGCCTCCTTGGAATTGAGCCCACCCTCTCCCCGGGATGCGTGATAGGTGGACGCATAGGCGGGAAGCCTCTGTCTGTACCCTCCCAGAAGCTCGCTGATCGAAACCCCTTGCGTCCTGCAGGTCCCAGAGCGCGATGTCCAGCGGTCCGTGGCCCATGTGATCGGACTGGCGCGATTCACGCGAGATCGTCGAAGATCCCCTCGCGTTGCTCCGCCTCCCGCCCGATCAGATACGGAGCCAGCATGAGCGTGGAACCGAGGGCCGCGGAGGATCCCACCCAGTGCGTCACGTATTCGCCTCGCAGCCCTCCCTCGGCGAGTATCCGCACGGCGTACTTGGTGAGCCGGGTGCTGCCTCCCTTGCCGTAGTGGAGCGCGCCGACGGCGCCGCCCCCCGCCGGGACGAGATTGGGCACATCGAACTGAAACACGTGCACTTCCACTCTGCTGATGCGGCTCATGCATTCCTCATGCAGTGAAGGTACCGGGCACGACCGGTCGTTGCCGACGCCCCAAGATCGCGCGCCATGTGACAGGATTGACAGTACCGCATAAGCTTGCGGCAATGTTCGAAAAGATCATCGCTGCTCAACCGGTTCGTTGGAGGCACGCAGGTGAAGGACAAGGTCGCGGAGCCAGGGGGCGCCGGGTCAGATAGTGAACTGGGGCAGGCCCGTGACGCAAGACGTCCGGGCTGTCCGATCGTCGCGATCGGTGCGTCGGCCGGTGGGCTGGAAGCCCTGGGGAGCGTCTTCTCACGAATCCCGACCGATCTGGGAGCCTCGTTCGTGGTGGTGCAGCATCTTTCGCCCAACCACCCAAGCATGCTCTCCATTCTGATCCGCCGGATGACCGCGCTCGATGTTCGCGACATCGTGGATGGCGAGCAGCCGCGGCCCAACACCGTTCACGTGGTCCCGCCGAATCGGCACGTCGTCCTCCAGGAGGGACGACTGGTGCTGCAAGTGCCGCAGCAGAACACGCATCCGGTCCCTTCCGTCGATGTCTTTCTCCGGTCCCTGGCGAAAGAATGCCCCACCCGCAGCATCGCCGTGATCCTCTCCGGCACCGGATCCGACGGAGCCGAAGGCGTTCGATCGCTTCATGCGAACGGCGGGCGGATTCTGGCGCAACTGCCCACCAGCGCGAAGTACCCGGGCATGCCCCAGGCGGCGCTCCGGACAGGTTGCACCGAGCGTCTCGTGACGCCGGCCGAAACCGCCGACGCCATCGGGGAGATGCTTCATTCGACAGGCGAAGCGGCCATTCCGGCGCCCATTGCGGGGAACGACCCCCTTCAAGCGCTGTTCACCCGACTCTACGCAAGAACCGAGGTCGCGTTCGCAGACTACAAGCGGGCGACCTTCTTGCGGCGCCTGGAACGGCGCCAGAATGCCTGCGGCGTCGGCTCGCTCGAAGGGTACTTGGAGTTCACCGAGCGTCATCCCGAGGAGCTCGATCTCCTGCGCCAGGATCTCCTCATCTCGGTGACCAGCTTCTTCCGGGACGGCCCCGCCTACGAGATCCTCGGGGCCGAGTTGCACAAGCGCTTCGCCACCCGTCCCGCGGTCCAGAGGTTCAGGGTCTGGGTGCCCGGATGCGCCACCGGAGAGGAGGTGTATTCGCTTGCCATTCTAATGGCCGAAGCGCTGGGCGAAGAATTCGGCCCCCATCGCTGCCAGATTTTCGCGACAGACATCGACGAGAACGCCATGAAGGTCGCTCGGCGCGGCGTCTACGCGGCCAAGTCGCTTCGTAGTCTCGATGCAGCTCGCATCCGCGAGCATTTCCGCAGCGTCACGGACGGCATGGAAATCAGCCAGCGCATCCGGGACGTAGTCGTGTTCTCGCGCCACGACCTCACGAAGGATCCGCCTTTCGGCAGGGTCGATCTGATCAGTTGCCGCAATGTGCTCATCTACTTCAATGCCGCACTCCAGGAACGGGTACTGGACTTATTCCAATATGCCCTCAAGACGGATGGGCTGCTCTTTCTGGGACGATCGGAAGGCGTCAAGAGTCACGACGGCAAGTTCACCGAGGTGGACAAGGCCGCCCGCCTCTACCGACCACACGGGAATCGACGGTCCGTCGGCTGGATCGCGACAGCTCCAAGAGCGACCGAGCCGGCGCGCGAAACGGATCTCCCGCCTTCCCACGCGGAGTTCCTGGCGCTGGCGGCCCAGGCGTATCTGCCGCCGGCCGTCATTCTCAATGATCGCCAGGAAATCGTTCATGTGATAGGGGACGTCAGTCCCTATGTGCGCCTGGGGGAGGGCAAGGCGACACTGAGCCTTCCGGAGCTCATCCATTCGTCCGTGCGATCGGACTTCCAGATACTCGCCCATCGGTTCCAGGCCGGTGGCGAGCCGCTCCTGGGACGCCCGCACAAGATCGGAACCGGGACCGCAAGCCGACGTGTGCGCATCGCCCTCTACCCGATGCGGCTTGGTCCGAGCGCGCTCCTGGTGGTGTTCGAACCCTGTCGTGGAGGGGCACCCGGCTCCGAGGAGGAGTCAGGCCCACTCGACGGCGAACTGGAACAGGAGCTGAGACTCACCCGGGAACATCTGCAGACCGTGATCGAGGAACTGGAGACCTCGAACGAGGAACTGCAGTCCGTCAACGAAGAACTGCAGGCGACCAACGAGGAACTGCAGACAACCAACGAGGAACTCGAAACCTCCAACGAAGAACTTCAGTCGGCCAATGAAGAGCTCATCACCGTCAATGAGGGCTCGAGGCGAAATCAGCCGATCTCCTCACCGCCAATTCGGATCTCGAGCATATCCAGCACAGCATGGGATTCGCTCTGATCGTAGTGGACCACGATCTGCGCATCGTGCGCACCAACGCTGCGGCTGCCGCGATGCTCGACATCGTCGTCCCCTGCTCTCTGGCCGAGATCCGGCGCAGTGCGAACGTGCCCGACCTGGAAGAGCGGCTGGCGGTCGTGATGACGGAACGGCGGGCGCGTCAGCACATGATCCCGATGGGAGACAGATTCCAGCTGCTTCACATGTCTCCCTGGATCGGTCCGTCGAGCGAGCTTCTTGGCGCGGTGCTGACCTTCGTGGACCGGACAGACCTCCGCGTCAGCGAGCATGCGCAGAAAGAAGCGCATGATCAGCTCGACGCCATCATGGAGCACTCGACGGCGCTGGTGTCGGTAACGGACCTCCAGGGCCGGATCCGAGTACGCCAATCCCAGTTTCCTGAAGGCATTCGATATCCCGTCAGCGTCGGCGATCGGCATGACGCAGCAGGAGGTCCTCACTCCCGAAGCCATTCGCTACTTCCGGCAACGTGAGATCGAAGTCGTCCACGATGGCGGGGTACGGTGGAGACCGAGGGCCGATTGCGTCTTGCGGACGGCGAGCACGTCTTCGTCACGTCGAGATTTCCTCTGTTCACGCACGACGGCAAGATCCGCGCGGTGTGCGCGATGTCCATGGACATTACTGCCCGCAGGACAGCGGAAGTGGATGCGCGCAGTCAACGCGAGCAGCTTCGGGCGGTGCTCGACTCCCTGGCTTCGAACATCGCGGTCATCGATGCTGCCGGCTACATCGTCATGGTGAATCAGGCATGGGACGACTTCAGCCGCAATGGTCGCGGGGAACCCGCGCCGGGAACGCGGCCCGGCATCAACTACCTCGATGTGGTGCGAAAGGCTGCTGGGTCGGACCCGGACGTCCGATTGGCGCTGCGGGCCATCGAGCAGGTGCTCCAGGCGGAGCAATCACACACGCAGGTGGAATACCCGTGCGCGACGCCGGAAGGCGAGCGCTGGTTCACCATGACCGTCACTCCGCTGCGCAACGGTACCGGGGGCGCCGTGATTGCGCACACCGACACCACGGTTCATCGCATCAGCGAGGAGCGGCTCAAGCTCACAGCGGCCGTCTTCGACAATGCGACCGAGGGCATTCTGGTGCTCGATGCCCGCGGCAGGATAGAAAGCGCGAACCAGGCTGCATACAGCATTACGGGGTACGCCAGCCGGGAACTGATAGGCCGCCGGTGGCGAGTGCTGAATCTTCGCCTCGCGGGAGCCTTGGCCGAGAATTCGCGTGCGCCGCTGAAGGCATTGCGGCGCGAAGGCCATTGGCACGGGGAGATCTGGGCGCAGCGTCCGAACGGCCGTCAGTATCCGATGTGGTTGAGTGTCCGCATGGTGCGCAGCGACTACGGCCCGGTCAAGCACTACGTGGCAACCTTCTCGGACATCAGCAGGCTCAAGGACGCGGAGCACAGCCTCTATCGCCTCGCGTACTACGACGAACTTACGGATCTTCCCAATCGCACCTTGTTCCACGAGAAGGTGGAACACGGCATTGCATTGGCGCATCGAAGCAGCAAGCCGCTCGCGCTTCTGTTCATCGATCTCGACCGCTTCAAGCTGATCAACGATACGCTGGGGCACGACGCCGGGGATGCGCTGTTGGTCGCCGCCGCCCAGCGGCTCAAGGACTGCATCCGCAAGAGCGACCTGGTCGCGCGACTCGGGGGTGACGAATTCGTGGTGATGCTGGAAGAACTGCGGCATCCTGAAGACGCCGCCATCACGGCAAAGAAGATCATCGGCGTGCTGAGCCAGCCGTTCAATCTGAACGGTGTCGAGATGCAGATATCGGCCAGCATCGGCATCACGCTCTTTCCAGACGACGCCCATGCCCCCGGCGAATTGATCAAGAACGCGGACGCAGCGATGTACCGCGCCAAGGAAAGGGGCCGCAACGGCTATCAGTTCTTCACCGCAGAACTGCACCAACGCACGCAGAAACGGCTGTGGCTCGAGACCGAACTGCGCCACGCGATGCCGCGAGGCGAACTGCATCTCGTCTTCCAGCCACAGACCAGCGTTGCCGGAGGCAGGCGAATCCGCGCGTTGGAAGCCCTGCTGCGCTGGGAGCACCCGACGCACGGCTGGGTTCCGCCGGCTGAATTCATTCCGGTGGCCGAGGAAACGGGCCTCATCATTCCGATCGGAGAGTGGGTGCTGCAGCGCGCCTGTCAGCGATTCCGTCAGGCTCTCGATGCGCACGCGGATGTGGACCAGCTTGCGGTGAACGTGTCACCTTACCAGTTGCGAGAACCGGACTTCGCGGAACTGGTCGCCAACACGCTCAAGCAGCACGGTCTTGCAGCAAGCCAGCTGGAACTGGAGTTCACCGAGACGGCTTTGCTGCAGGACCAGGTGCACGCAAGTGAAACCCTGGCTCGATTGAACGAACTGGGCGTGAGACTCGCCCTGGACGATTTCGGCACCGGTTACTCATCTCTCACCACGTTGCAGCGCTTCCCGGTGACTGCGGTCAAGATCGATCGGTCATTCGTTCAGGATATCGTTGGCGATGCGAACGACGCGATGCTGGTGCGTGCCGTCATGGGCATGGGCGAGATTCTCGGACTGCATGTCGTGGCGGAGGGGGTGGAGACCCCTCGTCACCATGAATTGCTGGAGTCGTGGGGGTGCCGCTACATGCAGGGGTTCGTCAACGGACCTGGACTGACAGAAGACCAGCTGCGCGAGGGAATGCTGTTTCCCGCACACTGATGGCCATCACTCACGCCAAAAAAAAGGCGCCATGGGGCGCCCGAAGAGGGAAGAGATGAGACTGTCTACGGGCTCCACTATCCGCGTGCGAAGGGCGCGCGGCCATACGCGGATCGTCATAATGGAATGGGGGGCGGACACATACCCGCCCTGTGATGCCGAGGGATTGGAAAGGTGCGCACCGGCCATGCCGGTGCGGAAGCGCTCAGACGCGCCGGTCGCCCAGCAGCCGGGCCGTGATCACGTTGAGAACGAACATCGCAAAGCCGGGGTTCAGGTAGTAGGCCTGCTTGACCTTGTCTTCGCTGAGAGCGAACAGATCCACATCCGTCACGCAGACGGCACTGCAGGTTCTCTTGTGGTCCGGTGCGAAGATGCCCATCTCCCCGAAGAGATCGTGCTGGGCGAGTTCCTTGTCTATCTCCCGGAAGACTGACAGTGCCTCGCTGGATGAGGTACAACTCGTCGGCGATGTCGCCCTTCCGGAACACGGCGTGCCCCCGCCGGATAGCGGCGGTATTCCATGTGCGGCAGCAGAAACCCGATGTCGAGCTCTCCTTGCTCCGCGTGCTCGATCTGCGAGCGAACCACCTTGATGACCCGCATGGCCACGATGATGGCCTCGCTCCGGTTCCGCACCTTCAGCTTGCGCAGGATGGCGCTCATCTGAATGCGTACGGTCCCCTCGCTCTTGTCCAGCGCCAGGGCGATTTCGTGGTTGGTTTTTCCTTGCGAAGCCAGACCCAGGACTTCGGCTTCGGCATCCGTCAGGCCAAGGTCTCTCAGCGACGGAACAGTGGCCGCATCGGCCGATACTCCGGCGGGGCGGGCCACGCCGAAAGAACGGTCGGCTTCTTCCGCGTCACTGGATAGGACCAGTCGCAAGGCCGGAACGATCATGGCCTTGCCGTAACTCTTGGGAATGTAAGCAATACCATGCTCGCCCAACATCCCAAGGTCGGTCTCCGGATCGTCGGCGACGCCGAATACGACGACCCTCAACCGCTGATTCCGCCGCCCCAGTTCGGCAAGCCTCACGAGCGAGTCGGTACCGAATCGGTCGAGGTCCACGAGCAAGAGCTGGACATCCTCGAACTCTCTTAGGGAAAGACTGCCCGGCGCTGCGTTGGTGATGAGCCTTACGTCGACGTCACCACCGAGCTCCGGGAGGACGTTCAGCAGGGTTTCCGTGAAGGGCCCGTGATCGAAGAGCACGAGCGTCTTGATGGCCATGAGTCCTTCTTCCCTCGCCCAGAAAGGGTCGCGATACCGTTATTGGTCTGGTTCCGTCGGAAGGTACCACATCGCCACTGCAAAGGCGCGCGGAGTTGGGTTGCCGCGCCCCCGGGATTTCGTCAGTCGGCTGTCTCGACCCGGTTCCTGCCATTGCGCTTTGCGCGGTAGAGCGCCGCATCGGCGCGCTCGAACACCGACTGGGCGGATTCGCCCGATCGGTGAATGGCCACTCCGGCAGAGACCGTGATGTTGCCAACGACCTCATCGTTGTTGAGACGGCGGATCCGGCTGGCTGCGACAAGACGCCGCACCCCCTCAGCAACGGCCCATGCGCCCGTGAGCGGCGTGACCGGAAGCAGGATCGCGAACTCCTCCCCGCCGTAACGCCCGACGAAATCCTTTCCCTTGACGCCCGATTTCAGAGCCGCCCCGACGGCACGGATGACCCGATCGCCGAACAGATGCCCGTAACCGTCGTTGATGCGCTTGAAATGATCGATGTCGGCCACGATGAGACTGAAGGTGTCCGAATCGTTTCCGGCAGCCTCGATAAGGTCGTTGATCCGTCGATCGAAGGCACGCCGGTTGAGCAAGCCGGTGAGGCTGTCGACCATGCTCTCTTCCCGGACACGCGCGAGTTCGCGGCGCAGATCGTCGATTTCGCGTTGACTTGCCGAAAGGCGCTCCTGGATGGTGCTCACCGTCGCCCGCATGCGCACGGTATCCATGAAGGCCGATTTCACGATGCCTTCGAATTCCGGCTGGGGCACGGATCCGCCCTCCAGGCGCGTGCCGATCTCTTCCAGCTTGGTACCGTAGTGACCTGCTTCGACGTCCACAACCGATGTGGAGTCGGAAACCTCGTTCATCACGCGTTTGAGGTTGTCTCCAAGTCGAGACACCGTATCGGTATCCAGCTCGGCGACGTACTGTTCGTAGAGACGCCGGGTCGATTCCTCGTCCAATTTCCGGCTGTTCTGGGTCAGCGCGTCGATTTCCTTCTTGAGGTCGACGCTGCCCCCGGACACGTACTCATACCAGACGGCATAGGAAATGGGATGAACCCCCGCGTCCTGCTTGGTCATCAGGACGAGGGCCATTCTCAGATACTCAGCGCACTTCTCGGGTGGATCGGGGTAGCGTTTATCCACGTGGCTTCTTCTGGGTCTGCGCCGCCTGGGGGGCGATTGCCGGCCCCGGGCAGAGGTCCGATTCGGGACCCGGTCTCGGAGTCTCCGCGGGCGGCACTGCCCCCGTACCGCGCCGGCAAATGTAAAGGCGCGAAGTTGTTGGCTCCAAACATCTATGATGCCACCATCCTTCGCGCGGATGAAGCCCCGGCACTCCCCCGCTACCCGAACGTGCCGTTGCCGCGCTCTCAGAACCTGGTCCGGCTGAGCCGCCTTTGCCAAGCGCAACAACCCCGCGTACCTCCCTCGAGGGGCGCCCCCGGAAGGATCAGGCTACGCCCGCCGGTCAGGCGGCCTGCCGCTGAACCGCCCCGCCTGCGGCGAATGCAGCGCGAAGTTCTACCTGCTTCTTGCGGGCAGCCTCCAGATTCCTTTCCTTCACGTGTCCGAAACCGCGAATCTCATCGGGGATGGAGGCAATCTGCACGGCCAGTCCATGATTCGAGTGATCGAGGCGCCCCAGGATTTCGCGGATGGAGGACTCGTATTCCCCGATGAGTGCACGTTCGGTTTTCCGTTCCTGGGTGTATCCGAAGATGTCCAGAGCGGAACCCCGCAAGAAACGCAGACGCGCAAGGAGCTTGAATGCCGTCATCACCCATGGCCCGTATTCCCGCTTGATGAGTTGGCCCGTCTCCCTATCCCGTCGCGCGAAAAGCGGGGGCGCCATGTGGAACCTCAACTGGTAAGGACCTTCGAACTGCGCCTCCAGCTTTCTGCGAAATTCCGGATCCGAATGCAGCCGCGCCACTTCGTACTCATCCTTGTAGGCCATGAGCTTGAACAGATTGCGTGCAACGCTCTCGGTGAGTCCGGTAAAACCCTTCGCCTGCGCCGCTTCCGCCCTGCGCACTTCTTCCACCAGCCCGCGATAGCGCCGAGACCACGCCGAGTCCTGGTACTCCTCGAGGAATCGTTCGCGGCGCTCGATCAACTCATCCAGCGTCTGGGAAAGTGAGGGCAAGGGAGCGTCGGCCCTTGGCTGGAGAAGACGCTCCACCGCCTGGGGATCATGGGCTGCGCGCCGGCCCCAGAGAAAGGCAGCCTGATTCATCTTCACAGCGGCGCCGTTCATTTCGATGGCCTTGCCGATCGCCTCGCTCGACACCGGAACAAGACCCTGCTGGAACGCGAAACCCAGCATGAACATGTTGGTGGCTATGGAATCGCCCATGAGGCTCGTGGCGAGCCGCGAAGCGGAAACGAATTCCGCATTCCCCTCGCCCACTCCATCGACGATGGTCTTGCGCAGCGATTCACGCGGGAAACGGAAGTCGGCCTTGCGGGTGAAATCGCCGGTCATCTGCTCGTGGGTGTTCACGACCATCCGCGTACCGTGCCTGGTCGCCGCCATCGTCTTCTGACTTGCCGAGACGACCAGATCGCAACCGAGCACCAGCCTGGCACCACCCGCGCCCAGACGGACGGTCTTGATGTCTTCCGGGTGCTTCGCGATTTGCAGGTGGCTCCAGACGGCCCCTCCTTTCTGAGCCAGCCCCGCCATGTCGAGACCCGCAAATCCCTTCCCCTCCAGATGAGCTGCCATGCCCACGATCGCGCCGATGGTCACGACACCAGTGCCACCCACGCCCGTCACCAGCACGCCAAAAGGCTCGTCGAGAGCAGGCAACGCAGGTTCGGGCAGCACGGGAAAGGGCACTTCCGAACCTGTGTCCGGGGTCCCACCCGCGCGGGCCGGCGGTTTGCGCACACCGCCACCGTGAACGGTGACGAAACTCGGGCAGAAGCCCTTTACGCACGAGTAATCCTTGTTGCAGGCCGACTGGTCGATCACCCGCCTGCGCCCGAACTCCGTTTCCAGTGGGGTCACCGATACACAATTGGACTTGACGCCGCAATCGCCGCAGCCTTCGCACACGGCGTCGTTGATGAAGACGCGCGCCGGGGCCTGCGGGAAACTGCCCGCGCTTGCGGCGGCGGCGCTTCTCGGCGGCACACGTCTGGTCATAGACGATCACCGAAACCCCCTCCACCGTTCGAAACTCCTTCTGGACGGATTCGTAGTCGTCGCGGTGATGCACCGTGACGCCCGGGGCGAATGCGGCTGCGGATCCATATTTTTCCGGTTGATCGGTGACCACGGCGATGCGCCTGGCACCTTCGGCCGCCATCTGCTGGGTGATCTGCGGGACGGTAAGCTGTCCGTCGACGTGCTGCCCGCCCGTCATGGCTACGGCATCGTTGTAGAGAATCTTGTATGTCATGGTGGCACCGCTGGCGACCGCAGCCCGGACAGCCAGAGAGCCGGAATGAAAGTACGTACCGTCGCCGATGTTCTGGAAGATGTGCCGTGTCTTCACGAAAGGTGCCATTCCCATCCAGCTGGCGCCCTCGCCACCCATCTGCGTATAGCCAGCCGTGTTGCGATCCATCCACTGGGACATGAAATGACAGCCGATGCCCGCCATGGCACGGCTTCCTTCCGGCACGCGCGTACCGGTGTTGTGCGGGCATCCCGAGCAGAAATACGGCGTCCGGTCCATGGCGGGGTTCTCCGGGACGCGGTTCTGCAGTTCCTCCTGTTCCGCGACCCGTGCCCTGAGTTGAGGATCGTTCGTCCGCTCGGCGAGTTGCCGGCCGATCACGATGGCGATCCAGTTGGGATCGAGCGCTGCATTGCTCTGGAAGAGGGTCTGTCCGTTCTCGTCCTTCTTGCCGATGACGGCCGGGGCGAGCGCCATGCCGTAGATGGCTTCCTTGAGCTGGGGCTCCACGAGCCCGCGCTTTTCCTCGACGACGATGATCTTCTCGAGGCCCTTCGCGAACTCGCGCACACCCTCGGTTTCAAGGGGCCACGTCATTCCGACCTTGTAGACCCGCAGACCGAGACGCTGCGCTTCCTTCTCGTCGATGCCGAGGTACTGAAGCGCTTGGCGCACATCCATGTACGACTTGCCGCACGTGATGATCCCGATCCTGGCATCAGGCGAATCGATCACGGTGCGGTCGATCCGGTTCGTGCGCGCGAACGCCCTGACCGCTTCGATCTTCACATTGTGAAGCCGTGATTCCTGGTCAAGGGGCGGATCCGGGAAGCGGATGTGCACGCCACCCTCCGGCACGGCAAAGTCCTCCGGGATGCGGATCCTGACCCGGTCGATATCCACATCGACCGACGCCGTTGCATCGATCGTGTCCTTCATGCTCTTGAGACCGACCCAGCACCCGGAGTAGCGTGACAGCGCCCATCCGTAGATGCCGTAATCGAGAAGTTCCTGCACGCCCGCCGGATTCAGGATCGGCATCATCGCGTCGACCATGGCGAACTCGCTCTGGTGGGCCGTGGTGGACGATTCGCAGGTGTGATCGTCCCCCATCAAGGCAAGTACGCCGCCGAGCGGCGCCGTGCCAGCGAGGTTGCCGTGCCGGAACGCGTCTCCGGTGCGATCCACACCGGGACCCTTTCCGTACCAGACCGCGAACACGCCGTCGAACTTCGAATCGCCGTTGAGATGCGCCTGCTGGCTGCCCCAGCATGCCGTCGCGGCAAGGTCCTCGTTGACGCCAGGCTGGAAATGGATATTGTGTTCTTTCAGGAATTTCGAAGCGGACGTCAACTGCTGATCGTAGCCCCCCAGCGGAGAGCCGCGGTAGCCGGAGATGTAGCAGGCAGTGTTGTAGCCGGCCGCCGCGTCCCGACGCTGCTGCATCAGGGGCAGACGGACCAGGGCCTGTGTGCCGGTGATGAAGATCCGTCCCTTGTCGAGCAGGTACTTGTCGGCGAGCGTTACGTTCAACAATGCCATGGTGAGTCCTCGGTGCGCAGCCGGCCCAGTGCGGCTGCGATCAGTCTGCGGATTGTGCCAACGGCCACTGCGGCCAGGAAGCCACTATAGTAGGACCTCGCGCAGACCGTGAGGCTGCGCATCCGGGAAAAGCTCTGTTTCCCCTCAGGACAAGAACGAATGGAAAACCTCCCGAGTCTCGTCGTGTTCGCGCGTGTCGTCGAGGCCCAGAGTTTCTCCGAAGCAGGTCGCCGGCTGGGCATGTCACCGTCCATGGTCAGCAAGCACGTGGCGAGGCTGGAGAAGTCTCTCGGCGCCCGGCTGCTCAATCGAACGACGCGAAAGCTCTCCGTGACCGAGGTCGGCGCCACCGTCTACGAACACTGCGCCCGCATCGCGCACGAGGCTGAAGAGGTGGATCTTGCCGTGGCCCACCTGCAGTCGGAGCCGCGTGGCCGGTTGCGGGTAAGCGCGCCCTGGACGTTCGGCATGCTGCACATGGGGCCGGTCGTCGCCTCGTTTCTTCGCCGATACCCTGAAGTGGAGGTCGACCTGACTTGCCGGGACAGTGTCGCGGCGGATCTCGTGGAAGAAAGCCTGGACGCTGCGATCATCCTGGCGCCGTCGGCATCCGAGAATGTGGTCGCCCGCTCGCTGGCGCCCATTCGCTGGGTGCTATGCGGTTCGCCCCAGTATCTCGAACGCCACGGCGAGCCGGCATCGATTGCGGATATCGTTCACCACAATTGCATCGTCTATCCGGACCTGCAGCAGGCAGGTGCCTGGCGCTTCAGACGGGGCGAGGGTGTCTTCAGCGCCTCTGCCTCGGGCAATTTCAGGGTGAACTCCAGCCTGGCTATCCGCGACGCCGTACTGTCCGGCCTCGGTCTCGCGGTACTGCCCACCTTCATCGCGGGACCCGATCTGCGCTCGGGGACCCTGCGCAGCGTGCTGCACGAGTACCGCCCGTTCCAGGAAAGCGAATTGCTGGCCGTCTATCTCCCTGGCCGCCCCCCCGCTCCCAAGCTGCGCGCCTTCATCGATCACTGTGTCGAAGCCTTCGGACCGATGCCGTTCTGGGACGAAGGCATCGCCTGGGAGTGACCCTCGTGCGGGACATGCGCGGCACTCGTCCCCAGACACCGCACACGCGCCGGCTTCGAAAGCGGCTACCGTACCGGAGAAGTCCAGTCCACCCAGGACAGAGCATCACATCCGAATCGTGACCTTGCCCGCATGAGCGGCGCCAAGCAGGTACTCGTACGCGGATCGAGCCTCTTCGAACCCGAAGCTCCGTCCGATGTGGGGGCGCATTCCGCTTGCCGCGATGGCCCGGTTCATTTCCTCGAACATCTCCCGGGAACCCACGTAGATGCCATGTACGCGGATATGGCGGCGCAATATGGCAGCGGTGCTGACCGGCCCGGCCGTCCCGGTCAGTACTCCGATGAGGCACATCCGCCCTCCGAACCGGAGACTCGCGAGGGACTTGTCGAACGTCCCCGCACCTCCCACTTCCAGCACGATGTCCGCGCCCATCCCGGAGGTGAACTCGAGCACGGACCTTTCCCAGTCCGGGGTGGTCCGGTAGTTCACGACGGCGTCCGCGCCCAGACGTTTCGCGATCTCGAGCTTGTCGTCACTGCTCGAGGTCACGACACAGCGCGCACCGTGCATCTTGGCGAACTGCAACCCGATCAGCGATACGCCGCCTGTTCCCAGCAGCACCACCGTGTCTCCTGCCCTCACGTGCGCTTCGCGCACGAGCGCGTTCCAGGCCGTCACAGCCGCGCAAGGGAGGCAGGCAGCCTCCTCGTCGGTGAGATGTGCGGGAACCTTCACGATTCCCTGTTCAGACAGCACGACATACTCGGCGAGCATCCCGTCGATCGCGCCACCCAGGGCTGATGTGGCAGCGTCCGAAGTGATCTCCCCGGCAAGCCACCGCTGCATGAAGCACCCGGCCACGCGGTCGCCCGCCTTTACCCGTGAAACGCCCGGTCCGGTGTCCTCCACGAAACCGACGCCGTCCGACAGAGGAATCAACCCGGCGCGAGGCGGTGCGCCGTACGCGCCGCGGGCCACGAGCGTGTCGCGGTAATTGAGCGACCACGCAGTCGTGCGGATCAGTACCTCGCCATGTCCGGGACGACGTGGCTCACGCTCGACGCGCGTAAGGCTGTCCAGACCGAGGACAGACTGCAGTTCGTACGCTTTCATGGGCAGACCCTATGAGGAGGCTTCCGACTCATCGGCAAGGATCGACGGACGACGAAACGCGACACGGGGCCTCGCACGTATTGCAACGAGTGACAACCGCTCCATCCGTCAGAAAGGTATGTCGTCTTCGAGATCGTCGAACTTGGAACCGGACTTGCCGCCGGAAGAAGAGCGGCCCGACGAAGGCGCGCTACCTCGGCTGGGTGGAGGAGCGGAGTCCATGTCGACCGCATCGGCGCCGCCCATCCCACCCCTTGAACCGAGCATCTGCATGCGATCAGCGACGATCTCGGTGGTGTAACGGTCCTGGCCATCCTTGTCCTGCCACTTGCGCGTCTGCAGCCGGCCTTCGACATAGACCTGGCTGCCTTTCTTCAGGTACTCGCCGGCGATCTCCGCGAGCTTCCCGAAGAACGCGACGCGATGCCACTCGGTCCTTTCCTGCTTGTCGCCGTTCTTGTCGCGCCAGACATCGGTCGTCGCGATGCTGATGTTAGTGATGGCACTGTTGTCGGGCGTGTAACGGACTTCGGGATCGCGTCCGAGATTGCCCACGAGAATCACTTTGTTGACGGAAGCCACTGCGGCATCTCCCCGTGAATGAGTTTCAGGGCATTGTCCTCATCGAATCGGGCGGTGTCCACTTTCAACTGGGCGGTATCACCAGACGAGAGGATGCGTACTTCCTTCACACCTGGCAGAGCCCCGAGTTGTTCCACCAGGCCATCCGCCCTGAGCGAATCCATGGGGGGCACCGGATACGTCTTGGTCACGGGTACGGACATGCCGAACGCGACCACAAGCCAGACCAGCGCCAGTACCCCGCAGAACATGAATACCGAGGATTCACCGCCATGATGCGACAACCAGCCTCCTGCGGCGGCGCCGAGCGCAGTGCCGAGAAACTGGATGCTCGAGTAGACGCCCACCGCTGCGCCCTTGGCATGAGCGGGCGCTACCCTGGAAACAAGCGACGGAAGGCTCGCTTCGAGGAAGTTGAATGCGAAGAAGAAGATCAGAAGGCCCGAGAACAGGTTGGCCACGCTGCGTTCCAGCGCCATCATCACTGCGACGGACACGAGCAGCAAACCGATCGCCGTGACAAACGCTTCCCTGTGCCGGTGATTCCTTTCGGAGTAGGCGATGAGCGGCACCATCATGACGAAGGACGCCGCCATCACGGGGAGATAGACGGTCCAGTGTTCCGACGCAGGCAGACCTGCCGAGCGCAATCCGAACGGAACGACCACGAACAACGCCATCAGGATGGCATGCAAGACGAAGATTCCGACATTGAGACGCTGGAGCTGCGGATCGAGAAAGACTTCCCCAAACGACGCGCGGGCCTTCAGGACAGGAATGGATTCGGCTGGATCGGCGATGCCGAATCGAACCAGCGCCATCGCGGCGATGGCGAGAATGCCGGTCAGGGCGAAGATGCCAGGCACGCCGATCCACCGGTCAAGCACCGGCCCCAGCACCATGGAGACGGCAAAGGTGACACCGATGGTGACACCGATGATCGCCATCGCCTTGGTACGAACCACTTCTCGCGTGAGATCCGCCG
The DNA here is from genome assembly GCA_016713305.1 of Betaproteobacteria bacterium. Classification (NCBI taxonomy): domain Bacteria; kingdom Pseudomonadati; phylum Pseudomonadota; class Betaproteobacteria; species Betaproteobacteria bacterium. The sequence goes on from JADJPK010000031.1 coordinate 595,848, forward strand.
TCAGCGCGATGACCGCCGCGGATACCGCGCCTGAGCCCTGGACGATTCTCCCCGCGGTCACCCAATAGATATCGGAGGCTGACGCGGCAATGAAGCTGCCGGCCGCGAACAGAAGCAGACCCACGTAGATGGTCGGCTTGCGGCCCCATCGGTCCGACGCCCATCCGAACGGCACCTGCAGAAGCGCCTGCGTGAGCCCGTAGGCGCCAAGCGCGATTCCGATCATGGTGTGGCTGGCGCCTCCGGGAAGCGTCTCGGCATAGAGCGCGAAGACCGGAAGGATGATGAACATGCCGAGCAGGCGCAGCCCGGACACGGCGGCAAGTGCCAGGGACGACCGCAGTTCGAAGGCCGTCATGCGGTCGCCACGAGAGGATTTGGACACGAAAGGACGACAGGTTGGGACGCGAATGCGAGGGCGGGTATATTAGCCGATTGCCCGGGCATGCCGGGCATGCGCATTCCGGATCAAAGATGGAATTCATACGGGTACGCGGTGCACGCACCCACAATCTCAAGAACGTCGACCTGGACCTGCCTCGTGGCCGGCTGGTGGTGATCACGGGCATATCGGGGTCCGGCAAGTCGTCTCTTGCGTTCGACACCCTCTACGCTGAAGGTCAGCGGCGGTACGTCGAGTCGCTGTCCGCCTACGCACGGCAGTTCCTTCACCTCATGGAGAAACCGGATGTCGATCTGGTGGAGGGACTGTCTCCGGCCATCGCCATCGAACAGAAGGCGGCCGGCCACAATCCTCGATCGACCGTGGGTACCATCACGGAGATCCACGATTACCTGCGCCTGCTGTTTGCCCGGGTCGGAGAACCGCGTTGCCCGACCCATGGCATCGCGCTGCAGGCGCGAACGGTCTCGCAGGTGGTCGATACCGTCCTTGCCTTTCCTCCCGATGTCCGGATCATGGTGCTGGCCCCGGTTCTGTCCGGCCGCAAGGGGGAACACAGGGAACTCATCGAAGATCTGCGCGCCCAGGGATTTGTTCGCATCCGGCTCGACGGCCAGTTGCAGGACCTGGACCCCCCGCCAAAGCTCGTCAAGAGCCGGCACCACGACATCGAGGTCGTCATCGATCGGCTGCGGGCGCGCGAAGACAGCCGCCAGCGGTTGGCTGAATCCGTGGAAACCGCCATGCGACTGGGGAACGGCCGGGTGCTGGTGGTCGACACGGACAACGGCGTGGAACACGCTTACTCGTCCCGTTACGCCTGCCCCCATTGCGATTACAGCGCCCCCGATCTGGAGCCTCGCCTCTTCTCCTTCAACAACCCGGCCGGTGCATGCCCTGAATGCGACGGGCTCGGGCATGTCAGCTTCTTCGATCCGGACAAGGTCGTGGCATTCCCGCATCAATCGCTCGCCGCCGGCGCCATCAAGGGATGGGATCGACGCAATCAGTTCTACCACCAGATGCTGGAAAGTCTGGCCTCGCACGCCGGCTTCGATCTCGATGCGCCCTTCCAGAATCTCCCCGAGGCCGCCAAACGACTCGTCCTTCGCGGGTCCGGGCGGGAGAAGATCCGCTTCGTGTACATCGGGGAAAAAGGGAATCAGTACACCCGGGAACATGCGTTCGAGGGAATCATCCCGAACATCGAGCGCCGCTATCGAGAAACCGAATCGCCACTCGTCAGGGAAGAACTCGCTCGCTATATGACGGCGTCGGACTGCGAAGCGTGCGGCGGCGCCCGGCTGCGTCCCGAAGCCCGGTACGTTTTCGTCGGTGACCGCACCTTGCCGGAAGTCGAGCGTCTCGCACTGGACGATTGCCTGTCGTTCTTCCAGGACCTGCGCCTGGATGGAACCCGGGAAGCGATCGGCAGCCGGGTCCTTCACGAGATCCGCACGCGAATCCGCTTCCTGGTGAGCGTCGGACTGAACTACCTGTCCCTGGATCGATCCGCCGATACGCTATCCGGTGGCGAGGCGCAGCGCATCCGGCTCGCGAGCCAGATAGGCACCGGTCTGACAGGGGTGATGTACGTGCTGGACGAGCCCTCCATCGGGCTTCACCAGCGCGACAACGACCGCCTGCTGGAAACGCTGGAGCGGTTGCGCGATCTCGGAAACTCCGTACTGGTGGTGGAACATGATCTCGACGCCATCCTCAGGGCGGATCACGTCGTGGACATGGGGCCGGGCGCGGGCGTGCATGGTGGCAGGGTCGTGGCCAGCGGAACGCCAGAAGAGATCGCCCTGAGCGATGCGTCGATCACGGGGTGTTACCTGTCCGGAGTTCGACGCATTCCGGTCCCAGAGACCGTCCACGGCCCCGATTGGGAACAGTCGCTCGAGATCCGCAACGCTCGTGGCAATAACCTGAAGCACGTCAACGCGAAGATTCCTCTGGGCCTGTTCGTGTGCGTCACTGGCGTGTCGGGTTCGGGCAAATCCACGCTCGTGAACGACACCCTGTTTCTGGGTGCGGCGCAGCACCTGCACGGAAGCCAGGAGAACCCCGCGGAACACGACGAGATCGTCGGTCTGGAAAAGATCGACAAGGTGGTCAATGTCGATCAAAGCCCGATCGGACGCACACCCCGGTCGAATCCGGCTACCTATACAGGACTGCTCACCCCCATACGGGAGCTCTTTGCGGGCGTCCCCTTGTCGAGGGAACGTGGCTACGGACCTGGCCGCTTCTCGTTCAACGTCAAGGGAGGGCGCTGTGAAGCTTGCCAGGGGGATGGCGTCGTCAAGGTGGAAATGCATTTCTTGCCGGACATCTATGTGCCCTGTGATGTATGCCAAGGCAAGCGCTACGGACGTGAGACGCTGGAAGTGCGCTTCAAGGGCAAGACGATCCACGATGTGCTGTGCCTGACAGTCGACGAAGCCCGGGCTTTCTTCGACGCTGTGCCGCCGGTGGTACGCCGGCTCGACACCCTCGTCGAGGTCGGGCTGGGCTACGTCACGCTGGGCCAGAGCGCCACGACATTGTCCGGAGGCGAGGCGCAGCGGGTGAAACTGGCTCTTGAGCTATCCAAGCGCGACACCGGCCGGACCTTGTACATCCTGGACGAACCGACGACCGGCCTGCATTTCCAGGACGTCGAACTCCTGCTGAAAGTGCTGCACCGCCTGCGGGACCGGGGCAATACCGTCGTGGTCATCGAACACAATCTGGACGTCATCAAGACCGCCGACTGGATCATCGATCTGGGCCCGGAAGGCGGACAGGGCGGCGGATCCATCGTCGCCGAAGGCCCTCCGGCACGCGTAGCCAAGCAACCGGAAAGCCACACCGGACGCTATCTGGCGACCCACCTGAACGCAGAACGGGAGCGTTCGCGCGCAGATAAACCCGTCAGACGTAAAGAACGCCAGGGCGCGACCGTTAAACCTCGATGATCCCGGGGGTAGCGAGCGCAGTCCGAAACGAACACGTCGTCATGGTGGAATCAGAACGAAAGACCCCGCAGGTGGCGCTCGTCGTGGACGACGACCCCACCATACGCCTCATCGCCAGTCGCACACTGGACGCAGCCGGTCTGCGTACCATTGTCGCCATGGATGGAGAGAGCGGCCTGGACGCCTTCGACCGCCAGCGTCCCGATATCGTCCTCATGGACGTGATGTTGCCGGGAATGGACGGGTACGCCGCCGTCGAGAAGCTGCGTTCGATGCCTTTCGGGCGCCACGTTCCCGTGCTCATGCTGACCGGACTGGACGATCTGGACTCGATAAACCGGGCATACGAAGCCGGCGCGACCGACTTCATCAGCAAGCCGATCAACTGGGGCATTCTGGGCCATCGCGTCCGGTACATCCTCCGCGCGGCGGAAGCGTTCGAGGGCCTGTTCGAAAATCAGGCGCTGCTGGCCAGCGCGCAGCGGGTCGCACGCCTCGGCTCCTGGCGTTGGGATCTGAGGACTGCCCAGACGCGGTGGTCGGACGAAACCTATCGGATCCTCGGGTACACCCCAGGCCTCGTGCAACCGAGCGTCACGGCACTCATCGACCGCATCCATCCCGAGGAGCGCGAGGAGGTACGTGCCGCGCTGGCCTCCCTGCAGGATTCCGGAGCCGTCCGGGAACTCATCCACCGCGTGGTCCTGCCGGGAGGAAGCGTTCGCTATGTGCGCATTCACACGGACGTGGTGCGCGGGTCGGATGGAGCACCTCTCCAGGCCTTCGG